>QHOX01000196.1 GCA_003219465.1 Verrucomicrobiota bacterium | reverse complement strand
GCAACGCTCGGCCTGGCGTGTCTTCGTCTCGGGCGGAAGCAGGAAGCGCTGGCCGCAATCCGTGAGCCCCGGGTCACCGGCGTCGAACCGCCGGGTGCGCTCGCAGTGCGCGCCGCGATTCTGGCAGCCAACGGTTATGAAGACGGCGCCCGCAACGACGCGCGCCTTCTCAGCGCGAAACCCCTTTTGCCTGAGGAACGCGCGCTCATCGCTCCGCTGTTGCAATGAAAAAAGATTTATTGGTAGGGCGGCCAGTCCTCTGCACGCCGAACGTGATAAGACAAAGAACGGCGCGCAGGGAGTGACGCGCCCTACCATCGGCAAGAAAATATGTAGCAGGGACGAACCGCTAGGCCGTCCGTGGTAGCGCGGTTCACCTGATCCGCTCGGGCAATTGAGGTCAATTGCCCTGCCATTTTGACCAGATAACGCTTCAATGATTCGACAGATCCCGATTGATCTTTGTTGGACTGCTGTTCTGCAAGGCTTCTAACTTTGCCAAATTATTTCGGGCATCGACATAGTTAGGGTTGATCCGTAACGCGGCTTTAACTTCTTTTATCGCGTCGGGAATTCGACCCATCTGTGCCAAAGCAGCTCCCAGGTTATTATGCGCAGAAGGAGAAGTAGGGGTCATCCGCAACGCGTTCTTGTAATGATCTATTGCCTCTAAAGCTCGGCCGGTTTGGACCAGGGCATTGCCCAGATTATTCTGCGCCTCGGCGTAATCGGGATTAATCAGCAACGCCTCCTCGAATTGATCTATTGCCTCTGAAGTTCGGCCTATCAGCAATAAGGCGCCGCCGAGATTGTTGTACGCCTCGGCATAATCACGGTTGATCCGCAATGCCTGGCGATATTCTTCTATTGCTTCTGAAGTTCGGCCTTTGTCCATAAGCGCGTTGCCGACGCTGTAATGCGCTACCGCAGGTTTGATTCGCGAAGCCTGCTTAAACAGGTCCATTGCCCCAGGAATCCGGTTCGCTTTGTAAAGGATGTTGCCAAGGTTAACCTGCGCCATCCAGCATTCAGGATTACGGGCGATGGTGGTCCGATAAAGCGTTTCGATGTCGGTGTACATCCGGCTTTGTTGCCAGGTGAGCACGAACAGCACACCCGCGAGGACCAGCATGATTCCAGGCTCCAGCAAAGATTGCCAGGCTTTCAATCGCGCGGTCAGTAGAACAATCCCACTGGCGCACGGTGTGATGATTCCCAGGCAAGCCAGATATTGCCAGTGATCGGCTACAAACGAATAGATGAAAAAATAAATGTTAAGAAAACCCAGCGACGGTAATAGCAGCAACAAATAGACAAGCACTCCGGCCAATGGAGCTCGCGACCATCGCCGCAAGCTCCACAAGATTAACAGCAGTAACAGAACACCGATTGGAAAAAGATATTGCCACCACAGGGCGGCGTTAATTTCCCAGCGCGGATAAACGAACATCAGGTTCGACGGCCAGAACAAGTTGCTCAATTGAAACCAGAAGGCACGCCCGGCGATCAGGCAGCGGTCCAACATGGAAAGATCCAGAATTGTCGCCTTGTAACCGATGCCAGTATTTTCAAACCACCGGGTTACCAATCCCGCTGCGACCGCCAGAAAAAAGAAAGGTATCGAGGGTACAACATCGCGGCGCCAGGAGATCGCGCCTCGTTTCCACCAAAAAATCACCAGCCAGGCTAAGGGCAGCGTTACAATCGCAGTCTTACTGAGCAAGCCTAACAGGAACAACCCAATCGCCAGCGCGTAACTTCGTCTGCTTCGGTTCTCGTCAAACTTGAGATACGAGAAGGTCGCCGCCAGGGCGAAGATTCCTGACAGCGCGTTCTTACGCTCCGAAATCCATGCCACGGTTTCCACATTCACCGGATGCAGAGCAAAGATGATGGCCGCCAGCTCCGCTCCTGGGATTCGCAAAAAACGCAGGATCTTCAGCACCAGCACGACACAGCCGATGTGCAGAAGAAGATTGACCAAATGATAGCCGCTGGGAGAATCGCCCCACAACCTTTGCTGGAGCCAGTAGGAACTAAAAAGAAGAGGATAATATTGCGCGGTTGCCCTTGGCTGGAACCAGATTCGCCTCAAACCATCCACGGAACGCAACTCCAGAGGCGTGGTACAGTTGTCGTCATCCCATAAAAGTCCCCCGTGCCACGCGGGCTGATATGCCAGCATCGTGACCACCGCCAGAATCAGGCAGAAGAACCAGTCGCGTTTCGTCCAATTCATGGCCGAAGATGTATCGGGAGAAGTTTTCTCAGCTTAGGCCCGTATCGTTTCGGCAACTTCTTTGCAAGACATCCTCGAGAAGAGATACGTCCATCAGCTATGTGTTCCTGAGGGGCGATTATGGGTAGCGCCATATGACTGTCAAAATAGAAACAACGTCGAACGCGGTGCTAGTACGCGAGGTGCCGCGGCGCGACTGCCTATTTAGGTAATACCGTGGCAGCGGCGTCAAGATGACAGTGCTACTTGCTCTTCGCGACCACCTGCACGGATCGAACGTTGCATTGCCTCGAGTGCGCGCACCACGGCGATCCCCTCGCGGCCACCGGTGAATGGTTGCTTTCCTGTTACGATGCATTCGACAAAGTGCGCACACTGCGTCGCCAGGGGCTCTCCGGGTGGCACCTTCGGAACTGTAACATCGCCCTTGCGGATGCTTGCACGGAACGCAGCAAACGAATCGACATATGTCGGCCGGGTGCGCACATCGTTTAGCTGTTTGTCGTAGATGCGCAGTGGCTCGTTGAGGTTCATGTCATCGAAGGTCAGCATGCGTCTTTCGCCAACTACCGTGATGTCGCGGGCCTTGCGAGGATTGAGCCAGGAGGCATGTAGATTCACCAGCACGCCTTGGGGGTATCTGAGGGTGGCGAAAACGGCGTCTTCAACCTCTTGATTTATCCAAGTTCCGCCTATTGCCGATACACTTAGCGGTTCCGCACTGAGCCAGTAATTGGTGATGGAGAGATCGTGCGCCGCAAGGTCCCACGCGGCGTTCACGTCCAGGCGAATCGGCCCAAGATTTGTACGGACCATCGACAGGTAGTACACCTTCCCGAGATGTCCGCCATCGAGATATTCTTTCACCTTGCGTATCCCAAGGTTGTACACGAAGACGTGGCCGACCATTAGGACCAGCCGCTGCCTCGTGGCAAGCTCGAGAAGTCCAAGCCCCTGCTTCACTTCGGTCGTCAACGGCTTTTCGACCAGCACATGCTTACGTCGCTCGAGCGCTTCTTTTGCCAGCGCGTAGTGAGTACTTGTGGGCGTGGCGACGACAACGGCGTGGACAGCTTGGTCGCGCAATGCCTGCTCGGCATTTTCCCCAACTTGCACATCGGGAAACCGAGCCTGCACCTCGTCCAATCGAGCCGCATCGCGGTCGATGATCCAGACCACTTCGCTCGTCTGCTTGTTGTGAAAATTCCGAATGAGGTTCGGCCCCCACTCGCCAGCCCCAATCACCGCCACCCGAATCATTGCCATCCACGCCGCCGCCGCTTTGACTTGCCGAACTGCCGGGTACGTGCGGCAAGAAAGCCGCCGTCTGCCCCTGGACACCGCTCTGTGAATCGGTCGCGGCTTTTCAGACTTACACGAATCTTCACGGCGCCTCCCCTTCCTCCAGAGTGCGCAGGAGGCGGGCGGGATTCCCGGCGACAACGCTGCGCGGGGCGACGCTCTTGGTCACAACCGCCCCGGCACCGACAATGGCTCCTGCCCCGATCGTGACTCCGCCCAGAATGACCGCCCCCGACCCAATCGTCGCGCGCCGTTCGACCAGAATGGGAATCACCTTCCAGTCAACGTCCGTTTGCAACGTTCCGTCCGGCCGGCATGCACGCGGGAACAGATCGTTGATGAAGCACACGTGATGGCCGATAAATACGTCGTCCTCGATAGTGACGCCTTCGCAAATGAACGAGTGGCTCGAAATCTTGCAGCGGGCGCCGACGGTGGCATTCTTCTGAATCTCAACAAAACAACCGATGCGCGACTCATCGCCCACCGTACAGCCGTAAAGGTTAGCGAAGCCGAATATCTTGACAGAGCGTCCCAGGGAAACATCGGGAGCGATACGGTTAAACGTTTCCATGCCGTTCTTGTGGTGTTCCGGCGTCCGTTCTTGCTTCTCGCTGGTGCGACATGACGAGTCGTGCCTCGTTGTACCAGTTTGGCCTACTTTCGCAAGCCGAAACCGACGTAAACAAGCGGCCGCAAAATTGACCACCAACCGGCGATGGGTTTCATCTTCGTCTGGCCCACATGCTTGGGCGGATAAATCTTTGTCACCGGAACTTCCACGGTGCGATAGCCAAGCTGAATACTGCGCAAATACAGGTACGGCTCCAGCTCATATTGTTGCAACCATGTTTGCGACAAATCGAGCCGAGGGTCGGCCAGGACTCGCGTGCGAACGGCCCGAAAGCCGTTGGTTGATTCAGTGACCCAATGTCGAGCCACCAGCGAAAAGAACAGCGGATGCAGACGCGTGGCAATCTGGCGATAAGCCGGCATCGCGCCGAAGTTGGCGCCGCGTTTCAAGAAACGCGAACCTTGCACGAAATCAGCCCGGTCCTCCGCGATCGGATCCAAAAGTAACGGGATCTCCTCCGGTGCATCCTTATTGTTGCCAGCTACCGCGACAGCGACGTCATAGCCTCGCTTGACCGCATACTCGTAGCCCGTGCGCAGTGCCGCACCCACGCCGAGCGTTGTCTCCAATGAAATCACCTGCGCGCCGGATGAGCGCGCCACTTCGGCCGAATCATCTGTGGAACCATCGTCCACCACCAGAACTTCATCCACGATTTGTCGTGGGATACGCGCGACGACTTCTCCAACCTTCGCCGCTTCGTTAAAGACCGGCACGATCGCAATGACGGATAACGCGCGATACATATTTAGCGCATTACACTCGATCGTCACCGCAAATCAACTGCTGCGGAAAACGATCGCATCAGGATGAAACCCTGTCAGAATGTCTGGGCTGATTCAAGTCTGCGGCCTCACGCGCGACCGCTTCAACGCCCCAATTTGGGGCGGCGCTCACGGAGTGATCG
>QHOX01000195.1 GCA_003219465.1 Verrucomicrobiota bacterium | reverse complement strand
TGGTTTAACTCAAGCCACACACGCCCGCGGGGCGTAAGATGTTTTGCCAGATCGTCGAGAAAAAATTCCCACTCCGGCACCTTCCAAAGACCAGGCATTTTGTGATCGTTGAAACAAATCATGAATGCCGTGATCAGATTGAATTTTTGTCCAAGGTCGGGCAGGGGGCGGAAAGCTTCTATTCGCTGGACAACCCGACGGACGCCGAGAAGACGCGTGATTTCTCGAAACATCGGCAGCCGGTCGATGTCGAGCCCGAGCCCGGCATGGCCGAGTAATTGAGCGATGTAGAGAAAGTATCCGGAGCCGCAGCCGAGATCGAGAATGCGTTTCGGCCCCGACAAATCGAGCTCGAGCTCGCGAATCCGGCGAATGTTAATTCCGATCCAGCGTTCGAGATCGAGATATTTAGGCCAGTCCGCGCCGGGATTTCCAACAGCATATCGCTGACGGATCTGCTGGAAACCAACGGGATTAATCGTCTCGATTACCCGTTTCGTCTCCAGTGGGAGACGCTTCGTGTGCAGCAATCTGAGTGTGTGCTTCCTCGCGCTGGCCAGGCTCCGGCCATCTACCAGTTTTCGCATTTTGTGACGAAATCGCACGGGTGACACCTTGTAGCGAAGCGCAACAATTTCAATTAAACTCTAAAGAAGAATGAGTATCGGGAAGAAACTGCTGTGGTTTGGCGTGGCTGCATTAGGCACGTGGGCCGTTGCCATTCTCGCGTTATCGCGCGGCGAACAGATCAGCGCGCTCTGGATAGTCATCGCCGGATTCTGCGCTCTATCGATCAGCTACCGTTTTTATAGCAGCTGGTTGGCGACAAAGGTGCTCGTGCTGAATGAAGAGCGCGCCACACCGGCAGTTCTGAAAAATGACAATAAAGATTATGTGCCAACGAATCGGTGGATGGTGTTCGGGCATCATTTTGCGGCAATTGCTGGGCCGGGGCCTCTCGTTGGACCGGTGCTGGCGGCGCAGTTTGGTTTTCTTCCTGGCACACTCTGGATCTTGATCGGCGCGACCCTCGGCGGTGGAGTCCATGATATGATCGTGCTGTTCGCCTCAATCCGGCGCGGCGGCAAAACACTCGGCCAAATGGTGAAGGAGGAAATCGGGCCCGGTGTTGGTCTGCTCGCTCTTGTCAGCGTGCTCGCCATCATGATTATTCTGCTGGCCGTGCTGGCGCTGGTAGTTGTTCAAGCGCTTGCGCAAAGTCCGTGGGGCGTTTTCACAATCGCTGTGACCATTCCTCTGGCGTTGATTATGGGCATTGCACTGCGCACGGGAAAAGTAAGCGTGCTCGTCGTTACAATTTTTGGATTGCTCGGACTGGCATTTGCTGTGTGGGGCGGACAATTCCTCAACCATTTTCCTGCGATCGAAGCGTGGTTCCGTCACGATCAGAAATGGCTGGCGTGGGCGATCATGATCTATGGACTCGCCGCGTCCGTTCTACCAGTCTGGATGTTGCTCACGCCACGCGATTATCTGAGCACGTTTTTGAAGCTCGGCACCGTCGGCATGCTCGCGGCTGCTGTGGTCCTGATTAACCCGACGCTCCAAATGCCGGCGCTCACAAAATTCATCGACGGCACCGGACTTGTCTTTGCTGGTCCGGTATTCCCGTTTGTCTGTATCACCATCGCCTGCGGCGCAGTCTCAGGATTTCACTCGCTGATTGCGTCCGGCACGACGCCCAAAATGATCAGACGCGAATCGCGGATACGCCCTATCGGTTACGGTGCGATGGTCACCGAAATGATGGTCGCGCTGATGGCGATGATTGCCGCCTGCGTGCTACAACCCGGCGAATATTTCGCGATCAATACGAAGGGCACACCCACTGAAGTTGTGGCAAAAGTCTCCGCCGCCGGCTTCCCAGTTACCGAGCCACAGATGCAGTCGCTCGCGACGAACTTGGGCGAGTCCACGATGTTTAATCGCGCTGGCGGCGCGCCGACTTTCGCAGTCGGCATGGCACACATGTTTGCACGCGTTTCCGCAAAGCCGGCTGCCTTGGCGTTGTGGTATCACTTCGCCATCATGTTCGAGGCATTGTTCATTCTCACAACGATTGATGCCGGGACACGTGTAGGACGTTTTCTACTTCAGGACGTTTTGGGCAACGTGTGGCGGCCACTCGGCAATACGCGTTCCTGGACAGCGAATTTTTTCTCCAGCGTTTTGCTGGTCGCAGCATGGGGCTGGTTTTTGTATGAAGGCGTCATCGATCCGCTTGGTGGCATCAACTCGCTCTGGCCCCTGTTTGGTTTAGCGAATCAATTGCTTTCGGTGGTGGCGCTTTGCCTCGGCACAACTCTTCTGATCAAAATGCACAAAACAAAATATCTCTTCGTCACACTGGCGCCGCTTTGCTTCATGTGCGCCGTCACGTTCTCGGCTGGCTATCTCAAAGTCTTTTCGGCCGATCCGCGACTTGGGTTTTTAAGCGGCGCGCGATCAGTTATGCAGCAGGCATCGACTATGGCCGATTCAACGAAGGCTGCCGAGTTGATACGGCAGGCAGGCGTCTGGCGATTCGATGCACTGGTTGCCGTGTTCTTTCTCGTGCTCGTGCTCGGAATCGTGCTCGGCTCCGCGCGACAATGGTGGCAGTTAATGCGCGGAACAAAACGCGGCGTTTTGCACGAAAGTGAATTTGTGCAGATCAGCCCTGCGCAGCTCGCACAATTTTAAATTGAGACAAAATCAAACTGTAGCATCCATCGCTGGCAAATTGTGAGGACTTGCTTTTGGCGAGGATTTTTAGTTCGATCACCATGTGACCCCCGCTGCGGATGACGTGACGTCGCTGAGCGCCATTGGCGGAGGCGCTCATCATGGCCCGCCGGCGTTCACCACTACGCACTGGAGCATGGTGCTGGAGGCGCAGGGTGAATCGCCGGCGGCCCAGGAGGCGTTGGAAAATCTTTGCCGCACTTATTGGCGGCCTATTTACGCTTTCGTTAGGCGAGAGGGTATTGGCCCGGAGGAGGCGAAGGATATCACCCAGGGGTTTTTCGCCCTGATTCTAGAGCGCAAAGATTTCCAGTCCGTGCGACAGGAGAAAGGCCGTTTGCGTTCTTTTCTTCTGGCGTCGCTCAAGCATTTCATGGCGAATGAGCGCCGTGATGCTGCGGCGATCAAACGTGGCGGCGGCCGAACGCTGATTCCGCTCGACGAAGTCGAATCCTACGATTCTGGCGAGTTCGATCGCAGCGACATGCTGAGCGCCGACCTGCTTTATGATCGCCGCTGGGCGTTCACCGTGCTCGACCGGGTGTTCGCGCGCTTGCGCGAGGAATCTCAGAAATCAGCTAACGCGCCGCTGCTGGAGCGGTTGAACACATTGCTCTCTGACGAACCGGATCGCCCGTCGCAAGCGGAAATCGCGTGCGAGTTTGGCATGACCGAGAACGCCGTCAAACAAGCATTTCATCGACTGCGACAGCGTTACCGACAGCTGTTGCGTGAGGAAGTTGCGCACACGGTGGCAACGCCAGCCGAGATTGAAGATGAACTGCGCCATCTCATCGCCGCGTTGCGCTCGTAACCTATTTGGAATTTCCGTGCATTATTAGGTGAAGGGAATGGCCGGACGATGAGAATCACAACGGGCACATTTTGTCGCAAATGCGGAGCAGCCATTCCCCCCAATTCCCCACAGCACTCCTGCGGCGCCTGCCTGCTGGAGACCGGTCTCGGCCCCGACGAACCTGTAGCCGGGGGCGGTGACCCCGGCCGTCCGATGCCGATGTTGATGGATTTCGGCGATTACGAATTGCTCGAGCAAATTGGCCGCGGCGGACAGGGTGTAGTATTTCGAGCACGCCAAAAGAGCCTCAATCGCATCGTCGCGCTCAAAGTCATCGGATTAGGCCATTGGGCCACCAAAGCACACCTCAAACGTTTCCGTCTAGAGGCCGAAGCAGCAGCCAGCTTAGAACATCCCGGTATCGTTCCGATCCACGACGTCGGCGAGCGCGATGGCTCATGCTACTTCAGCATGAAATTCATCGAAGGAGGTCAGCTCGACGAGGTAGTCAAGCGAACCCCGATGTCGATCCGCCAGGCGGCGGAATTGATCGCGAAGCTCGCACGCATTGTTCATTACGCGCATGAACACGGAATTCTCCATCGTGACATCAAGCCGGGAAACATCTTACTCGATGCAAAAGGCGAACCGCATCTGACCGATTTCGGCCTGGCCCGATTAGTCGAATCTGAAAGCAGTGTCACCCAAACATTGGATGTATTGGGCACGCCGAGTTACATGGCGCCAGAACAAGCAGCAGGAAACAACACGGCTGTTAGCAGTAACACAGACGTGTATGGGCTTGGCGCCGTGCTTTACCAATTGCTAACAGGTCAGCCGCCTTTTGCTGGTGGGACAACCTACGAGACCATCAAGCTGCTCTTGGACACCGAGCCACGGCAACCACGCCTCTTAAATCCGAAAATAGATCGCGACCTCAGCACAATTTGTCTCAAATGCCTCGAGAAACATCCAGAGCGACGTTACCCGTCCGCTCTTGCACTGGCCGAAGATTTGGAATGCTGGCTAAAGCATGAACCGATTCAGGCGCGCCGCACGGGAGTTCTCACCCGGGCTAGAAAATGGGTGAGACGCAAGCCAACCAGCGCCCTCCTGGCAGCGTGCCTAGTCGTGATTGCTGCGGCGAGCGGCTGGATCGTTTGGAAAAGTGAATTGATCCGTGGGCCGGTAACAGCTGGAATCGCCGTGCTGCCGTTTGAAAACCTGAGCGAGCAGAAAGAGAACGCGGCTTTTGCCGATGGGGTGCAGGACGACATCTTGACCAAGCTTGCGAAAATCGCCGACTTGAAAGTCATCAGCCGGACCAGCGTCATGGATTACCGCGGCAAACGAAATATGCGCCAGATCGGTAACGAGCTACGCGTATCGCATGTTCTGGAGGGCAGCGTCCGCAGGACCGGCACGCATCTTCATCTGAACGCGCAGTTGATCGACACGCAAACTGATACCCACGTCTGGGTCGAACAATACGACCGTGATTTGAACGACCTGTTCGCAATCCAAAGCGAGATCGCGCAAAAAGTCGCGGGGCAGCTTCATGCCAAAATTCCACCCGCTGAGAAACAGGCCATTGAACGCAAACCGACCGGCGATCTCGTTGCTTTCGATC
>QHOX01000190.1 GCA_003219465.1 Verrucomicrobiota bacterium | reverse complement strand
GCCTTCGCCGCGAAGAAAACGCCCGCGCTGTGTCTCGAGCGTCGCGACCACAACCTTCGCGTCGAGATTTAACGCGACGTCACCCGTGGATATGCCGACATCCCAGCCGCGCGCGCGCCATTCCGATAATTTATCGTTAGCGAGCGCGCGGGTCGGGACGGTGAACACCGCCTGAGCTTTCAGGTTCGGATAAAGCAGCTCGAAGATGTAAGTCTTGCCCGATCCTGTCGGCGCCTGCACCACCACGTCTTTTCCCTGTTGCAACGCGCGCACTGCATCCTGTTGCCACAGATCGGGAATAACCAACCCTGCCCCAAACCCTGGAGTCATCCTTGGAAGATGTTTGCAGTGTGGCCTGCTTGCAATCGGGACAGGGCTTTGGCGGACGAACCGCACTCGTGTTCGTGTAGTGGCAGGCGTGTCGCCTGCGAATCGATCATAAGCCGGTTATGATGCATCATTGGCGACCGCCGTGGTTTTGGACGCAGCGCGTGAACGCGCGTTGGAGCTGCGCGGTTCGGCACTTTCAACGACTCGGTGCTCGAGCTCGGCTCGGTACCGCTGCCCATTGTCACCGCGCGGATCGACCGGTTCATCACCGAAGTCGGCAAAGGCCCTTACCCGGCTATGGAGTGAGTAGTTCTCCTGCCTCGGTCGCTATTTCCCGAATGGGTGCGATACTCTTAGATGTCTAAACGATCTGCTTTCTCTTTCACCCGTCGCGCGCCTGATAACCTTACCGAGGAGCTGGTCGCTGTGCTTTCGTCGAAGGCTTCATTCGAATTCAAGCCGTTATTCGAAATTGTCCTGCTCAATCTGCGGGAGCGAAACGCAGCCAGTGGCGGCGAAGAGCTGCTGCGCTTGCGTGCTTATGAAAAGCTTCAGGGCCTTGTTCACCAGGGCGCGGTCAACCGTACGGTCATAGGAATCACGAAGAAGTACAAAGGCGTTACTAAGCGAATGATTGTGTTGCGAGCTGAGATGAAAGCTTTGCGCGCCGCCTGCAACCAGCGCGCTCTCGCCAGGGCTGCCGCGGGTAACTAATCGCTGACTTCTGACATCGGTTTCTGGGGATGCAGCGCCAATGCAACCCCGGACTTCGGCGCCCTCGCCGAAGATTTTGAACGTTGATAATCGCATCGTAAGCGGCTTATGATGCATCTTTGGCTGCGGTGATCACGAAGACTAAGAATGAAGTGCGCGAGTATCTCGCCGCGATCGGCAAGCGCGGCGGCTTGGCTAGCCGTCGCGAGCTGACGCGCTCGCATGCGAAACAGATGGTCGCGATCCGCGAGATGAAACGCGCCGCGATTAAAGCCGGCAAACCGTGGCCACCGCGCAATCGCAAATTGCTCACGCTCTCCTAATCCAGTTTAAGTTCATCCATCATAATCCGGTTATGATGCATGCATTTCACGACGATGGGCGATCGTGCGTGCCCGCGAAAAGGCGGAGAAGACGCTCGGAGCGAAATTCAACATCCGCGCGTTCCACGATGCGGTGCTCGAGCTCGGCTCGGTACCGCTGCCCATTGTCACCGCGCGGATCGACCGGTTCATCACCGAAGTCGGCAAAGGCCCTTACCCGGCTATGGAGTGAGTAGTTCTCCTGCCTTGGTCGCTATTTCCCGAATGGGTGCGATACTCTTGGATGTCTTTCTCTTTCACGCGTCGCGCGCCTGATAACCTTACCGAGGAGCTGGTCGCTGTGCTTTCGTCGAAGGACTCTTTCGAATTCAAGCCGTTATTCGAAATTATTTTGCTCAATCTGCGGGGGCGAAACGCAGCCAATGGCGGCGAAGAGCTGCTGCGCTTGCGTGCTTACGAAAAGCTTCAGGCCCTTGTCCATCGGGGCGCGGTCATACGGACGGTCACAGGAATCACGAAGAAGTACAAAGGCGTTGCTAAGCGAATGGTTGTGCTGCGCGCTGAGATGAAAGCTTTACGTGTCGCATGCAACGAGCGCGCTCTTGCCAAGGCCGCCGCACGTAACTGACCGCTGATCGGTTTCCGCGGATGTAACGGAAGTGCAACCCGGACTTCGGCGCCCACGCCGAAAATTTTGAAGGTTGATGATCGGATCGTAAGCGGCTTATGATGCATCTTTGGCTGCAGTGATCATGAAGAGTAAGAATGAAGTGCGCGAATGGAGCTGATGGGATCAGCGACATAGAAGGTAAAGTCGCGAGGGTAGCGATGAGCAAGTTGGGCAATGAGCGAGTTTCAATATCTCGCCGCGATTGGAAAGCGTGGTGGCTCGGCTAGCCGGCGCGAGCTGACGCGCTCGCACGCAAAACAGATGGTCGCAATCCGCGAGGCCAAACGCGCAGCGATCAAAGCGGGCAAGGCATGGCCTCCTCGCGACCCCAAACTGTTAAAGCTCAGGTAGCCGATTGTGACCCGATCGTAAGCGGCTTACGATCGATGAGTGAAACGTGCTGTTCTGTAGTGGCAGCCGTGTCGGCTGCAAAACAGGAGATAAGGCCACCTGGTATCCGCTGAGCTCGGCAAAATCGTTCACATCATAAGCCGCTTATGATATATGATTTAATTTAATGCGCTGTAGTGGCAGGCGTATCGCCTGCGAATTGATCATAAGCCGCTTATGATGCATGATCGGCGACCGCTGTAGTCTTGGATGCAGCGTGTGAATGCGCAGGAGCTGCGCGGGTCGGGACGGTGAACACCGCCTGAGTTTTCAGGTTCGGATAAAGCAGCTCGAAGATGTAAGTCTTGCCCGATCCTGTCGGCGCCTGCACCACCACGTCTTTTCCCTGTTGCAACGCGCGCACTGCCTCTTGTTGCCACAGATCGGCAATAACCAGTCCCACCTGAAGTCCCTCAATCACCCGGCAAGATGTTGCAACGTCGTCGCCTTGCAATGGCCGGCCTCGAGGCGCTTCGTTCGCCAGGCTCTATCGGCTAGGAACGACGGACATAGCTTTACACCCGCGGCCTTTCGCTGTTATCACGACACTGCGATGAGAACGCTCTTTGCCGTGTTCGCGATTTCGTCGGGGCTCGCAGTTGCGCGTGAAGCAGCGCTGATTCAGACAGCGTCAACGCCGGAATCAACACGGGCGCAGGTTACGATCGAAAACTGGGACAAAGGCGGCACGCTTTCGCACTGGGTCTACACGCACGTCTCGGAAGTGTTCTCGTCCGCAGTGATTCGCCGCGGGGGCGCAATTATCGATCTCCCGGCGCAGCTCCGGCCAGAGATCGGCGGATTGAAGTTAAACAAACCAGGAGAACCGGAGCAAACGCTCGATCAATTCGTGAACAACGGCGCGGTGGACGGTGTTGTCGTCCTGCACGGCGGCAAGATTGTTTACGAAAAATATCCGACTATTCAGCGAGACGATCTGCACATCATCATGTCAGTCACCAAAGCCGTCGTGCTGACTGCGCTCGCGATTCTCGAGGACCAGGGGGAAGTCGACCTGTCAAAGCGGGTCGAAAATTATCTGCCGGAACTCAAAGGCAGTGATTGGGCCGGCACACCGTTGCGCGATCTGGTCGATATGCGTTCGGGAATGGAAGGCGCCGAGACGAGCATTGACGCGTATCGCAATCCGCGACACAAACAATTTCAGCTGGAGGCGACGCTCGGCTGGCAACCGCGAACCGCTTCCGAGCTGCCCGAAGCCGCGCGTCACGGTGATCTTCTCGCGTTCTTTCGCACGATCAAACGCGAACGCCCGGCCGGAGAAAAATGGGCTTACACCAGCAGCAACACTGCGGTCATCGGCGAAGTCGTGTCGCGCGTGACGCGCAAGAGTTTGGCCGACACGATCAGCGACCTTATCTGGAGCAAAATGGGCGCTGAACATGATGCCACGCTCGCCGAGAATGAGCGCGGCTATCCGGCTTCGCATGCAGGAATGTCCGCAACCTTGCGCGACATTGCGCGATTCGGATTGCTGTTCACGAAAAATCCGCCAGCCGGTCAGGCGCATGTGGTCTCCGATGCAATCATCAAACGAATCTTTGCCGGCTACGGCAATGAACAAGTTCCCGACGAACACGGAATGGTCCCACGCACCTACGAATGGGACATGATCAGCGACAAAGGTGAGTTGGCCAAAGGTGGCTGGGCCGGCCAACTGCTTTACATTAACCGCGACAAAGATGTTGTAATCACATGGTTCGGGACGAACCAGGTTGCTGATCCAAAACCCGAGCCACTTCCCTGCCGCATCATCGCAAAAACATTCTTCTGATCAGGACGAGCGAGAATCAGGCTGCAACGGACGCGAAGTAACAGCCAGGCGTCAAACCAGCAACGCAGGAGAAGCAAATCTGCGAATGGGAACTGATGGCTCAGTGACATAAAAGGCAAAATCGCGAGGGTAGCGACGAGCAAGTTGGAGAACGAGCGAGTTTCAATATCTCGCTGCCATCGGCAAGCGCGGTGGACTGGCAGGCCCCCTCGAGCTGATGCGCTCGCATGCGAAACAAATGGTCGCAATCCGCGAGATGAAATGAGCGGCCTTGAGGGACGGCAAGCCGTGGCCGCCGCGTAATCGCAAATTGGTCAAGCTCTCCTAATTCAGGCTAAAGTTCGTGCATCGTAAGCCGCTTATGATGCATCAGTTCAGCACTCTGTAGTGGCGGGCGCATCGCCTGCAATCTGATGATGGATGAGCGGCGCAGCGCTTGATTTCGAGCGCTTGGGCGCGCCGGGGGGAGCGCGCGCGATCATGCGCGCCCGCGAAAAAGCGGAGAAAACGCTCAGAACGAATGGAGCTGACGGGATCAGCAACATAGAACACGTCGCGATCGAGGGAATGGAGCTTTTGGGCAAAGCGACATAGAAGGCAAAGCCGCGATGGGTAGCGGCGAGTGAGGTGGGAAGCGAACGAGTTTCAATCGCACGGGTAGACGGCAACGCAGCTAGGTAGCTGGCGCAAGCACGGGCAGTGCGAGTGATCAAGGTAAAGTGACGAGGGTAGGAGCGAGCGAGTGCGGGCAGCGAGCGAGTTTCAATTTTTCATCCGCTTTAACGATTTAACGGTTCAACGGACTACGCGGAGATGCCGTGCTCGAGCTTGGCTCAGTGCCGCTGCCCGTTGTCATCGCGCGGATCGACCGCTTCATCGCCGAAAACGGCAGAGGTCCTTACACGGATATGGAGTGAGCAGGCAGCTCTAGCCG
>QHOX01000189.1 GCA_003219465.1 Verrucomicrobiota bacterium | reverse complement strand
TCATGCACAAACTTTTGCAGACACGATACGCAACGCAGTTCCACCGGTTGGGACAACGAGCCGTTCGCCCATAGCCCGCCGTCAGCAACGCCGACGTCGATGTCGTAATGCAGAGGACCGGCACAGCGAATTTCCTCCCATGCCAACTCCTGGATGGGACACTCTTCTTCCCCGCTCAGATGCAAACCTTGGGGCGGGATTTGTTTCAGATGTACTTTCATGAGCTAACCCTCCAAATTTCATTGGCTAAATTTCCCACTCAGCGCTTTGGCCACACAATCCGGAACAAAAGTTGAGACATTCCCGCCGAGCCTGGCGATTTCCTTTACGATACGCGAGCTGAGATAAGTATATTCCTCCTTCGGCATCAGGAATATCGTTTCTACGGCGGCGTTCAGATTTCGATTCATTAACGCCATTTGAAATTCGAACTCAAAATCCGAAACTGCGCGCAATCCTCGGATCACCGCTCCTGCGTTTTGGGCACGGGCGAATTCGACCAGCAACCCGCTAAACTCGGCGATCCGGACGTTCTCGATTCGACCGGCGGTGTCTCGCAATAAATCCAGGCGTTGCTCGAGCGAGAAAAGCGGTTGCTTCTCGTCATTATGCGCAACTGCCACGACGACCTCGTCGAATAATTTTCGCGCGCGCTCAATCACATCCAAATGGCCATTGGTCACCGGATCAAAGCTGCCGGGGTAAATTGCCCTTCGCATGTGCGAAAATTCGCAGAGGATTTGGGAAATGGAAAGCCGAATGGCTTCGCCTGTTAAACCGTTGAAGCGTTAAGGCGGGTCCTTCATTTGCGGTTTTCGATGCC
This sequence comes from Verrucomicrobiota bacterium, assembly GCA_003219465.1. Classification (GTDB taxonomy): domain Bacteria; phylum Verrucomicrobiota; class Verrucomicrobiia; order Chthoniobacterales; family UBA10450; genus Udaeobacter. The sequence goes on along the minus strand of QHOX01000189.1, from coordinate 4,231 downwards.
TGTTGCTTAAGGCCGATGAAACATCAAATTGCGATTAAGTTCGATGCGTGATTCATCGCCTTACAAAACGATCGCTGTAGCGACAACCTTTTCGCCGCGGTTCAAGCAGGTCCTTGCTGAAGCGAAGCGGATCCGGGACCGGTTTTCGGCCGATCTTCATCTAATCCACGTTTGAAAGCGAAATCAGGGCACGCCGAAGAAGTTCGCCGAGGTGCTTGCGGAACTTGGGCTTCCTGCCGATTCGGCAATCCATTATGAAGAGGGAGATCCAGCCCAAGCCATTTTGGCAGCACTGACGCGCGAAAAGATCGACATGCTAATTGCCGGCGCGCTGGAAAAGGAGATCGTGTTGCATCCGTTCCTGGGCAATGTCGCACGCCGCCTGGTGCGAGAGGCCAACTGCTCAGTCATGCTGTTCACACATCCGGAAAAAAAACCGAAACCGCTGCGCCGTATCGTGTTCATTGCGGACCACTCACAGCAGGGATTGGTGGCATTGAAAACGACGCTCATGCTGGCGGAAGCAGAATCGTGCGAGCGACTGTACGTGATTGGAATCATTACTGCGTTTGATGAAGCCCGGGCTTCGATCGCTGGCGATACCACTGGCATTACCACGCACAAGCCGAACCATGGCGAGGAAGACCCGCTTGAAGAGTTTGTTTTGTCGGCTGGGGCGACTGAAGTCCCAATCGAGACGCGCTTCATTAGGGGCGCTACCGGGCTTGCTGCATCCGATTTTGTCAGATCGGTGGAAGGCGACTTGCTCGTCGTGCCGCTGCCGAAGAGTCGCGAAACGGTTCAACAACTGCCGAGCAATATTGCCTGGGTTAGCGATGTGATTCCGTGTAATCTCTGGGTAGTGCGTTAAGCGGCAAGGCCCGTCATTCCGAGCGAAGTCGAGGAATCCCGCGGCACAACGTAAATGACTCCGCGGGATCCTTCGACTCCGCTGCGCTTCGCTCAGGATTACAGTTGTTTCTCAGGATGTTAGAGCTTGGATTTTGGAATTTCATTTCGATTTGATGAACGACGCACCTGAATTTCAACCGTACGGTTTGCCGCATCTGACCGTGATTTTTATCACGATCGCACTGCCGTTTGCGCTTGCCGCACTGGTAGGGCGCACAAAGTCCGAGCGGATCGAGCGGGTGATTATCGCTGCGCTGTCAGCCGTGCTGATCTTGAACTACCTGGCTTTTCTGATTTTCATCCGCAGCCGGGGCGTTGTGGATTGGCGCCAGATGTTGCCAATGCAAATGTGCGATTGGGGCATGGTCGTCGTAATGGTGGCGATGTGGACGGGGAGTCAACGCTGGTGCGAGGTCGCGTATTTCTGGGGAATTGGCGGCACGTTGCAAGCAGTGCTCACGCCGAACCTGCGTTACGGTTTTCCAGACTGGCGGTTTATCAGTTTTTTCACTTCCCACTGTGGGATCATTGTCGGCGTAGTTTTCCTGATGTTGACTCGCCGGTATCGGCCATACCCTATGTCCCTTGTGCGCGTGTGGCTGTGGTCTGAGTTCTATTTTGTTGTCACGTTGATCGTAGACGAACTAACCGGATTCAATTATGGATTTTTGCTGCACAAGCCGGAAGCATTTTCCATCTTGAGCTTTCTCTCAGATTCGCGGCCGCTGTATCTCTTGCAAATGCACGGAGTGGCGTTGCTCTTCTTTCTGCTGCTCTACGCGCCCTTTGCCGTTTTTGATATGACGAAAAGAGGATTAATTAGGAAAACAGGAAAGCAGGAAGCAAACGCATAGTTTCGCCTTCCTGTTTTACTGTTTTCCTGATTCGCTTTCAGGTCTGTGAAAGTTAAGCCGCTTCAAATTAGAAACGTCGCGATCGGCGGCAAACGCCCCGTGTTCATTCTCGGTCCGTGCGTCATTGAGTCGGAGAAATTTGTCTGGCGCATGGCGACGAAGATCGCTGAGATATGCGCCGCCGAAAACGTTGAGTTCATCTTCAAAGCCTCATACGACAAGGCGAACCGAACTTCTGTCCACTCGTTTCGCGGAGTCGGCGTGCGCGAAGGTTGCGACATTCTCTCGGAGATCGGACGCGAGCTGAAGATTCCGGTCACAACCGATGTCCATTCCCCCGCTGAGGCCGAGATTGCCGGCGAGAAGATCGACATGTTGCAGATACCGGCATTCCTCTGCCGGCAAACGGATCTGCTGCGTGCCGCTGCGGAAACGGGTCGTGCAGTTAACGTTAAAAAGGGCCAGTTCCTCGCGCCTTGGGATGTGCGAAACATCGCCGAGAAACTGATCGCTTTCGGCAACTCACAATTTTGTTTCACCGAGCGGGGCACCACCTTTGGATATAACAACCTCGTTGCCGATATGCGCTCGCTCTATTGGATACGTGAAGCTGGTTATCGGGTGGTCTTCGATGCTACACATTCCGTCCAGCGACCCGGCGGGGCGGGGGATTCTACGTCCGGCGACGGCGTTCTGGCGCCAGCGCTGGCCAGAGCGGCCATGGCCGTTGGATGCGACGGAATCTTCATGGAGGTTCACGAGAACCCCAGCCAAGCGTTATCGGACGGGCCGAATCAGGTTCCCGTAAACGATTTGCCGAAGCATTTGCGCATGTTAAAGGCTATTCATGCTGCTGTTTCGTAGTGGCCGCTCCACATATTGGGGCTGGCTGCCATGGTTTCTATCGATCGTGCTGTCTGTTTTGATAGCGGCACCTCAGGTGTCCGGTCAGTCAAAAGGCCGCAAAAAGAAAGGGCTCGCATCGGCGACGCCAAGCGGGACACCAGGCGAACAAAGCTTGACGAACATTCCGCTGCCAATCGGGCATGAAGCCAAAGGCCTTGTGTTGCCAGATTTCGATGGCGACGGCCGTTTAAGAGGAAGATTTGAAGCGGGTACGGCGCACCGGATTGACGAGGAACACGTCGGCTTTCAACATCTTAGGATTACGACTTACACTCCGGAGAGTCAGCCTGACCTGCGAATCGACATGCACACGTCTGTCCTCGATTTGAAAACCCGAATTCTAAGTTCGCAGGAGCGTACGATGATACAACGTTCGGATTTCAATATCGCTGGTGATTCAGTGCAATTCGACACGAACTCAAAGACTGGGCGATTGATAGGAAACGTAAAGATGGTGATCACTGACAAATCCCATCTGACTGCAACACCCGGCCCGAAAGAATGAAAAGATTAAGGGTGTTGGTTTTGTTTATTGTATGCGTGATCGCCGCGCGATCGCCCGGGGAGATTGCCTCTGCATCGGCGGGCTCCCCTTCGCCGACGAAAGCGGAGAAACCGGCAAAGGCGCAAGGGAAGAACAAAGACAAAAAGAAAGATGACAAGTCATCCGGGACGAACCTATTTGGCCCAGGCGCTGCAGGGCAGCAGTCCAATGGACCGACAACGACCGAAATCTACTCCGATGAGGCTTTTTTTGATTCAACCAAGAACATCGGCATCTTTAGCGGCCGTGTGAAGGTAGTCGATCCGCGTTTCAATCTTCAATCTGACAAATTGACAGTGTTCATTACAAAGGGAGAAAACCAGAGTCTGGAGAAAGCGATCGCCGAAGGGAATGTTGGGCTCGTTCGAGACCGGCCCGCCGCGAATGGCGGCCCCCCGACCCGTGCTGTTGGTCGCTCCGATAAAGCCACCTATACAGCTGCTACCGGCGATGTTGAATTGATAGGAACACCGCGGGTGCAAGAGGGACCAAACCTGCACGTGGCAACCAGCCCCGATACGGTCATGGTCATCAGTCAGAATAGTCAGCTGCGGACTCACGGGCCAAGTCGTACCGAAATTGTCCAGCAGCCAGACGATGAAAAAAAGGGACAAGCAAGTCCCTCCCCGACTCAAGCCGCCCAGGTGTCACCTGCTCCGTCTCTGCCCAAGCCATGATCAGTCAAACCGCGCCCGTTTCGACTTCAAAAGTTCGTTCGCCGGTTGCAACGAAGGCAGAAACCGTTTTGACCACCGATCAGCTGGTCAAGATTTATGGCGGCCGCGCGGTTGTTGACGGAGTCAACATGCACGTGCACGCGGGTGAGATCGTGGGACTTCTCGGGCCAAACGGAGCCGGGAAGACCACGAGTTTTTATATGATCGTTGGCTTGGTCAGGCCGAACAGTGGTCGTGTGATCTTCTGCGATACCGACGTCACAGATTACGCAATGTATAAGCGCGCCCGCCTCGGCATGGGTTATCTGCCGCAGGAAGAATCGATCTTTCGCAAAATG
>QHOX01000188.1:5471-9743 GCA_003219465.1 Verrucomicrobiota bacterium | reverse complement strand
GCATGAAATGGGCGCGGAAATTATCAGCGCGGACGCGTTTCAAATTTACCGCGGTCTCGATCTTCTCACGGCAAAACCAGATGCTTCAACGCTTGCGAAGGCGCCGCATCATCTAATCGGCACAGCGCCGCTCGACGAAGAAATGAACGCAGAAAAATACCGCCGTGCTGCGATGCGCGTGGTTGATGAAATCAATTCACGCGGCAGACTGGCGATAGTAGTGGGGGGGAGTGGGCTTTACATCAAAGCGCTCACGCATGGATTGGCATCTCTGCCCGAGGCTGATCCAAGGCTGCGGGAACAATTGAATGCCATGAGTTTGGATGAATTGCGCACCCAGCTCGCAGAGCTGGATCCCGAAGGGGCACGAAAGATCGACACAAAAAATCGCCGGCGTCTCGTGCGCGCTGTCGAGATTTGCTTACTCACCGGCAAAGCGGTGTCGGAAGTTGTAGCGAGGGACAAAGATCGCGGCCAGTCGGGATCAGCGATCCCGGCTTCAGGTATTTTCGTCTTTCGCGACCGCGACGAGCTTTATGCCCGAATCAATCAGCGAGTGGAAGCAATGTTCGAATGTGGTGTGATCAACGAAGTGCGCGCCGCGGGGACAACGAGTGCAACTGCTGCGCAGATGATCGGTTTGCGCGAAATCCGCGAGCTGCTCGCTGGAAAAAAGTCGCTGTCAGAATGCATCGCAGAGATTCAGCAAGCGACTCGCCGTTACGCGAAGAGACAGTTGACCTGGTTTCGGCGGCAAACTAAATTTTCACCACTGAACTTGTCGTTTCTTACTCACAACGAAGCGGTGAAATGGATTTCACACCGAATGCTGTCGGAGGCTGGCATCAGGGATGATTGAAACGCGTCCGCAAAAGACTCGAGAGCGCGCTCTGCTGATCGGCCTGGAAAAGGAAGGCGTCTCGAAATGGGACTTGCACGATTCCCTCGATGAGTTGCGCGAACTGGCGAATTCCGCCGGGGCCGAGGTCGTCGATACCGTGACGCAAAAATTGCAAAAGCCGACTGCGCCCTACTACATCGGCCGTGGCAAAGCGGAATCCATCAAGGAATCGTGTCAGGACCAACAGGTAACCTCGGTGATTTTTAATGATGAACTTTCGCCAGCCCAGGGACGCAACCTCGAAAATTTAATTGCGCGCAAGGTGCTCGATCGAACGCAATTGATCCTCGACATTTTCGCGCAAAGGGCGCGCAGCCGGGAAGGACGATTGCAGATCGAGCTCGCGCAGTTGCAATATCTTTTGCCGCGCCTGACTCGAATGTGGCATCACCTATCGCGACAGACTGGCGGGATCGGCACACGCGGTCCGGGGGAGACGCAATTGGAAGTCGATCGCCGGCGCGTCCAGGAACGAATCGCGCGGCTCGAGCGCGAGCTGGAGTCGGTGCGGAAAACGCGCGCGATTCAGCGGCAAGGCCGCAAACGCCGTCAGTGGCCCGTCGCTGCAGTGGTCGGCTACACGAATGCTGGGAAATCAACGTTGCTAAATCTGCTCACGGGAGCGGACGTGGTAGCAGAGGACAAACTTTTTGCCACGCTGGATCCGACGACGCGCAGCTTTGTTTTGCCTAACAAACAGCGGGTCCTGCTCACGGACACCGTCGGGTTCCTGCGAAAGCTTCCGCACACGCTGATTGAATCCTTTAGGGCAACGCTGGAAGAAGTGAGCGAAGCTGATTTGCTCATTCACATTGCTGATCTGAGTCACCCGCGTGTGGATGAGCAGATGGAAGCGGTCGAAGGAGTGATCAAAGAACTAGACGCTTACGGCAAGCAAACGTTGATCGTCTTCAACAAGATCGATAACCTGCCAAACCGCGAAACGGTTGATTCCTACCTCAAACGTTTTCCGGGTAGCGTGGCGATTTCCGCGCGCACCGGAGAAGCAGTAAACAAACTCGTGCAAGCTCTTGAGGGTGCACTCAGCTCGTGGCGATTGCGCTCCCGGTTTCGGATTCCTGCAAACGAAAGCGCGTTAATCGCGGAGATCCATCGAGTCGGTCACGTCCTCGAACTGCGATACGAAGGCAACGATGCTCTGATCGTTGCGCACGTGCCTCCTGATCTGGCGCAAAAGCTGGAGCGGTACAGGTAGCGTAGCGCAGGTAGGGCGCGTCATTCCCGTGCGCGCCGGTGCACGGGAGATAAGCGGCGTGCAGAGGACTGCCCGCCCTACCAATACGTTAGCAGCTATCTGCGATGTCCGGACGTTCCACCGCCGATGTCTTACGACATTTATTGTGCGGCCAGCTCGCGGACGCTCGATTCGAGGCTTCGCGCGATCTGTGACCAACCTTCACGATTGTTTGGAGTCGCTGCAAACTTCAGAGGCTGTCCGATAATCAATTTGATCCTCATAGGTCGGGGAACCTTTCGGTTTGGCGGGAGGGCTTCAAAGGTTCCAACCAGACCGCAAGGCACAACCGGAACATTTGTTTCCGCGACCATCATGCCGAGTCCGTGCTTGAAAGGCATCATTGAACCGGTGCGCGTGCGTCCGCCCTCCGGGAAGATGATGAAAATCGCCCTTTCTTCCTGCAATTTGCGACGCAACTCTGCAAGAGCATGTGGACCACAGTTTTTCCGCCACATCGGCAAGGCGTTAAGCATGATCGCTGAGAACACACTGACTGCAGTCGTTTGAAAGAAGACATCGCCTGCGGCAATCGGGAAAGCGCGTTCGCGATGGCGCGGCCTGAGCGCCGCCCCCAGAACAAGCGCGTCGAGATGACTGCAATGATTTGCCGCAAGCACAAACGGCCCGTGTGCCGGTAGTTTCTCCCGGCCCGAAATTGTGAGTCGATGTGCGATCGCGAAGTAAATTCGCAACAGAGAAAAGCAAGCCTGCTGAGCCACGCTTTCGAGCAGACCGCTCTCGCGTCGCACGCTGCGAAACCTCTCGGCCGGAGTCAGACCGGTATCGCGCGCTGGTTGCAATTGCCACGGTTCCACTGGCATCACCCTCCGGAAAAAATGCGCTGCGGTTGCCCCGCGCCGAAACCGACAAAGTAACCGACGTAGTGAAACACAGCCGGCGCGACGAGGATCAGGCTGTCAAAACGATCCAGCAAACCGCCGTGACTGGGTATGAGTTTTGCGGTGTCTTTCAAGCCGAGATCGCGCTTGATTGCGGACAGCATCAAGTCCCCGAACTGGCCTACTATGCTGACGATGATCCCGAGACCAATTAAACAGATCGGGTTATCTAATGCGGTGTTAATCCAAATGAAATGAGCGATCACTGCCACAAGCGGCGTGGTTAACATGACCGCGCCGAGCGCCCCGCCAACGGTTTTGTTTGGACTCGTATTCGGAACAAATTTTCGATGACCAAACAGATGACCGCAGATGTAGGCAAAGATGTCATTCAGCTCCACGGCAAAGATGATCAGCAATAGGATCGGCCGGTAATTCCAATCGTTTGCCATGTAGCCAAGATTGCCGAGCGCGCTTCCGAAAAGAGCGAATCCGAGGACACCCAGACCGACGCGTTGAATGTATCCTTTCGGTTGATCAGGAATCAGCCCGCCAATGGCAATCAACGCGACGGTCAAAGGAAACAACGCAACAAACAGCCGATACCAGTTGTCCAGTTCGGCGAACGTGATCAGGAGAATGCCGATAACGACGATGAAACTGATGGTGCGTTCGCGGAAGAGCCCAGTGATGCGTGCATACTCGCGGTAACAAAGCAAACTCAGCGTAGCCACAGCAAGGATCGTCCAAAAAGCGCCTGCCAGAATGGGAATCAGAATGCAGAGCGCCAGCCAAATCCAGGAGCGATAACGATCCCAGAGTTCCTTTCGCTTTTCGGCAGTGCTCTTTGCCGCGCGCGTTGTGATGAAAATCAGGAGCGGTGCCAGGACGAGCAAAACAACAACTGCCAGCGTCAGAACCATGGTCACGCGATGGTCAAAAGCGTGACGGAATCCGAATAGTCGCTGCCACGTCGTGTCGTTCATCTCAAAGCTCGTGCGATTCGTTTGAACCTGCGGAGAACTGTAATGACGCAGCCGGCAATAATCAGAGTGAGAGCAAGACTCATGACGCCAACCTCGAAATCATCCAAATGAAAAATCTGCCACGACCGCGGAACGACCACGGAATACAGGCAGGCAACGGTAATGACCAGCATCCGGTGTTGTTTGGCCATGGGGCCGCAAAACTCGTTAGGCGCGCCGGCGATTTTTCCCGCGGCGCGAACGTAAGCAGTGAAGATTGCCAGAATCGTTGCGATATAACCAAGCGCA
>QHOX01000188.1:0-5448 GCA_003219465.1 Verrucomicrobiota bacterium | reverse complement strand
CCGATGAACACCGCCGCATCCGAAACGCGATCGGGAACCTCGTTGTAAAGTTCGCCTACTTTTGAAGCGCGACCTGACAGGAGCGCGACCATCCCGTCCAGCATGTTTGCCGTTAATCGCAGTTGCGCGCCCAACGCCGCGATGAGCCAAAAGACTCGATTGTATTCAACGGAAGTCAGCCCCAGCGCTACGCCCGCCGCGATACACGCGAACATCCCTGCGATCGAAATTGCATTCGGCGACACATTTCGTGACGCCAGCCACGTTGTCGCTGATTGTGCCCATTTGCGATTTCGGGTGGCAATTGGCCGACGATCGATCGCTTTCGCTGATGTTTCGTTCATCGCGGACGCAATCCATATCAGGGTTGATGCGCGATGACCAGATAACAACTCGGGAGAGCGTCGCGCATCCGTGGATGCGCTCAACTTCTTGCACAGAGCGCGTTCCTTCGAGATGATGCTGAAACATGCCTGTAACATTGGAACAAACTGGAACGAATCCCGCAGCGGCGGGACCGCGTTCGGCATTTGTTCTGCGATTCATCAGCACCGTCGCCTTATGGACAGTCGCCCTGCTGATCATGTTCTCGGGTTACGAGATCCTGTTCTGGCTCTTGATTAGCGTGTTCGGAATGATCGGGCTTTGGGAATTTTACCGGATGCTCGATCACAAAGGCCTGCCGAATTTCAAAATCACCGGCATGATCTGCGGGGCGGTGATGCTCGCCGGCAGCTTTTATTACTTTTCCAAAATCGGGCCGGCAGGCTCGTATGATTTCGAAGTCGCCGTCCTGCTTTTTTTTCTGCTGACCGTATTCGGGCGGCAAATGTTTGCAGGGTTGCGGCACGACGAGCCTTTGCAGACGATGGCTTACACATTGTTCGGTCTGCTCTACGTGCTTTGGCTATACAATTTCATCACGAAAATTGTGTATCTCACTCCGCGTTCGAGCAGCGGGCAGCTCACCGGCCAGTTCTACGTATTGTATTTGATCGCGGTCACCAAATTCTCGGACATGGGCGCGTATCTGACCGGCAGCGCGATTGGGCGGCATCTGATGGTGCCGCACATCAGCGGAAAAAAAACCTGGGAAGGTTTTTTCGGCGCCATTGTCTTCGCGTTGCTTTGCAGTCTGGCGCTGTACAAACTGATGCCGGGCCATTTGTCCGTGCTGAACTGGACGCATGCGACATCGCTCGGTTTGCTTCTCGGGCTTGCCGCAGTGCTCGGCGACCTAGCCGAGTCGATCATTAAGCGCAGCACTGACGTAAAGGATTCGGGAAATCTGCTTCCCGGAATTGGCGGCGCACTCGATCTCTTGGATAGCCTGCTTTTCACCGCGCCGCTATTATTTTTTTACCTGCGACTAGTAATTCGGGTGCCGTAGAAAGCTGACAGAATTAGCAAAATGAACAGAATGTTTGCGGATTGCAGACAATACGACGTGTGCGGACAAGTGATCGGCGCCACGATGAAAGTGCACTCCGCTCTTGGCTCGGGATTTTTGGAATCAGTTTATCAAAATCCGTTGATCTGGGAGTTGCAGAAGTTGGGATTGAAAGTTGACGCACAAACACCGATCACTGTCCGTTACGACGGCCAAATCGTTGGTTTCTTCACCTCTGACTTGCTGGTAAATGACTCGTTAATCATTGAACTAAAGGCGAACCAGTTGCTCGCCAAAGCGCACGAAGTGCAACTTGTTAACTATCTCGTTGCAACGGGAATCGATGACGGGCTGCTCCTGAATTTTGGGGCGGAACGTTTAGAGTACAAGAAGAAATTTCGGCTCCCGAAACAAGAGCAAGTCTCTTTCTGAATTCGTCGGTTCATTCTGTTAATTCTGTCCATTCTGTCCAAATGAAGCGTAAACGTGTCGTTATTCTTGGTGCGACTGGATCCATTGGCGAAAGCGCCTTGAAAGTTGCGCGGGATATTCAGGAGCGAATGGAGATCGTCGGGCTGGCCGCGAAAAGTAATGCCCAGAAATTGGCCGACGCCGCGAATGAAGTACGGCCGGAGGCTGTTTGTCTCGTGGATGAGACCCAGATCGGTGTCCTCCGAAAGGCACTCGATTACCAGCCCCGGATTTTTTCCGGAGAAGACGGCTTGTCCGAGATCGTCTGTGTGACAGTTGCTGACATGGTGCTGGTGGCAATCGTCGGCACCGGCGGTTTGCGGCCCGCGCTGGCGGCGATCAAAGCGGGAAAGGATCTAGCCGTAGCGAGCAAGGAAATACTGGTCATGGCGGGCGAAATTGTGATGCGCGCGGCGTGTGATAGGAGCGTGCACGTTTTGCCGGTAGACTCTGAGCATAATGCGATCTTTCAGTGTCTCGAAGGCAAGCAGTCATCCGACGTTCGACGAATCATCCTCACCGCGTCGGGCGGCCCGTTCCGCGAAACACCGCGGGCAGATTTCGATTCGATCACGCCGGAGCAGGCCTTAAAGCATCCGACCTGGAACATGGGACCGAAGATCACCATCGATTCCGCCACGTTGTTCAACAAAGGCCTGGAGATGATCGAGGCGCACTGGCTTTTTGGCGTGGAGATGGAGCGCGTCGAGGTCGTCATCCACCCGCAAAGCATCGTCCATTCGATGGTCGAGTTCACAGACGGTTCCACGCTCGCGCAATTAAGTTATTCGAACATGTGCTTTCCGATTCAATACGCCGTGACCTGGCCGGATCGCGTCCCGAACTCGTTGCCGCCGCTCGATTTTTCGAAGTTATCGACGTTGGAATTTTCCACTCCGCGCTACGACGATTTTCCGGCATTAAGTCTGGCGCGTCGCGCGGGCGAGACCGGCGGCACATTGCCAGCGGTAATGAATGCCGCCAACGAAATCGCGGTCTCGGCGTTTTTGGATCGCAAAGTGCGGTTTCCGGAAATCTGGGGGATTGTTGAAGACGTGATGAACCGGCACACGCCCGTTGCGCACCCCGATCTCGATGCAATATTGGGAGCCGATCAGTGGGCACGAACGCAAGCGCAGGGATGCGTGCAGTCGGCAAAAGGTTAAAAGATTTTAAAACGACAGACAGAATGGCGTGTCCAACGATTCACTGATCACAGGCTGACCATATGATTTTGCATATCGCTCGCGTCATCTTCATCCTGCTCGAGGTCCTCATCCTATTTAACCTGCTGATCGTGGTGCACGAGCTCGGGCATTTTCTCGCAGCGCGGTGGCGGGGTCTCTACATCGAGAAATTCGGCGTCTGGTTTGGCAAACCGATTTGGAAGAAGACAGTTAATGGCGTCCAATACTCGCTCGGGTCACTCCCATTCGGAGGTTTTGTTGCGCTACCGCAACTTGCGCCGATGGACATCATCGAGGGCAAAGCCGACCTGGATCGGGCGAAGCTGCCCAAGATTTCCGCGCTCGACAAGATCATTGTAGCTGTCGCCGGTCCGGTGTTCAGCCTGTTCCTGGCACTGTTTTTTGCCGGAATCGTCTGGGCCGTTGGTCATCCGGTAAGCGAAGGCGATTCAACCACTGTCGTTGGGTACGTCATGGCCGGTTCACCGGCGGAAAAAGCGGGTGTGCAACCGGGCGATAAAATCTTGTCCGTGGATGGCAAACCGGTCAGGCGTTTCATGGGAATGAGCGACAGCATCAGCTGGGACGTCGTGCGGAGCGAGGGCGACAAGATTGCGGTGAAATTCCAGCGAGACGGCAAGGTGCAAACCGTATGGGTCGAGCCCTACAAAGCGGAGACCCGCGGTTGGCGGAGAAAAAGTGTGCGGCAGCTGCTCATCTATCCGGCAGAAACACCGATCATCGAGAAAGTAGAACCAAAAAGCCCTGCAGCTGCAGCCGGACTGCGTCCTGGAGACATCATCCGTGGGTTTAACCAAACACCTATCTACAATCCGATCGCGTTGCTGGAATACATCAGCAAACATCCAAATGAAGAGCTTGTGCTGCACGTCGAACGCAACGGCTCGAAGCTGGATATTCCAGTAAAACCAACGCCCCTGCTCACGGCCGGCGAAATGAAGCCGCGAATCGGAATCCAATGGGACACGAGCGGCGTAGTGTCGATCCAGCATCCGAATCCAATCGAACAAGTTTACAACAGCGTCACCAGCACTTTAAAGACGATAGGCGCCGTCGCCTCGCCGAAGTCGGACGTAAAGTTGCAACATCTAAGCGGACCGGTCGGCATCGGTCGTATCTACTATCTGCTTTTCCAAAGCGAACGCGGGTGGCAACTGGCGCTGTGGTTCAGCGTGATTCTCAACGTGAACCTGGCGATTCTGAATTTGCTGCCCATTCCGGTGCTTGATGGAGGCCACATCGTGCTGGCACTGATCGAATCGGTCCGGCGCAAACCGGTGAACATGCGGGTGCTCGAGGTGATTCAGACCAGCTGCGCGGTGCTGATCATTGGTTACATGCTGTATATCACGTTCTTCGACGTGCAGGATTTGCCGTTTGTTCGCAAGAAGCTCGATCAGCTGGAAGCACAATCGCCTGGAAAAAACTCGCAAACGCCATAGAACGGACGCGATTGCGAGGTTGCTCGAGTGTTCGTACATTCCAGTTCTCGTGACCTATTGCAGTGATCCTCTTCAGTACCATCGCCGCGCCACGCACGAAGTGAAGGTGGGAAACGTCGGAATCGGCGGGGATAACCCGATCCGTGTCCAGTCGATGATCACCTGCGACACGATGGACGCCGAGGCGTCCATCAAGCAGACGATCGAGCTGGCGGAGGCCGGCTGTGAGATCGTTCGGATCACCGCGCCAACGGTAAAGGACGCGCGCAATCTCGAGCACATCCTCAAAGGTCTGCGCGAGCGCGGCTGCGAGGTACCGATCGTCGCTGACATTCATTTCAAACCCGAGGCAGCCATTGAGGCAGCCAAATGGGTGGACAAGGTGCGGATCAACCCGGGCAACTACGCCGACTCGAAAAAATTCGTCATCCGCGAATACACCGACGAACAATACGCGGCGGAGTTGAATCGGATCCGTGAGCGGTTTTCGCCCCTCGTCGAGTTGTGCAAGACGCGCGGAATCGCCATGCGGATTGGCACAAATCATGGGTCACTTTCGGATCGCATCCTGAATCGGTACGGCGATACACCCCTCGGCATGGTGGAGAGCGCTCTCGAGTTCGCGCGGATCGCGCGCGACCTCGACTACCACGATTTCGTTTTCTCGATGAAGGCCAGCAATCCGAAGGTGATGATTGCTGCCTATCGACTGCTTGTAGCGCGATTAAACGAATTGGGCCCGGATTGGAATTACCCGCTGCATCTCGGAGTGACCGAGGCCGGCGAAGGTGAAGATGCGCGCATCAAGAGCGCGATCGGAATCGGGTCTCTGTTGGCCGATGGAATTGGCGATACGATCCGCGTTTCGCTCACTGAAGATAGCCCTCACGAAATCCCCGTGGCAAAGGCGCTCATTGAGAACATAAGCAAAACGTCC
>QHOX01000152.1 GCA_003219465.1 Verrucomicrobiota bacterium | reverse complement strand
GGCAACCGAGCAATATCAGCAAACGAGGCATCAGCTTTTCCCGCAGCAAGGACGGCGAAGTAACAAGCCGGCGCGGGAAGCACTTGTTCCATACATACGTGCTCACGCCACCTGACGCACAGGCGACCCAGAAATAACATTTCGCTTTGACTCGACGTGGCAATCGCACGCGATTATAACTGGGCCTGATGCGATTTGGTTTTCCGCAACGCGCGCGTTTGCTCTTGGTGCCCGCTTCGGCAGTTCTGCTTTTTGTTATGACCGGCTGCGGGAATTCCAGCATCGTCGGCAAATGGCGGATGTCGGGAGCTGAAAATCAAACAGTTTGGGAATTTTCGGGTAATGGCTCCGTGCTCGTCGGAGAAGTTCGCGGCAGATATAAGTTCGGTGATCAGGACCGAATCAAAATCCAGACGCCGTCCGCGACGACAGTTTATCTGGTGAAACTTTCGAGCGACCAGCTCGTGCTCCAGGAGCTAGGCGGTTCCAAGCTCGAGTTCACAAGGGTACGAGAGACACCGCGGTAATGGTAGGGTCGGCGCGCTGCGCTGAGCGGACGCCGCAGCGCGGCGTCCCTACCTTAGGTAACTCAAAACTCCGCGCTTCCGGGAGTGCGCGCGAAGGGAATCACGTCACGAATGTTCGAAATGCCGGTGATGAACATTAGCATGCGTTCGAAGCCGAGGCCGAAACCGGAGTGTGGCACAGTTCCATAGCGACGCAGATCAAGGTACCATTTGTAATCGGCAGGATCCATGTTGTGACGTTGCATGTTGGCCTCGAGCATTTCCAGTCGTTCTTCACGCTGGCTGCCGCCGACGATCTCGCCGATGCCTGGCACCAGCAAATCTATGGCCGCCACCGTCTTTCCGTCGTCGTTCACCCGCATGTAAAACGGTTTGATCTCCTTTGGAAAATCAAAAACCGTCACCGGACATTTGAAATGTTTCTCGGTCAACCAGCGTTCGTGCTCTGATTGCAGGTTCAAGCCGTAATCAGCCGGAAACTCAAATTTCACGCCGCTCTTTTTTAGCAGATCGACAGCGTCAGTGTAGGTGATGCGCTGAAACGGCCGCTCCATGACGAAATCGAGTCGTGAGAGCAACTCCCTATCCACGAACCTGGCGAAGAGTTCCATCTCCTCGGGGCAATGTTCGCGCGCGTCCGCGATCAAATACTTAACGAATTCTTCGGCGAGATCCATGTTGCCGTTCAAATCGCAAAACGCTATCTCCGGTTCAATCATCCAGAATTCGCTGGCGTGGCGCGAGGTGTTGGAGTTCTCCGCTCGAAATGTTGGACCAAACGTGTAAACCTTCGACAACGCGAGCGCGAACGCTTCCGCTTCCAACTGGCCGCTGACGGTCAGATAAGTCGGCCGGGCGAAGAAATCCTGCGCGAAATCGATCTCCCCGTTTTTCAGCGGCGGATTTTTGATGTCGATCGTGGAGACGCGAAATAATTCTCCGGCTCCCTCGCAATCGCTGCCGGTGATAATTGGGGTATGGACATAAACGAAACCGCGCTCCTGGAAAAACTGATGAACGGCAAAGGCCAGCCGGCTGCGCGCGCGAAAAATGCTACTAAAAAGATTTGAGCGAGGGCGCAGATGAGCGATTTCGCGGAGAAACTCAGGCGTGTGCCCCTTTTTCTGGAGCGGGTAGGAATCGTCGGCTGTTCCCACAATGTCGATGTTGTCCGCGACCAGTTCCCATTTTTGTCCTTTGCCCTGCGAAGCGACGAGCGCGCCAGTGACAGTGATTGATGCGCCGGTGCTTAGCCGTTGCACCGCCGCGTAATTCGGCAACGTATTTTTCGCGACGATCTGAAGATTGCGCAGGGACGAGCCATCATTCAGCTCGATAAAGGAAAAATCTTTCGAATCGCGTCGGGTCCGTATCCAACCCTGGACCTGAATTGCGCCGATGGGCGCAACGCTTTGCAAGGCATCCTTGATCGAAGTCGGAGAAAGAGGCTTATCCATACGTCGAAGCAAACGTTCAACGCTCAACACTCAACGTTCAACTGTGGTCGTTTCGCTTTGCGAAATGCGCCGTTGGAGTGTTTGACACGCGCGCCACCGCGCCCGCCCAAGAGGCCGGCGGCTAAAAGAGTCAGCTCAGTGGCACTCAATTGCGCGTCGATTTCGCGAAGAAGTCTTGCGATCTCACGGTTTCGCTTCTTTGATTAGTTTCTGAAATAACGGGTCGTCGCGCAGTGGATCCCAGACGGGGTCGATGCGCAACAGTGCTGGGGTCAATGGAGCGAACGACAGCCAGCTAAAGCAATGGGCATCGAGAAGTTTGGGCAGTCGGGCTACTGCGCTCGCTGTTTCACCGGTTAGAACTTCGATGATCGCGAGCCCTTCCCCGGCGGCAGGAGCGTAGTAGGTGTCATCACCTTCTAATTCGACCGCACGCTTCGCTTCGCGGAGCGCGTTTGGTTTGTCGCCGACTCCGGCATACATCTCTGCAATCGTGGCGTGGATAGCACCCTGCGGCCCGCCGCTTCTCTCAATGGTCGCTAGTAAGAAATCGCGTCCCTGCGCAAAAGTAGACCGGGCTCCCTTCAACTCACCTGTGAGCTTCTGAGCCATTCCGAGTAGCCAGTAGTAGCCGTCCTGGTTTATCGCGGTTGGTGGAGCGCGCTCGGCCAGAAGCGGCCGCAGCCTCGAGATCATGTCGGCATAATTGCGTTCCAACATCAGTTGGCGTAGCTGCAAAGGATAAGCGCGGGCGGTCCAGGGCTGCGAAGAATTCTCCCCAAATGTTTGATGGGCGCGATCCAAATCGCCTTCCGCCTGGTAGGTGATAGCTTTGAACGCCTTCAACTCCTGGTCGTTGGGAGTGATCAGGAGCGCGTTATCCGCCGCTAGACGCTCTTCGTCAAACCGGCGCAACGCAGCCAAGGTTTCCCCTTGCTGGAAGAACAAGCTGGCGTTCCGCGGATCGAGTCGAAGGGCTTCGGTTTGCAAGGCCAGCGCCTTGTCTGGTTGTCCCTGACTACGATCTACGATGCTGAGCGCGAAAAGGACATCCGAGTTGTTAGGCAGACGTTGCCGGGCCTTCTCGAAGGCGGCACGTGCCAGCTTACGATTGCGCTCGCAATATAAATGATAATAACCCGAGGCCAGCCAACTCTCGCCCAAATCGGGCTGTAGACGGATGGCTGTTTCGACGGCATTGCGCGCCGCGTCGAGGCGCGCCGGATGAATGTCAATATCCTGGAAGTAAAAACTAGCCTCCACTCTTCCCAGCCGGGCCCAAGCCAGCGCAAAGGTAGGATCAAGCTTCACTGCCAATTCGAGGCATCTTTTCGCCTGCAGTAAATCAGCCGGCAACTCAGTTCGGCGATCGAACTCTATACCGTGAAGATAAGCATCATAGGCGTCCAAGTTAACGGTCGGTTTGCTCGCCAGCGCTCGTTGTTCGCTCCCGGTCAAGGCGGCTTGCAATTTATCTGCAATTGCGGTCGCAACTTCACTTTCGGCCGCAAATATATCGGTTAGCTTGCGATCATAGGTGTCTGCCCAGAGATGTGAATCGTCAGCCGCTCGGATCAATTGCACATTGACCCGCACTTGATCATTCGTTTTCTGGACACTGCCCTCCAGGAGATTGGCAACACCGAGTTGTTTCGCAAACTCAGCGAGACGTAGAGATGTGCTCTTATAACGCTAGGTTGACGTGCGCGAGATGACCTTCAGATCTCCAATCTTGGAAAGGCGAGTCAGAATCTCATCCTGTACACCGTCCGCAAAATAGGCGTTGGATTTATCTTCGCTGCGATTCTCAAAGGGCAGAACCGCAATCGATTTGTCCGGAATCAATGCCGTTCCCGCCAGAAGCACGTTTGACGGCAGGATTCGACTGACGAGCTTTTCGAAGCGTGGATCCCCGTGGAGCAGAGCCATGCGCCGGTCTAGTCTGATCCCCTGAAGGTCGATGCCGGCGCCGTCCTGATAACTTTTCTCCAGCCAACGCATCGCCTCATCCTTGTTACCCAGCGCGAGATAAAGCATGGAGAATATGGCAGCGGGAACGTACTGATATTTTGAGCGCTTCTGCAGCTGATCGAGTATTTTCGCCGCGTCCTTCTTGTTACCCAAGGCGGCGTAAGCCCACGCGAGCCCTGCCGGAATGCCCGGATCATCGCTTAATTTTTCTGCTTTCTGGTATTCAGCGATCGCAGCTACCAGGTCGCCGTGGACTGCCAGCGCGTTTCCGAGCCACAGATGCGCTTTGTAAAAGCCCGGTTCCAATTCAATCGTTCTATGAAACTGCTCGATCGCTTCGTCGTATTGATCGACAGCCTCATAAGCTACCGCTAGATCTGCGTTAATGATCGGTGAGAGAGGGTCGACTTCGAGTGCGCGCTTCATCTCCGCGAGAGCCTCTTGCAATCGTTCGGTCGGAGAAAGCACGGAGTCTGAGTACCACTGATGCGCGGTCGCGTAATTCGGATTCAATTCAATGGCGCGTTTGAATTCCTTCTCTGCTTCAGCGAACTCGAAGCGCTGCACCAGCCCGTAGGCGAGTGAGTTATGCGCCTCTGCCAGTGTGTTGTCTAACTCCAGCGCTTTCTTTGCCGCTATCTCCGCCTTTGGAAGGCAATCCTTCGGCGCGACGGCGCTGTAGTTCGGCAGTAATTGGTAAACGTCCGATATTCCGGCATACGGCAGCGCGTACTTCGGATCGGCCGCCACGGTTTGATTGAAATAATCGAGCGCCTTCTTGAGGTCGTCTCCTGTGCGCTTGTTCCAGAAAAATCTCCCTTTCAGATAAGGCTGGTAACCTGCTGCGCTTTGCGTCGGTCGCGCAGCGATCGCGTGTTGCTCGGCGCTGGTCAGTTTCGCCTGCAAACTGTCGGCGATTTTTCCTGCGATTTCGCTTTCGACTGCAAAAACGTCAGTCAGCTTACGATCATATTTGTTGGCCCAAAGATGCGAATCGTTTTGTGCATTGATCAACTGAACGTTGACGCGCACTTGATCGGCCGATTTCTGAATGGTCCCTTCCACAATGTGGGCCACGCCAAGTCGCTTCGCAATTTCGGGGAGATTGTCCGGCGCGCTCTTGTAATGTCGTGTCGACGTTCGCGAAATGACTTTCAGGTCCGCAATTTTCGCCAGGCGCGTGAGGATTTCTTCCTGAATGCCATCGGCGAAATACGCGGTGTCGGGTTCTCTGCTGAGATTTTCGAAGGGCAAAACGGCAATCGATTTGCTCTCTATCGGCTGAGCTGGTGACTTGTTCTCTGTGCTGCCAAAGACCTTCGCGACCAGACGCTCAAATTGCGGATGACCACGCAAGGGATCGAGCATCGGATCGAGTTTGATAAACATGATATCGGGACCGGCGCGGTGCTCATAAGCACGTTCGAGCCATGCGATCGCTTTTTCGTTTTCGCCCAAAGCCAAGTTCACGAGCGCGAAGGTGTAGTCGGAGACGTAACGTTGCGGCGCCAGTTGTTGCAGTTGGGCGAGAATCTTAAGCGCTTCATCGCGCCGGCCCATTTTCGCACTGACCTCCGCGATGAATCCGAGCATAGCCGGGTCGTCACAGGGACTCTTCCGGCCGGGAATCCGAAAGGATTCACGATCAGGGCGAGCGTCTCCCGAGCCTACTCCAGCGCGTAAAGAAATCCATCTGCGCTGCCGAAGTAAACGACGCCATTTACGACGAGCGGCGATGAGAAAACTCCGCCGATGCGAATTTGTTGATCGTTGGCCACAAGCGGTGATTCACGCCAGTTGGAATGATAAAGAAAGGGCACATTGAACTTTCGATCGCCGGTAAGCACCCAACCGTTGTTTTGCTTGGACTTCTCGACCTGAAAATCCCACAGCAGATCGCCCGTTTTCGCGACGCGCGTTTCCAACGTCCCGTTCAGCACGCCGATGAAAACAACATCGCTACCGACTGCCGGCGACGAAAACATGTACGCTTTTCCCTGCTGGCGCACGATGGGCTTGCCGCTGTTTGCGTCAACAACGTGGTACAAACTGGAGTCCGATGTAGCAAAAAACACTTTCCCGTCGGCAACTGCCGGGATGTAATCACCCAGCTCAGGTCATTGAAAAATCTCCATTTCTACAGCCGGTGTAAACGATTCCATTCGCGATCGCTGGCGACGATTGGAACCCGACCTGATTGTGGATCAGCGGGTCTTCGCCTCCGTGGAAACGCCATTTCTCTTTTCCTGTCGCAGCGTCCACCGCGTAGAAATAGCTGTCCCAGCTTCCAAAGAACAAAACGCCGTCCGCGAGTGCGGGCGAGGCGTGGACGACGTCACCGGTTTTGAATTTCCAGCGCAGATCGCCCGTGGCCGAATTCAGCGCGTAAAGATTGCTGTCCCCGCTGCCGAAATAAACCACGCCATTCGCCACGATTGGACTTGAAAGAGAAATATCGAACGGGTCGGCAATCGTCTGGCCATTCGGTTGCAGCCCGTGTAAGCCTTTTGCTTCGAATCGGCGCCCGCCGTCAGTGGTGAACTTCCATTTCGCAGCCGGCCTTCGAAGCTGAAACCGATCTCCTGCGAATCGACCGTCACCAGATCGCCTTCCTGCGTGACAAGATCTACTGGCAGAACGTTGTGCTTCCGGCCGACGACCACAAAGTCCGCCGTCGCGCCATCTGGGTGATTCGCAAACTTGATCGACACCTGACGGGTGTAACCGAGCATTTCGTAGTCACCTTTCCATTCGCCTTCGAGTTCCTTTGCCACTGGCGTGTTCCGCGGCGGATATTCAACCTGCGGCGGTCCCGTTTTCTGTAGCGTTGCCGGTGCGCGATTTCCGGCCTGCTCAAAATTGCCGGCCATCTTGTTGTTCGCATCGATCCGTAACTTTAGTTGAATCCCTAGCGGTCCTTTGACTGCGAAACTTACATGGGGCGGTTGCACTTTGATGTCCGTGAGCGGCACGCCTTTCAATCCGAGCCCGGGGATGATGATCGACCCGACCCACGCGCCGTTATCCTGCGCAAGATCGACAATAACGGTTAATTCGTCGTCAGGAATCTGCGCAGTGCCCTCCCACCGGCCGCTGATTACATCTTCTGCTCGACAGGGCAACGCCGCAGCGACGATCAGGATCGTGATCAACCGCACCAGCGCGCCGGCAGCTGTCATCAGCTGAGCGGCAGCCAACTGCCCGGTTGCGGCGGCGCCTTCACGCCATTGAAACTGAGGTAGGTATATTCCTGCAGGAACCGCTCGTAATCATCGAGCAGTCGCATCGCGTCGTTAGGCTTGAGGCGATCGGTTTTGATCGCCTCATCTACTTGCGCCTTGAGCCGGCGCATCAACTCGAGTTTATCCCACTGCGTCATTGCGAGCACTTCCCCGATTGTGCTGCCCTCGATCACTTCCTCAATGTACCAGCCCGATTCTTCATCTGGATCGAGGAAAACGTGAACCTCCGTGACGCGGCCAAACAGGTTGTGCAGATCACCCATGATGTCCTGGTAAGCGCCCACCATGAACAGGCCGAGGTAATAAATTTCGCCGGGATGAATCCGATGCAGCGGCAGCGTTTCTTTCACGTCCTGCAAATCGACAAACTTGCAAACTCTTCCGTCTGAATCGCAGGTGATATCCACGATGGTGCCGTGGCGATCAGGCGGCGCGGTGAGCCGATGGATCGGCATGATCGGGAACAGTTGCCCGAGTGCCCAATGATCGAGCAGCGACTGGAACACAGAGAAATTGCAGATGTACTGATCGCCGAGCGTCGTTTCCAGCTGCTTTACTTCCTCCGGCACGTAGCGTAACCCGCGGTGCATATTAACGATTTGATGCGCGACCTGCCAGTAAACCGTGTCGATCTTCGCTTTCGATTCGAGATCGAGCAGACCGA
>QHOX01000151.1 GCA_003219465.1 Verrucomicrobiota bacterium | reverse complement strand
AACCGAGGTTTCTGGCACGCGCTTCGTTGACGACTTCCAGCAGATCGATGGAACCGCCATCGTTCTTCAACGGCCGCGCTTCGACGTTGCCTGAACTGTTGACCGTAAAATAGCCCTCGCCCCATCCCTCCACGTTGTATGTGGCGATGGCGGATTCGATATCCCACTCCGTTTTCATTGTCGTTGCGCAGCGCGGTATCAACCGCACTGCGCATATTAATCAGCGTGCAGAACATTCAAGCCCGCAGCGCGAAAATCTTCCTCTGACGCATAAGACGCAGGTGATGGATGAGGAGCGTCGTGTGCACAGCTTGTTTTTCCTGTTCGCCCACGTACTGTTTGCGCGATGAACAAGACGGTGATCGAGGTGCAGGTGCGAGCAGTTTTACCGACGAGCGGTGGATGCGCGGTTTTCCTTGGCAACAATGAGAAGATTTTCATTATCTACGTCGATCAAACCGTCGGCAGCGCCATCACAATGTTTATGCGTCACATCACCAAAGAGCGTCCTCTCACTCATGATTTGATGGCGCATTTGCTCGCGGCGCTCGGCGCAAAAGTCGAGCGCGTGATCATTAACGACCTGAAGAACGCCACTTACTACGCGCGCGTCATCATTCAGGTCGAAAACGAGTTGCAGCAAAAAAAGATCATCGAGTTGGATGGACGACCGAGCGATTGCATCGCCATGGCTACGCAGCAGAAGGCGCCCATTTACGTGAGCCAGGATGTATGGGACGAAGTGGACGATATGAGCGATGTCCTGCGCAAAATGGAGGAAGAAGGACTAAAGACTGATCCCGAAGGAGAAGAGTAAATCGCAGCAGCGGTTCTGACCGCACTGATCCAGACTTCGGCGCTCAGAGCGCGCCGCTGCAATATCAGCCCAAAAGATCGCCGTAACGGTTGTCTGCCAGTTGCAGGCAACGCTCCAGAATTTCCGATGCAGTGTTGAGCTTCAATGTCTCCCCGACCAGTTCGCGGCATTCAGGAATGGTCAGGCTTTGCACCGCGCGCTTGACTCGCGGGACCAGGGTCGCGGCTGCGCTGAGTTCATCCATGCCGAGGCCTAACAAAAGCGGCACCAACGCAACATCGCCCGCCATCTCTCCGCAAACGCCTACCCAGATGTGGTTCGCGTGGGCCGCGTCGGCAACCATCTTGAGCAATCTGAGTATTGCCGGGTGCGTCGGCTCGTAGAGATACGCGATCTTTTCATTTACCCGGTCTACTGCAAGCGCATACTGAATCAGGTCGTTTGTTCCGATACTGAAAAAATCGACTTCGCGTGCAAGCGCGCTTGCACAGATGGCAGCGCTTGGTATCTCGACCATCGCGCCAACTTCGACTTTTTCAGCCATCTCGATTTTTGAGCTGCGCAACTGTTGTTTAGATTCCTCGAGCACGACCATGGCGCGGCGCAATTCATCCAAGCCAGAGATCATGGGAAACATGACCTTTACGTTGCCAACGGTGCTGGCGCGGAGAATAGCGCGCAGCTGCGTTTGAAAAATATCCTGATTCTCAAGACAAAACCGGATCGCGCGCCAGCCCAGGAAAGGGTTCAATTCATCACCGATGTCCACTGCACCGGCAGCCAGTTTATCACCGCCCAAATCAAAAGTTCGAATGATCAGCGGATTCGGACGTACGCGCTCGGCAACCTTTCGGTAGGTTTCGTATTGCTCCTCCTCGCTTGGCAGGGTTTCGCGGTTCAAATAGAGAAACTCCGTGCGATAAAGTCCGATTCCCTCCGCGCCATTGGCTGCAACCGCATCGACCTCTTCCGGAAGCTCAATATTTGCCGAAAGAACAATGTGACGTCCATCGCGCGTGATCGAGGTCGTCTCGCGCAGTTGCTTCAGCTGCGCCGCGACTTTAGCCCTTCGTGATTCAATTTGCTTGTAGCGCTCCAGCGTTTCCGGCGTCGGATTGACGATCAACCAGCCATCGCTCCCATCGACAAGAACGTGCTGACCCGTTTCCATTTTTGCAGTGATATCGTGCAAGCCTAGTACCGCCGGAATGTTGAGAGAACGCGCCAGAATCGCGGCGTGCGAGGTACGGCTACCGAGGTCGGTGGCGATCCCGAGCACGTTGTCGCGGTTCATGCTTGCCGTGTCCGAAGGAGTGAGATTATGCGCAATGAGAATGTGCGGCTGGCTCAGCGAAAGAAATGCCTTGGGGGCTTTGCCCTGCAGATTGCGAATTACTCGCTTCGTGACGTCCTGAATGTCGAGTGCGCGTTCGCGCAGATACGGATCATCGATTTTACTTAAGGTCTCGGCATAGCGCGTCGCGACTTCCTGGAACGCCCACTCTACATTGCAAAGGTCGGTCTTGAGTTTTCGTAGAACTTCATCGATCAACGTGCGGTCCTCGACCACGAGCAGGTGCGCATCGAAAATCGCCGCGTCTTTCGCGCCGATGGATTCGGCAATCCGCTGCTGCATCTCAAGGATCTGCATCCGCGTTTGGATGAGCCCTGCCTCGAACCGCCCGATTTCATCCGTAACCTGCGATGGCGCAATCTGGTAACGCACCACTTCATCGATGTCTTCACGGACGAGATGAACCCTGCCGAAGGCGATTCCGGGCGAAACGCCAATTCCTTCAAACCGGATCTCCGCGTTATCGCTCATGCGCCTCCGAGAGTAAGGCCAATGTCAAACTCACGAAAGTCCTTCGCGGTGTCAGTTGTGTGACAATGCGCGTCGGGCGAATCAGTCTTCGTTGAATCCCGCCTTAATAAGTTCCTCAAGCTCCTCCATCGCCTTGTCGGCGTCTGGTCCGTCGCAGCGGATACGCAGCTTGGATCCCTGTCCGGCCGCAAGCATCATCAGCCCCATGATGCTTTTGCCGTTTACCTCCTCGCCTTCCTTCGAGACCCAGATTTCCGCGCGATGGCGGCTGGCAATGCGCACAAACATCGCAGCCGGTCGCGCATGCAGCCCAAGCCTGTTCACAATTGTCAGCTCCTTTTCGAGCTTCTGCGCCTGTGCAGCGCGGTTGCCTTTTCGATACAACAATCCCATTACGTCGCCCTCTGCTGCTCCATCAGCCGAAGCAACCTTGTATTGAAGTCAACGGCTGCGTTTTGTCCCAAGCCTTTTAATTTTTCGTCCATCGCGGCGACCTCGATCAACCGCGCCATGTCGCGCCCGGGTCGCACCGGAATGGTCACATGCGGCACTTTGAGTCCGAGAATTTCATAAAATTCCCGATCAAGTCCGATTCGGTCAACCTCTTCCACGTCCCCCCACTCCTTTAACGTGACAACGAGGTCGAGGCGTTTTTCCACTCGAATACTTCCAATGCCGAAGACCTTTGCCACATCAATGATACCAATCCCGCGCACTTCCATGTGATTGCGCGTCATTTCGGGTGCCGTGGCCATGAGCTCCCGTCCCTCAAGCATCGTAATGCGCGTTACGTCGTCAGCCACAAGACTGTAGCCGCGCTCAATCAACCCCAGTACACATTCGCTTTTCCCGATACCACTTACGCCGCGGATCAACACACCGACACCCAAAATATCCACCATACTTCCGAATTCCGTCACCGTCGGCGAGAAATCCATCTCAAGAGCGATCGTGGCGGCGTTGATGAACTTCATCGTGATCATCGGAGTTCGGAACACCGCGATTTTTGCCTCGCCGGTTACGCTTAGCAACTCCGGCGCGAGATGAAATCCGCGCGACATTACAAGGCACGGAATTCTGTGTTTGCATAAGTTGAAAAACCGCTCGACGCGCATTCTGGCAGGTAAACTTTTCAGATAAGAATGTTCTGCCGCGCCCAGCACCTGCACACGTTTCTCGGCGAAATAGGTGTAGAACCCCGACAGCGCGAGTCCAGGCCTGTTGATAGTCGGCTCCCGAATTTTTCGATGAAACCCCACACACGGCCCCTCCAGCTTCATCTGCAGCTTTTCGGCGTGCGAATTGTAAAAGCTCTCGACGGTGACAATTGGAACGCTCTTCTGCTGATCGCTTGAGGATGTAATCGTTTGCGTCCCGGGTTCTTCCGCCATTAGACGTAACTTCTAGCGTGAATAGCCGCAATTTCCAATCTACATCACGTCTCGTCACCCGCTCGGTGATCCTGTTTGCAGCAAGGATTTGGTAATCCGCTACTGCATCTCAATTCTGCGGCCTCAGCGGCGGGGTTCTTTTTTCAGGGCTCAAAGGCCATCAGCTGGATATCCAATTCGCACAACAAAACGCTTTCCGTCGCCGGTATTCGCGTCCACGATCCAGATTGTTCACCCTCCGGTATCCAGCGCTGCGACGCCGCCCAAACCCGACCCCGCGTTTCTTCAGATTGTCAGCGATGTTTTCCAGTAATTCCTGTGATTCCTGTGCCGCCTGCGGTGGGTTCGGACTTGCCCGCAACACCCCTGCCGCCTTTGACGTCTTTTACTGGCTGCAGGTCACGAATTTTAGCCTTCTTAAGTCGGCGCCAAACGGAGTGTACTACATTGATATTCGGCGTTTGTTCCTCCATGACCTCTTTAGGTTACCGGACTGACATATTACTTGCAAACGTTTAATCGCCCCGTGAACCGCGCGTGAGGTGGAATTGGTGCGCTCCAACAAACTCTTCGAAGGACATAAACTTCGCAAACGTGACCGCCCCACCGAGTAGTTAGGTCGTCTTTCGCGGCATCAGCGTTTCATTGTGCGGTGCCGGTGAAAAGCTGACCGCGTTTCTCGAAATCGAAAGAGTCACTCGCAAAGCATTGCGCTTTCAAAATGCCGAATAGTCGGGCACAATTTTTCCCTGACTTCGCTTTTATCGGGCTTCTACAGTACGGCGGTCTCCACAACTTTCCGCGTAACCTCCGGTCGGATTTTACGCATTACCTCAGTGAACGGCCAGAAATGAGTTCTCAATTACGAGAAGTCACGGAGGGCCAAACAACGAAGGGAAAATTAACAAAATGAAACAAAACAGCAATGTGCCGAAATCAGCTAAGACCAGGCTCAGTGACCTGACACCCAAGAAAGACGCACGTGGTGGTGGCGTAGTACCGCTGCGGACGCCGCCGCCGAAGGCGTATGATAGAAGGCCGAGTTCGTCTTTGGTAAGAAAGCTGAGTACTGTGTGAACGCTTGAGTTGCATGTGGTGAAGGCGGTAGTCAGATTGAGTGGGGGATTTGGTTCTTGGAAGCATCTAACCAATCGGTAAAGCCAACGGCTCCTAGGCGACGGAAATTCAGCTGATTGCCACGACACCCTGCCGTGGCTTATCTCTTTCTCGTTAGACGTGTGATTCCGTTGTTACGCTTCTACCAGGGGCCCCTTCCTCTACAGCACGGCGGTCTCCACAACTTTTCGCGTAACCTCCGGCCGGATTTTACGCATTACCTCAGTGAACGGCCAGAAATGAGTTTCTCAATTACGAGAAGTTACGGAAGGCCAAACAACGAAAGGAAATTAACAAAATGAAACAAAACAGCAAAGTGCCGAAATCAGCTAAAACCAGGCTCAGTGACCTGACACCCAAGAAAGACGCACGTGGTGGTCTAGTACCGCAGCCGACGCCGCCCGTATATAACCCGCCGAAGGCGGTTGATCCAAGAAGGCCGAGTGCTCTGTCTATAAGAAGCAAGCTGAGTACTGTGTGAAGGCTTGAGTTGCATGTGGTGAAGGTCGCCTCTCAGGCGAGGGACTGCGCGGTTTTAATCAAGCGCAGAGGTAAGTTTCGTTTTTAATCCCTCGCCTGAAGGCGGTAGTCAGATTGAATCCGGTCGTATCGCTTTGATCGTGACGAGGCTAGGTCGCTTTCCATAGTAGCAATCTTTGGATGGGTAAAGCTTTTGCCCGGACAGCGATGGCGTTTCGAGCTTTCCAAACATTGTAATCAAAAAGCCTCGACTTCCTCTTAGAAAAGAGGTAGAAACCTGGGTCCGACCCCCGAGCATGTCAGTTTCACGTCATGACCTGATCGTGTGCGCGTGCGGAAAGCAGCGATATCCGGCGCGGGACGCCATCGATGCAGCCATTTTCAGGGGCGAATTGGAGGTAAAATGGAAAGAATTTCTCGAAGCGGTCGAAGCTGAAAAGCGTTCCGATGAATTGGATGTCGATTTGGATGGGGCCGCGATCTCCAGTGCGACAGAAGCTTTTCGTTACGAATACGATTTAATCACTGCTGAGGAAACAGAAGCATGGCTGGCGAACCGGGGCCTCACCCTTAATGATTTCGTTGACTACTTTGCTCGCCGCTGCTGCGCGAACGGGTTTTACGAGGAGATCGGTCCGGTTGAAGTAGAATATCAGTGCGCGTCCCCGGAGTTGCGCGAGTTGTTTGTAACAGAATTGATCCTCTCCGGAGAATTGGACCGGTTGACGACTGCATTCATGTGGCGCCTGGCAGCGCGCTGCGCGGAAAAGAATTTGCATCCAGACGCTGTCGCAGTCGCGGAGCAAAAGTTTTTTGATCGTCACGAGATCGAACCGGCGCAGCTCGCGGAATGGCTGGGAAAGCTGGGGCGCGATTCGGAGTGGTTCAATCTAATGCTCGTGATAGATGCATCGTATCGCACCCGCCGCGACAGGCTGCTTGTGCCACAAGCCCGTCAACACGAGTTGGCGGCGTTGCGTTTGTCTCTGACACGATTCGAGACGGAGATCATCGAACTCGAATCGCGCGACGCCGCCAAGGAAGCGTTTTTTTGTGTGCGGGAAGATGGAATGTCAATGGAGGAAGTTGCCATCGAGGGAAGGTACCCTTATCGGCGTGCGGATTTTATTCTGGAAGACATCTCCCTGGAGGCTCAGCAGAAATTTCTCTGCGTTTGCTCCGGACAGGTGCTCAAGCCGATCGAACGAGGCGACGGATTCGAGCTCTGCCGTATTGTAACCAAGATTGAGCCTCGCCTGGAGGATCCAAGGGTGAAATCACGCATCGACCAGCGCCTCCTCGATCGCCATTTCTCGGAACTCGTCAGTAAGTACGTTGAGCGACGGCTCGGCGAACCTTTTTGACGCAATGAAAGCAGAAGACACCGAAATTCTGCGGCGCTCATCGGTATTCCGTTTTCTTTCTGATGAACATTTCGATGCGATTGAATCGCTTTTGCAGGAAGAACAGTACGGTTTCGGTGATGTTATCGTAAAACAAGGCGATCCGGCCGATTCGTTTTACATTTTGACCAAAGGCCGGGCGCGCGCCGTGAAGATTAAAGCTGACGGCGAAGAGATCCCTTTGGGGGTGCTGAAACCTGGGGACTCGTTCGGAGAAGCGGCGCTGGCGGAGGGCGGTACCCGAAATGCAACTGTGCGCTGCAGCACGGCGGTGGATGTTTTGCGGATCGATCGCGATGACTTTCAGCAGCTCATTAGCCAGGAGCCCGATCTAAAGCAGTCCATCGAGACGACCGGCCGCCATCGGGCCCTGCAAGGTTTCCTCTATCAGTTCAGCAATTTCGGCCGGCTTCCGACGCCGGTGCTGCGCAGCATGATCGACCAGCTAAAGGCAGTCGCATTTGAAAAAGGTAATCTGATCATTCGCCAAGGTGACGAGGCCGGCCCTCTTTACATCATCGAGAAAGGACGGGCGCGCGCCTTCGCCGGAGTCGACGGGCGCGAGCGCAATCTGGCGTTTTATCGTGAGGGTGATTTCTTCGGTGAGTTGTCGATCCTCAACGGATCACCCCGCGCGGCATCCGTCGAAGCAGTTACCGATTGTCAATTGCTCGCGCTCGAAACCGGGGCGGTGCAAGCTTTGCGGCGCAGGTTTTCTGAATTTGATAAGGTGCTGAGCGAACGACTTGCACTTTACGAGGCAAAAACAGAAGCTCGCATCCCTCTCGATTTCACTACGGAACTTCTGCCGGCTGAAACGCGGGTTCACGACAAAGTAGAGCTGGTTGGTCACGAGCCACCTCTTGAGAGCAAAGACAAGGAAGAACCGTTTGCAGACGAACGCGGCCTATTCCGAAAACGCGGGCAGCGCACTCGCAAGATCGACTTCATCATGCAGATCGACGAGATGGATTGTGGCGCAGCCAGTCTCGCCATGATCTGTCGTCATTTCGGCCGCAAGATAAGCCTGGCGCGGATCCGGGAGCTTTGTCACACAGCAACCGACGGTACCAGCCTTAAGGCGCTTTGTCGCGCGGCGACCGAGCTTGGGCTGGCAGCGCGCGCTTTGAAAATCTCGCTGCGTAATCTCCCCTTGATGCCGCTGCCGGCCATTGTGCATTGGGAAGGCGATCACTGGATGGTGCTCTACGACGTGGCCGAGCGATTTGTGCGCGTCGCGGATCCGGCGCTGGGGTTAAGGAAACTTCCGCGTCCTGAGTTTGAAGTGAAGTGGACTGGTTACGCGGCGCTATTCGATTACACGCCAACGTTCGAACAAGCGCCGGAGACCAAACCAACGCTCGCTTGGATTGTTCCATTGTTAGCGCGCCACAAGGTGCTCTTACTTCAGGCGTTTGGATTAGCCGTCGCTGTGAGTTTCCTTGAACTGCTTTTCCCTGTGTTCACCCAAATCGTGGTGGATAGGGTGATTGTCGAAAATGACCTGGGCCTGTTGAAGCTCGTTCTGCTTGGCATGGTGGCCGCACTGGTCTTTGTGCAACTCTTCACCCTTGCTCAGGAATATTTGCTCTCCTTTGTGGCTGTACGACTCGACACCGCAGTGCTCGATTTTTTGAGCCGCAAACTTCTTTCCCTGCCGATGAGCTATTTCAACAACCGGCGGACAGGCGATATTCAGCGCCGGCTCGAAGGAGCGAGACAAGTTCGCCAGTTCGCTGTCCAACAAGGCGTCGGCGCGTTACTGGCAGTGATTTTCTTAGTAGGCGCAGTCATTTTGATGGCGATGTACAGCCCATTGCTGACGCTCGCCTTTTTGGCAACGACGCCTCTTTACGTGGGGCTGATGATTTTGTCAGTAAAAGTGCTTCGCCCACTGTATCAGGGCGTGGAAGAAAGCCAGGGCAAATACAGTTCGCATCAGATCGATGCGATTAAAGGCATTGAAGCAGTGAAAGCCGCATCGGCTGAGAGCACGTTTCGCGACGCGATGCTAAACGAGTTTCTTTCCGTGTCGCAAAAACTTTTCAAAGCGACCTTCATCGTGATGTCGTGGGATAGTCTTCTGCAGACCGTCGGCCTTCTTTCTACTGCGATTTTCTTATGGGTCGGAGCGACACAGGTGATTCACGGGCAGTTAAGCGTTGGCGGATTTGTTGCATTTAGTTCACTCACCGCGATGGCCTACGCGGGGATTTTGCGTGCGCTCGGGGTGTGGGACAACATGCAGTTCGCCGCTGTGCTCCTGAATCGTCTGAACGATATTTTTGAACAGGAGCCGGAACAAGGTCGTGATCGTTCCCGGCTACTTCCAGTGCATAGTCTCGAAGGGCGCATCGAGTTGCGCGGAGTCAGTTTCAAATATGGCGGCCCCGAGTCGCCCGATATTTTGAAAGACATCACCCTGGATCTGGCGCCCGGCCGCATGGTGGCGCTTGTGGGTCGCAGTGGCTCCGGCAAAACCACGCTCGTCAAATTAATTGCCGGCCTTATTGAGCCTACTGAAGGCACCATCTATTTCGACAACGTCGATCTAAAGACGCTTAACTATCGTGATGTGCGTCAGCACGTCGGAATAGTGCTTCAGGAAAATCACATGTTCAGTGAAACGATCGCGCGCAATATTTCGTTTGGCGATCCAGAACCGGATCTCAAACGCGTGCTGGGCGCTGCGCAGGCTGCTGCCGCACATGAATTTATCATGCGCTTGCCGCTGGGGTACGAGACAAAGATTGGCGAATCGGGCCTTTTACTCTCCGGTGGCCAGAGGCAGCGCATTGCCATTGCGCGGGCAATCTACAATAACCCGCCGGTGTTGATTTTTGATGAGGCAACCAGCGCGCTGGACACGGAGTCAGAACGCGAGATCCAGGAGAATCTTGGTCGATTGATGGCTGGCCGAACAACGATTGTGATCGCACATCGACTGAGCACGATTCGCGAGGCACATTCCATCGTGGTCCTGGAACAAGGCAGTATTGTCGAGATCGGGTCACACGATGAGCTCGTCGCCCAACGCGGCCTTTACTATTATCTTGCTAGCCAGCAGTTGGGAATCTAAACCAAACTCTTCTATGAACCCCCAGATAACGCAGCGCAGCTCCCTCGATCTCGAGTCGGAAATGTTGCCTCAGGAGCCGCCGCCCTGGATTGTCAGGGTAACCGCCTGGCTTTTGCTGGCAGCGTTTCTGTGGGCATTGCTCATCGCAATTGTGGTCCGATTGCCGGAGACTGTGCGCTGCCGGTTTGTCCTGATTCCCGCCACGGGCGCCGATCCAATTCAATCCCCCCGCCAGGCGGTAATCAGCCACGTCGCAGTGAACGAAGGTCAACCAGTGAAAAAAGGCGACGAGTTATTCGTCTTGCGCTCCGACGAGATCCGCGGCTGGGACACGCAGTTCCGGACCCTGAGCGAAGACTTACACACCAAGGAAGAAAGCCTCATCCGAAATGAAGCCGCTTACGCGTCGCAGCTCGAGATCAAGAAGTCCGAAATCGAGCAGACCAAAAGCGAAGTAAAATTTCGCGAGAATCATGCAGCCACGAGCCGCGACTTGGTCGCGCGAATGGAAAAGTTGGCCAAGCAGGGCGGTGAATCGGAGATCGATCTTGTAAAGTTGAAACTGGATCTGGCCGGCTCGGAAAAAGATTTGAGTGTCGCGCAGAGGAGCTTGCAGCAGGTAAATCTCGACCGTGAGCGAATCGAAACGGAGCACGCCCGCCAGCGGGGCGAGCAGCAGGCCGAAATTGAGAAGTTAAAGATGCACATCAGCGCTTTGAAAACAGACTTGGAAAATGCCAATCAGAACTTGTTGACGATTCGCAGTCCATACGAAGGAGTCATCACTTCCCTGGACTACCGGACGATCGGGAGTGTGGTGCAACAGGGACAAGTCCTTTGCCAGCTCGCGCCAAAGGACGCCAAACCAAAGGCTCGAATGGCATTAAACGACGCGGGTCTTGCAAAGCTCGCTGTCGCTCAACGTGTCCGCTATTTTTTCGAAGCGTTCCCTTACCAGCGTTACGGCACTGTAACCGGAAAACTTGATTGGGTCAGTCCCTCTGCTGTCACGACTCCGGACGGGGCCCACTTCGTCGCATTAGGATCACTGGACCGCTACGAAGTTTCGCCACGCACAGGAGAAGCTTTGCCTCTGCGCGTGGGGATGCAAGGAGAAGCGCGCATTGTTGTCGGCGGACGGACGCTTATCGAATACGCATTCGAACCAATTCGGCAGCTGCGCGAGAGCATCAGGCAATAATTCCCGCATCACTATGCAAGACCCGCTCTCCAGGCTCAGGATCGAAGAGCTGACAACGGGCAATGAAGCGATGGCGCGCTGCTTGCAGCTGGCCACGCTCGCGGCCAAATCCGATGTGGCGGTCGTGCTTCTCGGCGAGACCGGCACAGGCAAAACGTTGCTTGCTCATGCCATCCACAATTCCTCAGCACGAGCAGGCAGGCCGTTTATTGCCTTTAATGCTTCGGCGCTCAGCGACACGCTGATCGAGAGTCAGTTGTTCGGCCACGAGCGCGGCGCTTTCACCGGGGCGCAGCAGAGCGTTAAAGGAAAATTCGAGCTGGCCAATGGCGGAACGCTTCTTCTCGATGAAATCTCGGAGATGAGCCCGCTTGCCCAGGTAAAAATCCTGCGCGTGCTCGAGTACGGGGAATTCGAACGGCTCGGCTCGGAACGAATGCTCACTTCCAACGCGCGCATCATTTGCGCCTCAAACTGTTCGCTGCGCGAAAGGGTGCGACAGGGAAAATTTCGGGAGGATCTTTATCAACGCTTAAGCGGCCTGACTCTGCTCATTCCTCCGCTTCGTGAACGCTCAGAGGAACTTCCGGCGCTGATTGCCGCAGAATTGAAAGCGGCCGGTTTGAAGGAAGGCAAGAATATCACCGCCATCCATCCCGAAGCGATGGTAAAGTTGCTTCGCCATGCGTGGCCCGGGAATCTGCGCGAGCTAAATCACACCGTGCGCACCATGACGTTGTTTTGCAACGGGTCAGTTATTTTACCGGATCATGTCGTTTTCCCTCCGGATTTGGCAGCGCCGGAGCGAGCGCTGTTCGAGAACGACAATTGCGTTTCGCCATTCGTGACCAACAACAACGACAACAACTCTGCAACGAACGATTTCTCGTTGGCCACTGCGTTGAAACGGCACGTGCGCTTTGTTTACGACCAGGCCAACCATAATCAGCGGCGCGCGGCAAAGTTGCTCGGAATTTCGCGTTCTACGCTGGCGCGCTATTTGCGAGATGCGGCGCCAAATTAAAGCATCATCGGCCTAAAAATGGGCCGCAGTGGACGTAGTTCCGTCCCACGTTGAAACCGCCCTCGTCATCTTGATTGGTCGATGATCTTCGCTCTCGTGCTGAGCAAGCCTCTGCCGCTAAAAAAAACGCTGCCAGGATTTGTAGTTCGACTCGGTCCGCTCAGATTTGGCATGAATACTGATGACACAGAGGCAACGTGGGAACTTCGAAGAACAACAAAAACGTCCGTGCCAGACACGCGCGAAGGCAAAGGGCACAACGTAAAAAGGAGAAATTGATCCGTCTGGATGACTTAATTCCAAGACAAGACGTCACAGGCGGGCGTCAATTGCTCTTCGGCGTGACTGGCACAACACAATCGAATAAGAAAGGAAAATAAAGATGCCTCAGAAGAAACAAACCAAGAAGATCAAAGTCCGCGACCTGAAACCGAGAAAAGATGCCAAAGGCGGTGTTCGTATCGCCCAAGGCGGCCCTAGCCGCCAGGCGAGCCTCAATTTCAGGCCGCGTTGAGCGCAAGCTGATAAAGCCAGTCAGGTTAAAGAACCGCACCCCTGGTTCAATCCCGCGGTGCGGTGTCGCAGACTGATGGACGACTGGCTGAACGCATCAGCTCGCAAGGCGGAACGAGAATGGCAGCGGCTTTGCGACGCTTACCTGCCGATTCGAGTCAAAGGATCGATTTGGCGATACAGCCGCAATCGAAACCGCGATGATCCGTCCCAAGGCTGGAAGCTTCACATTTCAGCAACGATTCTGTCTGCGTGCCCTATTTTCCGGTTGATCGCCCATTACCTCAAGCGGCGCAACATATGGTTCAAAGCGCCCAAGTCGCTAGCGGAATTACACAAACTTAACTGTGGGATCTTTTACGGATTTAGTCAGATAGGCAAGTTTGTTACCGTTTACCCACAATCGGCAGAAGCCGCAGTCGCCATTGCGTCCGACCTTCACGCCCTCACTACGAAATTCGCCGCACCGGCGGTTCCCTATGACAATGCGCTGCGAAACCAATCATGCATTTACTACAGGTATGGCAGTTTTTCATTGCGTCTTAAGACGACTTTTCGCAAGCAGCGGGTGCTCGCTATTGCGCGGCCGGATGGCAAACTTGTCCCGGATTCACGGGAACCTCGCGCCGCAGTTCCACATTGGCTGACTGATCCCTTTCAAAAGCCGCGTTCGCAGCCCGCCTTAGAGTTGGCAACGCCATTAGAAACCGACTACACCGGCTATGAGGCGCTCAGCCAGAGAGGGCGGGGCGGAATCTACACGGCCCACGTTTCGTGTGTGCCAGCGAAACTCTGCGTGATCAAAGAAGGCAGGCGCAATGGAGAAACTGACTGGTTGGGCCGCGATGGCTGTTTTCGAATCAAACGCGAAGCGCAGGTTCTAAGATCGAGCATCGCCGCTGTGCCGCGAGTCGTTAGAACGTTCCGGGCAAACGGTTGTTACTATCTGGTGATGGAACGCATTTCCGGAAAACCGTTGCAGCAGGTGCTCGCCAGCCGTCAACGATTGTCAGCTCGGCGGATGCTGGACTATTGCACGCAGATGGCGGGGATCGTCGCCGACATCCACGCTGCAGGGTGGGCATGGCGTGATTGCAAGCCCGATAACTTTTTAGTCGACAAAGATCACAAATTACGGGCGCTAGATTTCGAAGGTGCCTGCAGGCTGGATGAAATAGATCCACCCTGGGGCGCCACTCCCGGCTACGCACCAGCGAGGAAGTCATGGAATTCTGGCGGCCAGGAAGCTATGGATCTGTACGCGTTGGGGACTTCAATCATGCAGGTAAT
This sequence comes from Verrucomicrobiota bacterium, assembly GCA_003219465.1. Taxonomy (GTDB): domain Bacteria; phylum Verrucomicrobiota; class Verrucomicrobiia; order Chthoniobacterales; family UBA10450; genus Udaeobacter. The sequence continues at coordinate 3,895 of QHOX01000151.1, read as the reverse complement.
CGCCAAGGCCGAATCCCCAATCAACCTAGCTGCCGCCTTCAGGCGAGAGATTAAAAAGTGGAACTTACCTCTGCGCTTGATTAAAGGTATCCAAAGCCTGCGCAGTCCCTCGCCTGAGAGGCGACCTTCAGCACGCGCCACTCAAGCCCTTATAGCGTATATTGCCTCTTAACGGCAGAAGCTACGGGCAGCTTATATGGCGGCGTCCGCCCGATGTCGGCTACGTACTTACCCCCACGGGTGTCTTTCTTGGGTGTCAGATCACTGAGCCTGGTCTTAGCTGACTTCCGCACTTTGCTGTTTTTCTTTTTGGTTTTCATATCCTGTTCTTTGCTCCTTCTTTTTTCCACGGTGTTAACCACCGCTGAGGGTCGGAACATCAGGATTCGTGCCAGGTTGTGAAATCAGGCAAGTTTTTACGTAAACATCGCGCGCTATTTAGCCGCAACCTGCAACCAGTACTCTTTCCGCTGAGTTTATGGACCGGTTGCGGAGAAAACGAAGACTAAAGCTCTGAGGTCACATTTGGACTGCTCTGGCTCATTTTTGGAGCGGCCCATGCTTCATTTTGCACACATATTGACTTCACGTACGCGCTGCGCACCGCCACCTTTCGTCGGAAGCGGCGAGCAACGCAACGACCGCAATGCGACTGTGGCAACGACCTGATAACTCGGCTTTCGCGCATGACAAGGCAACGTGTTTTGGGCTAATTAAAGAAGTCAACCGCGCTCCCTACCGGCGCGGCGAGTCATGACATTCGGTGAGAAATCAGAACGTGCCGGCCGTGGAATCATGAGTTCCGAAAGTCCACAAAGCAAGAGATTCATGTCTCTTGCGATATTATCACGCAGTTTATGGGGCAGGAGCGAATCCCCATCGATCTTGGATACCCCCTGTAGGCGAGGGAACCTACCGAAGCCTACGTAGTCCCTCGCCTAAGAGCCATACTAGCATCTCCAAGCCAGGGTTACGAAGTTGCCAACTTTTTGTAGCGCGCCGAACCTGCAACGGACGACGAATACGATGGACCGCCGTCAGGATACGGAGCCTCAGGCAACCTACCACCCCGTGCGTCTTTCTTTGGCGCCAAATCCCTGACCCTCGTCTTGCTTGACTTGTGCACTTTTTCTTTCCTTTTGCTTTTCATATTTGATCTCCTTTCATTGATTTCTTGTTTCCTCCAATCACCCTGTGCTCCTGCATTATCAGGATTCGTGCCAGGGGCTTCAGAATTGAGAGATTCTAGACAAGAGCTGCCGCACCTACTCTTAATCTGAAAGCGCCCACGAAAACCTCGTTACTGTAGCGGAGATGAGCGGAGAAATAGAAGCGAGCTTCTGAGCTCAGATTTAGGCTGCTCTCCCTCGAAATCCAATGCTCGCATTCTATGATTTTTCTGACAGTAAAAATTGGCTGGCTTGCAATCGCGCCATGCCCATCCGGCAGCGTGAATGTCGGCCATTACCTGCACCATATTCTTACAATAGTTCAGCATCCGACGGGTTGAGATTCGCTCACGGCTGGCGATGACCTTTTGCAACGATCGTCCAGCAACGCGTTCTGCCACCAAATAAAAACAGCCGTTCGCTTGAAAACTAGTAATAATTCGGGGCACGACGGCGATCAGTGGCGAGGTTAGTTTTAGAAATTGGGCTTCACGTTTGATGCGAGCGAAGCCATCGCGACCAAACCAGTCGGTTTCTCCATGTCGTCTTCCCTCCTTGATCACACAAGGTTTTGCGGCAACAGAAGAATGATCGAGCGCCCGGTAAACACCACCTTTCCCCTTTGAACGAGCGCCTCATAATTACTGTAAGTAGTTTCCAGGGGAGTTAAGGCTTCACGCGCTGCTCGACAGTGCAGTGGCTGGAAGGGATCCGTCAGCCATGGTGGAACTGCCGCGCCCGGTCTCCGCAAGTCTCGCACGAGCTTGCCGTCGGATTCGTGAAATTGCGGGGACTTTGTTATTTCGAAAAATAACGTCGAGTTTCGAGAAGCCGCCGTATCGATAATAAACGCAGGAGTTCCCTTGCAACGAATTATCGTATGGAACTATGGGCGCGGGCTGGCCGGCAGTGAGGGCGTGAAGTGTCTGCCATGACAACTGCGCTTTCCGTCGATTCTGGATAAATCGTGATAAATTTTCCTACCTGACTGAATCCGTAAAAGATCCCTGCATTTAGCTTCTGTAGCTCAGTAAGCGACTTGGTCGCTTTGAACAAGGTGTCACGTTTCTTCAGATAAGGGGCGATCAATCGAAAGATGTCACACGCGGACAGAATCGTGGCGGAGACGTGAATCTTCCAACCTTGAGACGGATCATTGCGGTTTCGTTTACGGCTAAATCGCCAAATTGTTCCTCGAGGCCGAATGGGTAGATATCTATCACAAAGACGTTGCCATTCGCGCTCCACTCTACGCGCAGACGCCTCCAAGGAACCAACAGGAGGTGGCGATCTCACGGCTTATCTTTTACGTCTTTTACTGATTGCAGGTCACGGATTTTGCCCTCTTAATTCGGCGCCAAACGGAGCGTCAGGCCTAACAATTTGAGCGATTCGTAACGAATCTACAGCTACGATTTCGACAGAACATTTCGGAAGCTGTGGACCGATCTCCGTAGCAAAGGTCGTAGCACCGGTCATTGCACCATCGTGTGGGGATTGCTCTGTGGATTACAGCTCGATTGGTTATCTTTTTTCCTGATCCTGGTAGCGGATCACCTTGGCTCTTTCAAGCGTGACCAAGCCGCCGCCCATGATCTTATCGAGGACAGGCAGGAATGCGTTCACCTTCTCTTCGGAGTCCACGATCTCGATAACGATTGGGAGGTCCATGGACAGGCGAAGAATTTTTGCCGTGTGCAAATGGCTTGATTTCCCAAATCCCATTGGCCCGCGCAACACGGTTGCGCCGGCCATCTGCATCTCGCGCGCCTTCAAAACGATTGCCTCGTACAGCGGCTGATGGTGATGCCGATCGCTTTCGCCAATGAAAATCCGCAGGAGGACGGCGTCTTCGGGAATTTGCATGCGTTGGTTCTATTTTGGCAGAAGCGTGAGAGGAAGAATGCGCCCAAGCCATACGGCTGCAAGGCAACAGGCAAACGAAAGCACTGTGTTCAGCAGCGCCTTCAACCAGTCTCCATCACGAGCGAGATCGAGCGTTTGTAAGCTGAACGATGAAAACGTTGTGTAACCGCCGCACACACCGATCATGAAAAATTGCCGAAATCGCGGCGACACAAGAACCGGTCCTTCCGGACCCGTAAACGCAGCGAAGAACCCGAGGACAAACGAACCGCTAACGTTCACGATAAGAGTCCCGAGCGGAAAGAACTCACCTGCGCGTTCAGCAACGAATCCCGACATCCAGAATCGCGCTCCGGTGCCAAGTGCGCCGCCGAGCATTACCAAAATATAACTGAGCATAAAACTCCTTCCTCCTTGGAAGGAGTCATCAGCGCACGCGGTTTTCTGTCCCGAAAGCTTCGGGCCAGACGGTAAACTCCATTGCCTTGCTCTCATTCTAGCGCAACCGCTTGTCATGTCGAGCGAAGTCGACTTCGCTCCGGCCTGGATGACTGCGCTGGTGCGCAGTCACATCTTGAAGCGTTCACCCAGATAAAGCTGGCGACTGATGGGATCGTTGATGAGGAAATCCTTAGTGCCTTCGCTTTCGACGCGGCCATCGTAGATCAAATAGGCGCGGTCCACGATGGAGAGAGTCTCGCGGACATTGTGGTCAGTGATCATGATGGCCAACCCCGATTTGCGGAGGTTAACAATGATCTGTTGCACGTCGTAAACTGCAATGGGATCGACGCCGCTGAACGGCTCGTCGAGCATCAACAGCCTCGGCTGCGTGACCAGCGAACGGGCAATGGTCAACC
>QHOX01000187.1:5498-5818 GCA_003219465.1 Verrucomicrobiota bacterium | reverse complement strand
GCTGGCGCGTTTTATCACCGAGGGGTTTTTTCTGAGTCACATCAGGCGTATGCGACAAATCTATGCCGAACGGCGGGATTTCTTCATCAGACAATTCAATGAGTTGCTCGGCGACCGTTTCACTTTGCAGGTTCCGGAAGCCGGATTGAACATCGTTGCCTGGCTGAAGCGTGACGCAGACTTCCCGAGAATCAGGCGTATCACACTCGATATCGGAGTACGGCCTTCACCGCTCTCATTCTTCTGCATCCAGGCAAAGCTAAAGCCGGCCTTCGTGTTCGGATTTGCCGCCTGGACACCGACACAGATTCGGGAGAGCC
>QHOX01000187.1:0-5483 GCA_003219465.1 Verrucomicrobiota bacterium | reverse complement strand
GAAGTCAGAATTCAGACCGCAGTACTCGCGCGATCTGAATATCGTGATTGAGTGCGACGCAACCGGCATCCCCGAAACGCGCTCAGAGAAGCGCGACTCTATCTGTACGAATCTTCGCACGCTGCCAATGAGGTTGCAGACAATCCTTGGAATCCGTAAACATCCATAACTGGCAATACTTGGCGTACATGAGGAGCATCTCCGGTATTAACATTCCCCGAACACTTGAAGAAGTATGCCATCCGCAGAGAGTCGCGTTGCTTGTTTACGACATGCAGGTTGGAATTTTGAGTCAAATCAAGAATTCTGACGGCATAACGCAGCAGGTTTTGAAAGTCCTCACCGCTGCTCGAGATGCGGGAGTACGTGTGTTTTTCTCCCGCCATCTTTCGTTACCAAAAGAATTGATGGGGATGTTTCAGTATCGAATGGCGATGGCGTGGCAGCACGTCGATTCACCTGAGAAAGTCAATCCGTGGTTTTTGCGGGAAGGTCCAGGATTTCAGATCGTACCTGAATTGCAGCCGCGTCCGAGCGAAGGCGTCTTCGACAAATTAACGATGTCGGCTTTCGAAGGGACGTGGCTCGACTTCGCCTTGCGAGATTGCGGCATCAACGGCTTTATAGTTGTCGGTGTAGCGACCGAGATCGGAATCGAACCGACCGCCCGTCACGGCGCCGACCTCGGATATATTCCTGTGCTTGTGCTTGTAACTGACGCCTGTGGTGCCGGTGACGAGGAAGCCGCCAAGCGCTCGATCGAAAGCTTGAAGTTTGCAGGGGACGCTTTGATCTCCGAGACAGAGACGATTTGCCGGGTCCTCCGAAAGCAATCCGGCACTCGTGGCGCATAAATCGTGATCAGGAGGAAGAAATTCTTTCCGCACGAACCTTGCCGTTGTTTGCGGTGCTGCGGAGAATTCTATTTGTGCGGTAGCTTCGGGCGGCTCGGCATACCTTCCGGACTCACCTTATGCACTGGCAGCCCTTAACTATTCCGTCACCTGAGTGATCCGTTGTCGTTCACTCTCATACAACATTTGTTTCGCACCGACGTTCTTCGATTAGCTTGAATATCGAATTCGCTCGATTCCCGGCATTGCTACCACCGTCACGACCGTGGTGCTTTTTAACTTACTTTGAACTCGGTGTTCAAATCCCACTGGATAAGGCATGACTCAGGTTCCGTTTTTACTGGTTGATGCCTTCACGAAGGCGCGGCCTCCGGTTTCGATTGCACGCTTATTCGACCAGGAGTTCACCGCCCCAGTCGGCTGGGTCGGAATCGAAAATCGTTTCCGAAAGCATCCACGGATGTCCCCATGGATCGAGGAACGAGCATTGGCGTTCGCCATACATGTGATCGGCTGGTTCAGCGAGAACACGAGCACCGGCTCCCTTGGCACGTTCAAAGAGGACGTCGATCCCCGTGACACGAAGCGTCATGGAATGCGCCCCGGGGCTCTGCTGCGTTGAAGCGGCAGCGTCGGCGTTTCCGCCCGGCTTGGTGACGACGATGGCGCCGTTGCCGTGCGAGAGCTGACGCCGATTGTCGGAGTTGCGGAGACGTTCGGTGAATGGCAGGGCCGTTGTCAGCCACTCGACTGCTTCCCGCACGTCGGGGTAGTAGAGCACGGGTATTACGGCGGTGTTTGGTGCCGAGCGGTTCTTCTTCAAGATGGGCTTAGAGGTTAGCAGCGTTCAAATTCTTATCCATCTTGTGCACGCCACCAGGCCCGATCACGTTGAGCGCCGCGCACGAATTACAAACCAAACTTTGCGTGCGATCAGTAGCACGATCAGACTCAGGAGGGCCGGTCCAAATCCAAACAGTTGATTTGCGCCGAGCCATACCGCAACGCCAATGAAAGCGAAGATTGCGCCTGCATACATCCAGAGGCCCGAAAGCAAAATCACCGGAAAGGCGACATAGCGAACAATGAGGGCGTAATTCGGAAGTTCTGCAAACGGACTGTAAACGTAACCGATTATCGGAATAGCAAAGATCAGGTGAATCCAGCGAAGAATCGCACGTTTGGTGGCATTACTCATTTTGATTCACTCATTGTCGAATGCACTAATCATTCAATCCCTTCCCCTTGAGAATTTGCAGCATGCATTTTTCAACCCGTGATTCGCGGGTTTTAGATTGTTTCGCTCCAGAGAAATAGAGGATGTATCCTCTTTGCCTTCCCGGCGTCAGTGCATTAAAGGCAGTCTTCAAGGCAGGGATTTCATCCAACTTATTTTGAAATTCTTAAGGAACAGGTTCGGGATTCTTTTTGTAAGCCACTTCCAAACCGGCTTTTTCCTTAGCTTCATGAATATAGGCTTTCAAGATCGGTTCCATCTCAACAATTTCTCGAACATTGGTGAACGGAATCCGGCGTGCCGCCTGCCAGCCAAATTTTTTAAGAATACCATCGGGATTATTTAACAAGGGCTGACTTCGAGAGCATCGCCCACGCGAACATGGTCGCGCAGAAAAATAGTGGCCGTGCTCGCGCGCAAACTCTGCAGCGGCTTCACTCGCCGCCGACGAACCCATCGCGCCTCGCTCGATCACTTTTGCACCAAGCGCGACAATGCGCGCGCGTTTTACCGGGTTCGGATTTTCCGGCAGAAAAATCGTGGCGCCGACTTTTGCGATGCGCGCCGCGTAGGCAACAGCGGCGCCGTGATTACCGGTACTCGCGGCAACAACTCCTCGCACCGGGCCCTGCGCCGCAGTGGTGAGCAAAGCGTTCAACGCTCCGCGCGGCTTGAACCCCAGTCGGTAGATCGCTTTCAATTTTTAAATGGACACGCGCCCCTGAGCGTTGCGCGAGTGATTCTGCCGACACGAGACGCGTGGGCCGAAAATATCGCGACAACAATTCGCGTGTGTGTTCGACTTCCTTCGCGCTCGGAATCATCGCGCCGACTTCATTCCTCACATGGCCTTGTAGGGAAATTGAACGCGCTCGAAAATTCGATTCCCCTTTCGCTTTGTGGAACCGCTCTCTAATTTGGTGTCGGCATTGAGGGCCGTTTTCGCGAGCGCCGCTGCCATGGGTGCCGCAGCCCTTGCCCAGCGATGTAGACGGTCAATATCAAACTCCATACGACGATGAGGCCAACATCTGTCAGAGAAAGGCCGTTAAAGGAAAACGAGCTGAGCGGCAATGAATTTAGAATAATTCCATTCATAGTTTCACTATTACAACGAATGGACCGGGTAATTTTGGACACGGTTTAGCGCGGGATTGTGCCGCAGGTTTTCAACAGCGATTCAGCTGTCTTTCGAATTCTGCAACGACTGCGTAACTCCCCGAGACGGCTTACGCCTTCCCGCCGGCAAGTTCTCCCTTGGAATATTCCTCGGCGCGTTGCCTGACCGAAGAGATATCCGCGACCGGACGAACTTCTACAATCGAGCCATACTCAAGACCCGGGCATTGTTTGGCGATTTCGATCGCTTCCTTCTCATCCGCGACGGTAAGAAAGAAATACCCGGCGATCGCCTCTTTCGACTCCGCAAACGGCCCGTCGGCAACTGTCCGCTGTTTTCCGGAAACAACTTTGCCTTCGTCTTGCAACGGATGACCGCCGGCGCATTTTCCTTCCGCTTTCAGTCGTTCGAACCAGGCCATCCAGTCGGACACGACCTTTTGAAGCTGTGCGGGCGAAAGGCCCCGGTCCCAGACATTGCCGCGGAAAAGCAGCAGGTAATCGGATTTTGTGGTTGTGCTCATAATTAAAAGACGGGTGGAATTGTTAAATCGTTGAACCGTTTAACCGCTAAGTCAGTTAGCCCTTATTCTAGCGGCGGATACTTCTCGTATTTTGGGATCGCTGGATCCATGAGGTCCCATGGTTGCGCGTCGGAGGTAAAGATGTCCATCTGCGGACGAAACCAAGTCGGATCATCCAGGCTGCCGGCAACAACTCCGACGATCGGCGAGGGAGTGTCCGACTCCGCCCCGGTCAAACGTGAACCGCAATTGGCGCAGAACCCACGCTTGTGTTTGCCAGGCTTGAGGCTTTCTGTGAAGTGGTACTCTAGCTTGCCTTTCATGAGCCTGAACGCCTCTGATGGCACAATGACGAAAGGAACAAAAGCTCCGCCGGAAATGTGTTGACAGTCTCGACAGTGACACTTGCCCATCAAGATTGGTTCAGCGTTGCACTCGTAGCGAATCGCGCCGCACGCGCATCCGCCGGTAAATGGGATTTTCATAAATCATCAAAACGGCGAATGGACGCTAATAAAGACGAATTAATTGGCCTGATACGATTCGGTCTTCATTCCGATTCGTGCCCCATTCCCGTTCATTCGTGGTTAAGTTCACCAGCCGAACCGTCTGGGCTCGCTAGGACTACAGTGTATCCGTCAGGGATCGCGCAACCAGACTTCCCAATGAGTTCACAGTCACCACTCCTTCCTCTCGGAGTGGCCTGCGATCAACCGTTAATTCACGGCGCTTCGGAGCAGACGCCTCGGTCTCAATGCTCCAATCAGATGCTCACACGCGGCAGAAATTCTTCGCGCACGATCTTGCCGTCCTTCACGGTGTAAACACCGACTTCAGACATTTTTGTCTTTTCTCGGACTCTTTTTCAGTGACGTCAGCGTCGTACTCCACGACGAATCGATTATGGGCGACAAATGGTTCGCTTGCTTTGAAGCTGTGAACCTGCATCGCGTTGACCCACCAATCGATCTTACCGCGCACCGCTTCTTTTCCGCGACTCTCAGGTGCAGTCGCTTCCACACTCGCGATATCATTATCGTAAAGCGTATCGAGCGCTTCGTACCACGCTTGTTTGCGAGCTAATTCGACGACTTTCTTTGCTACTTCTTTTGTGTTCATATTTTTCCTCCATCGTTAGATCGACCCGCCTTCGCCGAGGCTACGGCGCGGCAGGTGATTACTTGCTGAAAAATTTTTACCTTCTCTTGCGGTCTCAAGCTCATTTGTCATCCACGAAGCCGCCGGGTTTGGCTTCGTGTGGGATTGACCAGCCGAAATACACCTCCACCTCAACGATCTGTCCGTTGCGGACAGTCACAATCTCGGTGTTCCGGAAGCGCTCGCCATTTTTGGTGTGACCTTCGTAGGTAACAAACACCCGGTCGCGATCGGGCACGAGGTTGATGAATTTGAAGGCGTCGATCCGGTTATCCAGCGGACTGGTGAAGTGGAAGTCCGCTGCGATCAGTTTCTCAATCGCCACGCGATTCTTCGTGACATACGCTTCGTAAGCAGCGCGCGCGATCGCGAGAATATCGTTTGTTCTGATGATTTTTTCCTTGGTCGTTCTCTCTGTTGTTTCCATTGCTTCGATTGTCATTTTCTTCGCTACCTTTGTTCTTTGATTGGTTTCTGGCGTGACACCTAAGTTTATTTCATGTTCCGAGCGACACGTGCGGCCGCGCGATTAAGCGGCGCGTCTGTCTAGCGGTGAGAAATACCAGCGAGATGACGCACACAACGATTAAT
>QHOX01000186.1 GCA_003219465.1 Verrucomicrobiota bacterium | reverse complement strand
GGCAACGCTGATGCAAGTCCTGACAGATTTCATTTTGGCTTCGGGGTCAGCGTTACCGCGTGCAAGGCGCGAAGTCTATCTATTTACAATTCTCGCCCGCGTAGCGCAGCGGGCAGGGTCCCAAGCCGAATTAAGATTTCGCGTATCTAACGAGCGTGGCATTAGTGGCCACGCGTGGTGCCGGTGCCGCCTATGGTTGGTTTGGATTCGCCCTTAGCACTGCCGCCACCTTTGACGTCTTTCACAGGTTTCAGGTCACGAATTATGGCCTCCTTTATATCCCTTTTGACTTGGCGCCAGGCGGATCGGACTGCATTGATGTTTGGGATCTGCTTCATGCTCAAACGGCTCCTCAATTATTTCGTGCAACGTTTCTAGCGACGAGTCCCGGTGAGAGCAAGCTGAAAAGCTGTCTGCGTGCGCAAAAAACGCATTTCGAATTCGAACTGACTCGGGAAAGCGGGCCCGTGGAAAACTGGGCAAAGCGCCTGGTTAGCAAGCCTTCGATTTTGGAAACGACGGCAGTGATTCGTCGAGAACGACCCAGGGCAATTTATCTTCAAGCCAGATCGCTTTCTCTGGCGCAAATGGGACAGGGTCATCGAGCGACGCAATCGTTAGGTCGATGATTTCTGAATCTTTGGAGTCCTCGATAAACAAATGAGTGCCGCAACATGCCCCAAACGAACGAATCCGATTTGCATACGAAATTTTGCGCGGCTCAGCCTTTGTGATGACAAGATCTGGGCGGGGTACCGATCCCCACGTGACATAAGGCGCGCCGGCGCTCCGCCGGCAATCGATGCAGTGACAATCGCCTAGATCGAACGGCCGACTCTTCAATACGTATCGTGTCCCGCCGCAAACGCATCCACCAGTGATCTCCATAAAATCTCTTTAGCCCACTTTAACCACGAATTGACACGAATGAACACCAATTACCACTGTAGCGGCGGCCGTGTCGGATGCGCTTCGTCCTCCATCCTTCCGCCTTCAAACTTCTCTGCCCGCTCGGCTCCGACCCACATGAGCTGATTCTTTTCTCAAATCGCGAAAAGTCTGGTTAATTGTGAAGGCCTTGGCCATACTTAGCAACTTTCTGCAAGCGAACGACGGAGGAAAATTATGCTTCATTTAATCTGGTACATTATTGTTGGGCTGATCGCGGGGGTTATCGCGAAATCGGTGATGCACGTTCACATGACGATTTTCTGGACAATCGTGCTCGGCATCATCGGATCGATCATCGGCGGAGCCGTTACGCACCTGTTTTCGCCGCCGACCGGACGATTTCATCCCGCCGGCATCATTTTTTCCACGCTTGGGGCGATCCTGGTTCTCTACATTTGCATTAGGTTGAACATCCATTTCCCCCGCGTCCTCAAATAACGAAACAGGAAAACTGTAGGCCGCCTGAGGCGGCTCGCTGAGCGCGTCTCTGATCATTCGGCGTTCGATGTTGGACTGCCTGCTCGCGAACGCTTTCGGAGTTGGGCGTTTTCCGCTTCCGAATTTGTTTCCTTCTTACTTCTCTTCCCCGTCAGATTGTCTTTAACGTCAGATCGAGTTCGCCAATGCCGGTAGACTCTGTCGGTGGAACAGGCGTGGTCTGTTCGTTCACCTGCCGTACGATCAATTGATAACGCGGGCGGGGACTCTCAGCTTTGAGCATGTTGACGAGAGTGTTCAACGGTACAATTACGCTGCCTTTCGCGCGGCGAACCCCGACCTTTTCGAGCTCCTCAAGCCGAAAAATAAGTTTCACGTTCACACGACCGGAATCGAGGACCAGTCGCGGAATGCCCTGTGTTGCCGCCTGGCGCAGCGTCTTGAAGCGCGGCTCGGCGAGTCGCATCCGAAGTGCATCCCGGATGTTTTTCACTCCTTTTTGGCTCAGGTGAGTGCGGCCGCCGCGGACCCGCAGATCTTGCGGAGTGAGTTGAATGCCAAGTTTGGATTGAATCGGCGGCGATTCGGCGTGTTTGGTTGTCTTCGCCACGTAGCTCGCACCGACGCGGATTCGATGTGCCTTCCCCCGGCGTACAGGAAAAAGCCGGACAAGTTCGACTTCAACTTGTTCATTAGTGATGAAGCGCCGGGCAAACTCCTCGAGTGGAAGCGACGACAACTCGGCGAGCTTTGCCCGGCGAGATTCCTGTTCGTCCTGAGCGACCAGCAGACCCTCATGAAGTTCCGCCACGACCTGCGCAGCGAACTCAGCAAAACCAAGATCTACCGGCTTGCGTCCATTCGCCATTTTCGCTTATGTGCCCGGACCGGCGAGAGGAAGCAAGTCAGTTTTAAAGTTTAGCTTGACGCGGCCAAAGATTTGAACGCGGCTGCCAGAAACGTCACGCTGGCTTGCTTGCGATGTGCTGACAGCGAGACTCGAGCTGCTTTTCGCAAATCCGCCTGCAGCGCCAAATCCCGCCAGAGTGTTCCCAACAATTGCACCAAAGCCGCCTCCCGCGCCAAAACCGCTGGCGCGGTTATCTTGCAATTGTTTGCGGCTACTCTTCGACGACGACGACACTGCTTGACCATAGGTCGTGAATGTGAGTCGCGTCTCAATGATTCCATTGTCCACGTAGAGACGAAGGATGCCCTGACGAACCATCGTCTGCAAAAGATCATATTTATTGTTTGCAATGCGACGGGCGATCGCGTCCGCGATATTTTGTTTTTTTGTGTTTGAGAGACTGCCAGTAGACGCCGGGGCGGTTGATGGCCCTGCCGCGGGCGCCAAGGCTACGGCACTGTTTATCGCAGCCGCCTCTGTCGCACTCAAGGACGCCGCCGCTGTGGAATCGCCGAGCAGAAAATTCAACGCATCATCGTTGAGCCCGCCAATTCCCAGGAGAAAAGCTCCGACCTCGTCGGCTGGAATATCGTCCACAGTGTTGTTGATGTAGTCCTGTAGCGTTTGGCTCACCGCCTGTACGACGGCGATGAACTGTGATGTCTGGTTCAGGTAGGAACTGGTGATCGCGTTGAACGTATCTGTGATCAACTGCGCCGTGAACTCAGGAAATCCGATCTCCGAAAGCCGCGTCGCGTTTTCAACTGCCTGTGTTGCGCCATTGGCCATAATGTCCTCCGATTTTTTCTTGGATTAGCCACATCTGGATAGCAAACGCTCTTAAAATGGGTCAAGCCAATTCTATATCAGGAACAGCGTAAATGAATCAGGAACCGAGGAACTCAGAAAACCTGTAGCCACGTCGGCCTCCTCGCGAACGCTTTCGGAGCTGTGCGGCGTCTCTGCCCGCGGTCGCTGACCACGGCTTCTTCTTCCTTTTTACTTCCTACTTCTTACTTCTCGTCGGCCACCATCGCCTGGTGCGCCGACGGTAATCTTCGTATTGAAACTCGCTCGTTGCCCACACTCACTCGCCGCTGCCCTTGCGGCTTTACCTTCTATGTCGCTCATCCCATTCGCTCCGTTCATCGCCAAAAGGTCGTCGGAAAGGCAGCTCCTGCTCATGCTTCATCCTTCTTACTTCTTAATTCATCCTTCGCTTCGGTAGCCAGCGTCTGACGCGCCGACAGTAAGCTTCGTACTCACTGCCGAAGCTGCGGCGCAAAACCCGCTCTTCGTACGCGACGACGAAGAGGTGTGCCACGGCGAAGAAGATTGCGGCGTAGATCAGAAGCGATACCGACTCGTAATAGAGCGCCGCGCCGGCCAGGGTCATTCCGGCGCCGATATACATCGGGTTACGCACGAAACGATACGGCCCACAGATCACGAGCTTTCTTGGCGGATCAAACGGCGCAGGCGTGCCTTTCCCGATGAACACGAACGTGAACACGCACCAAAGCGCGATCGCCGTTCCGACCGCTACCATGATCATCCCCGTGATCTGCGGCGCTCCGGTAGTTGTGGGCGCAACAATGCCCGACCACGACAGAAACCGACCGGGCAGATAAACCAGCACGAACCCAATAAAAACGGCGGCATAAGTGATCGCGCGAACCAGGACAAACATGATTTAAAGTTTACCTAAAACCTGGTATCACAAACTGTGATACCTACCCGCGGGAAGTTACGAGGCGGTCTGGTTTGAGGTTTCATTTTGAAACGTCAAAGCGCCGTCGTGGTGACCTCAGTGTGCGGAGATGCCCGCGAATATTTTGAATTGGGGTACAAATGACTGCTGAGATTGTTTCGGTCAAAGCGATTGCCCAGGTGATCTATCTCGTGCGCGGCCAACGCGTCCTGCTTGATCGTGATTTGGCCGCACTGTACGGCGTTGAGACGCGAGTCCTCAATCAGGCGGTGAAGCGCAATGCGAATCGCTTTCCCGAGGATTTCATGTTTCGACTTTCGCGGCAGGAGATCGCGAGGATATCACAATCTGTGACATCCTTATCCGGTCTGAAATTCTCGAAACAGGTCCACGCATTTACTGAAGAAGGTGTGGCCATGCTATCGAGTGTGCTAAATACCGAACGGGCAGTGCAGGTGAATATCGCGATCATGCGCGCGTTTGTGAAACTAAGAGAAATATTGGAAACGAACCGAAAACTAGCGCGAAAATTTGACGAACTCGAAGCGCGTGTCGGAAAACATGATGAACAGATCGGTTTGATCATCGAAGCGATCCGGCAGCTAATGGCCCCGCCGTTTCATGTTCGGGAAAGAGCAACGCGCGAATATGGCGTGCGAAAGAGGAACTGACACATTTCCGCCACTGTCGTCCTTGGCACGCCGGAGCCTTGGCCTAGGCGGCTGATCTCCGATCTCAGCTCTCAACACTCAACCATCAACTCTCAACTTTGCAGATTCATTCTTCTTAATTCCTACTTCCCTTGTTGGCACTCAGCGCCCTGCCATAGCTCGCGCACTTACGAAAGCGCGCACCGAGCGTTCGATCTCTTTTGGCGTCGTC
>QHOX01000230.1 GCA_003219465.1 Verrucomicrobiota bacterium | reverse complement strand
AAGCCGGCCCGCGTCCCGGGCCTGGACCAGAAGCGCAACCGCGCGGCGGCGCTGAAGAAGGCGCTGGCAAGCGCGAAGGCGACGTCGTCGATGCGGAATTCGAGGTCGTGGACGAAGACAAGAAAAAATAACGGAAACAATTTGCTAGCGATTGTCGGAACATCGACAGTCGCCGGCTCAACCCAAAAACAAAACCAGAAGGAGTAACTAAACTTATGGCAGCAGTTAATGTAAAACCGCTCGGAGATCGGGTGCTGGTGCAACCGATTGAAGAAACGGAAACAAAGAAGGGCGGGATCATCATCCCCGATACCGCCAAGGAAAAACCACAAGAGGGGAAAGTGGTCGCTTTAGGCACCGGCAAAATCGATGACAATGGAAAGAAAATCGATTTCACGGTGAAGAAGGGCGACAAGGTGCTGATCTCCAAATACGGCGGCACCGAAATCAAAATCGACGACCAAAATTATCTGATCATGCGCGAGGACGACATCCTCGGCATCATCGGGTAACCGGAGGAGACAAAAAAACTTATGGCAGCTAAACAACTACAATTCGATGAAAGCGCGCGGCACACCTTGCTGCGCGGTATCGAGAAACTGGCGAAGGCCGTGAAGGCCACGCTCGGCCCGAGCGGTCGCAACGTCATTCTCGACAAGAAATTCGGCAGCCCCACGATCACGAAGGACGGAGTGACGGTCGCGAAAGAGATCGAGCTGGAAGACCCGTATGAAAATATGGGCGCGCAGCTCGTCCGCGAAGTCGCTTCCAAAACTTCAGACGTCGCAGGCGACGGCACAACTACTGCGACCATTCTCGCGGAATCCATTTACCGCGAGGGTCTGCGCAACGTGACTGCCGGCGCGAACCCGACTTCGTTGCAGCGCGGCATCATGAAAGGTGTCGAAGCAATCGTCGAGGAGCTGAAGAAACTCTCCAAGAAAGTCAGCGATCGCACCGAGATCGCACAGGTGGCGACCGTTTCGGCCAACTGGGACAAGACGATCGGCGAGATCATTGCCGACGCCATGGACAAGGTTGGCAAGGACGGCACGATCACTGTCGAGGAAGCCAAGTCAATCGAGACCACGCTTGAAGTGGTCGAGGGCATGCAGTTCGACAAAGGTTATCTGTCGCCCTACTTCGTCACCAACGCGGAGGCGATGGAAGCGGTGCTCGAAAATGCGTACATCCTCATTTACGAGAAAAAAATCTCGAGCTTGAAGGACATGCTTCCCCTGCTTGAGAAAGTGGCCAAGGCCGGCCGTCCGCTCCTCATCATCTCGGAGGATGTGGAAGGCGAAGCACTCGCAACTCTGGTCGTGAACAAACTGCGCGGCACGTTGCAGGTCTGCGCGGTGAAAGCGCCCGGCTTCGGCGATCGTCGCAAGGCAATGCTGGAAGACATCGCGGTGCTGACCGGCGGGCGTCTGATCAGCGAAGATCTCGGCATCAAGCTCGAGAACATCAAGCTCGAAGACCTCGGCAGGGCCAAGCGCATCACCATCGACAAGGAGAACACCACCATTGTCGAAGGCGAAGGCAAAAAAGCCGATATCCAGGGCCGCGTTGCCCAAATCCGTCGTCAAATTGAAGAGACGACCAGCGATTACGACAAAGAGAAACTGCAGGAGCGACTCGCGAAACTCGCAGGCGGCGTTGCAGTCATCAACGTTGGCGCTGCGACTGAGACCGAGATGAAAGAGAAAAAGGCGCGCGTCGAAGATGCGTTGCACGCCACGCGCGCAGCGGTTGAAGAAGGCATCGTCGCAGGCGGCGGTGTCGCATTCCTGCGGACGCAGAAAGCGCTCGACAACATCAAGGACCTGGAACCCGATGAGAAAGTCGGCGTGGCAATTGTGCGCCGCGCCGTCGAAGAGCCGACGCGTCAACTTGCCGATAACGCGGGCAAAGAAGGCGCGCTCGTCGTCGAGGAAGTGAAGAAGCGCAAAGGCAACGAAGGCTACGACGTTTCCGCCGATGAATACACCGACTTGGTGAAAGCGGGGATCGTCGATCCAACCAAGGTCACGCGCACGGCGTTACAAAACGCCGCGTCGATCGCGGGCCTGTTGCTCACCACCGAAGCATTGGTGACGGAGATTCCTGAAAAGGAAAAAACTCCTCCGATGCCCCCGGGCGGCATGGGCGGCATGGACTATTAATCGACAGCCGAAACAACAAATGAATTACAGCAGCCGGGTCAGAAATGGCCCGGCTGTTTTGCTTCGGATTTAAAATAATGGCAGTTAAATCGAACATCGATGGAGATGCATCTGCAGAGATACTTGCGGACGATTTTAGTGCTGAACTTGCGAAATTGGAGCCGCGAATTTGTCGACAAACCCTGGTTTGATTTGGTCGTAGATGAGTAACTGGAATCTCTGTGCATGATCTGTTTTGTCGCAAGTGCTCTTGATCGCGCGGACGTCGATGCGATCTACGACAAATCCATCAAGCCGGTACTGCGCGAGCTAGGAATTCGCTGCACGCGCGTCGATCGCGTTGAACACAACGACGATATTGATGACAAGATTTTCGCGCTGATGGAAGCGGCGGATTTTTGCATCGCGGACCTTACGTACGCCCGTCCGTCAGTTTACTACGAAGCCGGATACATGTTGGGTCGAGGAAAACCAGTAATTTACACTGCGAGAAACGACCATTTCTGCGCGAGGGACTCTGATCCACATGGCAATCTGAGGGTGCATTTCGACCTGCAGATGAAGAATATCATTCCATGGCGGCAGCGACGAACGCTTTTGGGTCGAAGCTCAAGCGGAGAGTTTCGAAAGTGGTTGCGCCGGTAGTGAAAGCACGTCGGACAACACAAGACCACTTACAGCATGAGCAAGCGTTTGCGAAGGAATCGATGTCAGTTCAGTTGGGGCTTTTGCGGAGATTTGCTGGGGGAATTCTTCGCGCGAGAGGCTTTCAGAGAGAAGGGGGCCGTCCCGCGAATTCGATTTTCGCCCGCGCCGCTTGCTGGCAATGACTCGAAGGCGAAAGCGTATTCATCACGCTATCAACTTCCTTCCGATTGAACGTCTAACGAAATCACAGGCGCTTCCTGAGTGGGCTCTCTCTTTCTATAGGCCGGAAGTGGACGGGAAAGTGCAAAGAATTGAACGGCTCTTTCTTTATGCGACGTTGAAAAAAATAACTGACGCGGCGCTTCGATCGATTTTCGAGAGATTCACTCCGTTAGAGCCCTATATTCTAGAAAGCCGATTTGATCGCTCGGCAGGGGACGACAAGGACGAGCCGCCCACGATAGCTCGTGTTGCTGTGGTCTCCGATGTGCGCTCGGTACCGGAGTTCAAGCAAAGGTTGAAAACGCTGCTCAAAAAGCTCGATTACGAGTAGTTTCTGCACGCATTTGTGAAGTGTTCGAATTGTCGGTTTGTTGACGCGAGAACTGAGCCACAGCTACTCCGGTACCGTTTCGCCGGAGCCGCCGATGGAGGCGGGGAAATCTTTTAATTTCGGCAGGCCGTCTTTGATCGGCAGGACGGTTTCTTCGTAGTTAAGGTGCACCCTTGGCTTGAACGGAAAATTTCGAAGAGCTCCGAGCCGGACATCGGTCAAGCCGAGAGTTGGATGATCGACCATCACGTGGCCGCCGCACTTCGTGCAATACCGGCGGTCGCTTATTTACAGGCTTCGCAATGGCAGTAACCCGTGTCTAAAGGGTCGCCGCGCAGCTCGATCTCCACGGTTCCGCAGTAACATCCGCCTGTATGCGTCTCCGCCATCCCGATAGATGGTATGCAGGAGCGAGACAGATTAACAGGATTTGATCGGATTTGTTTTTGTAGCGGCGCGTCGCATCAGCCAGCGCGAATTCTATGAGTCTGTCTGAATTCCTATTTTTATTCGCAGTTGCCCCGGAACCGCTCTCCGCTACCTCGCCGCTGTGCCGTGCATCTCGTCGCTTCCAGCTCCTCGATTCCTGGTTTCCTGATTCGTTAGCAGAGTGCTTCGACCCCAGCGATAATGCCGCCCACGATGCCGCCTACCACGCCGCCAATCGGATTCCAGCCGCTCATCCTCAGGCCGCCGAAGGCGCCACCGGCGACGCCCAGCAGGATGTCACGGACTGGATGCTGAGACTGTTTCGCGAGGATCCGGCTCCGGCGGCCCGGCTTGGTCAGCGAAGGAACCGCGTAGTTCGCAATCGCACCAATTATCGTTAGCGCGACCGGACTCGCGTGGCAATCCGCCAACATGCGCTTGTGCAAACCGCGCGCGTAAGCCACGAACTTCTCGAGCTCGCGGTCGGAGCCTACGGCGAAGCCGCGCTTTCCCAGTTCAAGCATCGCGCGCTGTTCTGTGTCAGATAGAGCTCCGCCAAGAGCGAGTTGGCGAATGCATTCCTTGTAAGCTTTCTCGCGGTCAGGTCCGAGCTTATCGCGCAGTCGATACGCTTCAGCCTGAAGATCACCAAACTGAATTCCGGCCGACGCCGCCAAAGCCCGAACCGAACCGCCGAATCCAACACAATTATCGGTATGCCTGTTTTTCATGGTAAATCCGAGGTTAGCCGGTCCACTGAAGGGACAACAAGGAAAAAGGCAGACGGCACAATCTGGAAACCACGAATCCAGGAGAAAATGAGAAAAGCGCAGCGCAGAGAATTGTTACGTTCCCTTCCTGGCTTCCTGGATTCCTGATTCATCTGTGTAATGTGGCGGTAAATACCATTAGCTAATCGGCAGTCGCAGCCGTATGCTGGCTCCTTAACAATCGCAGCGTCAATCGATCGCGCAGGTGTGCGGCCCCTTTCCTCTGCACACAAAACAGCATCATGAATGCTATCGCTGCTCATAAAGACGAGCTTGAAAAATTGCTCGAGAACTTG
>QHOX01000229.1 GCA_003219465.1 Verrucomicrobiota bacterium | reverse complement strand
CTGACGCCGGATTCGGTTCTACGCGAAATTGGCGACATCGCGCGCAGCGTTGGAGCGCTCGTGCTGGTGGATGAGGTTTATCTGGATGCGGTGTATGAGGGGACGCCGCAAACATCGTTTCACATTGGGCCTGAATTCGTGGTGACCAGCAGTCTGACAAAAGTTTACGGCGTTAGTGGCCTGCGCTGTGGATGGATCCTGGCGCGCCCTGACCTCGCCTGGAAGATGCGGCGTCTGAACGATCTCTACAGTGCGACGGCAGTTTATCCCGGCGAGCTTCTCAGCGTCGTTGCATTCCAGCAGCTGAACCGACTTCGCGAAACAGGCCGCCGCATCGTGGAAGCAGATCGCAAATTGTTGCGCGATTTTTTAGCGCAGCAGCCCGCTCTTTCCACGGTGCAAACCGATTGGGGCACAACCTCATTTGTGCGATTGGCCCACAGTCGTGGGAGCAAGGCTGATGTTTTCCTTGAGCGGTTACGATCCCAGTTCGAAACGTCCGCAGTTCCGGGGCGTTTTTTCGAAATGCCGGACCACTTTCGCATCGGCATGGGCGTAAATACGGAAATGTTCTCCGAAGGACTGAGCCGCGTTGGCCGCGCACTTGCAGGCGCGAAGGACAACTAAGCCCGTAATTGTGCGGCTAGTTGCTTACGTATATGTGTGATCGACAATCAGCAGGAATATGAACATTCAAAGTAATTTCGAGATTCGTCCGGCGCGCGTAGAAGACGTGCCGGTCATTCTCGGATTGATTCGCGAGTTGGCTACTTACGAACGCGCGCCAGACGAAGTCACCGCGACAGAAGAACGGCTTGTCGATGTTCTATTTGGCGAAAAGCCTGTTGCAGAAGTGTTGCTCGCCTTTGAAGGAAAGTCGCCGGTTGGCTTCGCCGTTTTCTTTCACAATTTTTCGACATGGCTCGGGCGTCCGGGGCTGTATCTCGAAGATTTGTTCGTGAAGCCAGACAAGCGCGGAAAGGGCTATGGCCGCGCGTTACTTGTCGATCTTGCCAAGGTTGCCCGCGATCGCGGTTGCGGGCGGATGGAATGGGCGGTGCTCGATTGGAACGAACCTGCGATTAAATTTTATCGCTCGCTTAATGCAAAACCAATGGAGGAATGGACCGTGTTTCGATTGACGCACGATGGGATCGCGAAGCTTGCGCAGTCCGAATCAACTTCGGCGAAGGAACCATGACGACGAACGGAACAAAGATCGAAGATTATGCGTTTTTGAGTGATACGCAGACCGGCGCGCTCGTGAGTCGCGATGGCTGCGTTGATTGGCTTTGCCTTCCCCGGTTCGATTCGCCGGCGTGCTTTGCCTCGCTCCTCGGTGAGAAAAAAAATGGGCACTGGCGGTTTTTCCCCGAGGAAAAGGTCGAGAAGACAACTCGACGGTATCGGGACGACACGCTCATCCTGGAAACAGAGATTGAAACCAAGAACGGCGCGGTTCGACTGATCGACTTCATGCCTCCACGCGGAGAGAATCCCGACATCATTCGAATCGTCGAGGGGCTGCGCGGCAAAATGTCCATGGAAATGGAGCTGATTATCCGCTTTGATTACGGGCAGATCGTTCCATGGGTGCGACGGCGCCACGGCGGACTCGAAGCGATCGCGGGACCTGACGGTCTGATCTTGCGAAGCCCGATTGAAACGTGCGGCAAAGATTTAACCACAGTCGCCGAGTTTACCGTGGCAAAAGGGGATCGCGTCCCGTTTGTGCTCACGTGGTTCGCCTCTCATGCAGAACCGCCGAGGAAAGTAAATGCCGAGCACGCATTGCGGGACACCGAGAAATATTGGGGAGACTGGTCTAGCCAGTTTCAAAGCAAAGGCGAGTGGCGCGATGCGGTTATGCGCTCACTTATCACGCTTAAAGGATTAACCTATGCGCCGACCGGCGGCCTGGTGGCGGCGCTTACGACTTCACTACCGGAGGAAATAGGAGGCGTCCGCAACTGGGATTATCGCTTCTGCTGGCTACGGGATGCAGCTCTAATTTTGCTCGCGTTACTGCGATCAGGTTATCGCGAAGAAGCCAAGTCCTGGCGCCAATGGCTTCTGCGTGCCATCGCCGGTAGCCCGGCGCAAATGCAGGCAATCTATGGCGTGCGGGGCGAACGCCGCCTCGAAGAGTTTGAAATTCCCTGGTTGTCAGGCTACGAAAATTCCAAGCCGGTCCGCATCGGCAACGCGGCTTCTAATCAATTTCAGCTCGACGTTTATGGGGAGATCCTCGCCGCTATTTGGCAGGCCGATCGTGCTGGACTCAAACTGGACGAACCGGATTGGGCTCTGATGGTTCAGTTGATAAAATTTCTGGAATCAAATTGGCAGAAACCGGACGAAGGAATGTGGGAGGTGCGTGGCGGCCGCAAACAATTTACGCATTCGAAAATGATGGCCTGGGTTGCGTTCGATCGCGCGATCAAACTTGTTGAGGAATGTAGCTGCGCGGCATACGAACATTTTCAGCGCTGGCAAAAAATTCGCGGTCAAATCCACGCAGAAGTCTGCGAGCGCGGTTACAACCCTCGCAGGAAAGCGTTCACGCAGTTTTATGGGTCGGACGCGCTCGACGCGAGTTTGCTCCTGATGCCGGTGGCTGGCTTTTTGCCGGCCACTGATGAGCGTGTGCGCGGCACTATCGAAGCGATCGAACGCGAGCTTATGCAGGATGGCTTGGTGCTGCGTTATCGGCCGCAGGAAGAAAAGGTCGATGGATTACCCGGTCGCGAAGGCGTTTTTCTTCCGTGCTCCTTTTGGTTCGCCGATTGTTTGCATCTTCTCGGGCGCAAGAAAGAAGCGCGTGAATTGTACGAGCGCCTGCTCAATCTGCGCAACGATCTCGGACTTCTTTCAGAAGAATACGATCCTCGCGAAAAGCGTCAGCTCGGAAATTTCCCACAGGCCTTTTCGCACGTCGCGCTCGTTAGCGCGGCAGCAATCTTAGGCAATGAAAGGTTCCGCCCTTGGATTGATTAAACTCGCGCTTCAGTGGAAGAAACGAGACGACGGATCAAGTCCTCAATGGTGACGATTCCACGAAGATTTTTCTTTTGATCCAGAACGGCAGCCAAGCCAAACCGGGCCGCACGTAACTGCTGCACAATCCGATAAGCCGACTCTTCCTCATTTGTCGTTACGATGCGCCGGACATAGCTGCTTAGTGGCTTCTCACCATTTTGCTCGAGCAGAATATCGAGGACGTTGACCAGTCCGGCTGGCTGCCCTTCCTGCGTAATGACAGGGAGACGATCCAGACCCGAGGAAGCGCTGAGCTCGAGTGCTTCCTGAGTTGACGCGCTCGGCTGCAATGCGACGACTTTCGCCAAGGGCAGCATTACATCGCGAACTTTGACGGCGCGAAAATCGACGACGTTGTGAATCATCGCGCGCTCGGTAGCGGTGAGAGAGCCTTCCCGCTCACTTTGCGTTGTGATCTGCTTTAGTTCTTCGCGGGCGGCAAAGAGCCGAGCGTGTTTTGCCGCGCGATCTGGCAGCAGCAACCAGCCTAACCGCGCGCCAATTGCGAGCAGTGGCGAAAAAAGGACCGAGACAAATTCCAGTATCCCGGCAAGATGCGCCAGAGCACGGAACGGAAATCGCCGAAAAAGCGACTTTGGGAAGACCGAAAGCAGAAGGAGATATATGGGAAACGCGATTGCTAACGCGATAAAAAATCCGGCATATCCGAATGAGTGGACCAATTGGCGCGTCAGCAGGAGCAGTCCGAGTATGTCGGCCGCATTTGTGAAGAGCAAAACGGTCACGAGCAGCCTTTCCGGATGTTTTAGCAACCGATTGAGCCGCACGGCCGCTGGTGCGCGACGTTTCACATTTTGCCGCAACCGCACCGGATCGATCGATAGCAGCCCGCTTTCGATTCCGTTGAAGAAGAACGAAACAATCCAGCAGCAGAAAATGATGAAGCCGATCATCATGCCGCAGCACTGCTTTGATCCGATGTTTCTTGAATGCCGCTGCCGGTTGTTTTCTCCAGCAGAACTTCCTCGATCCTTTTACGCCCGGCGCGCCGCACGGTAATAGCTAGTCGCGGAATCTCGAATCTTGTGCCGGAGGGCGGCAAATAGCCCAACCGCGTGAATACAAGTCCCCCGATCGTGTCTATTCCTTCTGCATCAACTCGAAAGCCGAGGTATTCGCTTAAATCGTCCAGGCGCGCGTTGCCGCTCACGAGAAATTTCCCGTTCTCGAGCGGCTCGATGTACAGATCGACATCGCCGCGGGGAAGCGCGTCGCCAAGAATCTCTTCCACGATATCCTCCATCGTGATAATGCCTTCGGTCCCGCCAAATTCGTCAACCACCACCGCCATTCCCTGGGGATGAGTCAGAAACAGCTTGAGTAGCTCCACTGCGCGCATCGTCTCGGAAACAAAAGAGGGAGCGATTAATTTTTCCGTGTAATGTTCGGAGGGATCGAGCAGGAACAGTTTTACATCGACGATGCCGAGGATTTGGTCGGGCGTGTCGGCGTAAACCGGGACGCGTCGATGGCGTTTCTCCTTCAAACGCGCAATCGCTTCTTCATTGGTCAAATCATCCGGCAGGGTGAAGCTATCGACGCGCGGCGTCATGCAATCTTTCGCCGTTTTATCGCCAAGTTTGATGATTTCTTCGATCATCTCGGCTTCTTCTTCCTGCAACGCGCCCTCCTCTTCGCCGACTTCAAGCAGCGTGTGCAGTTCTTCATCGGTTAAGCCTGGCCGGGTGCGCAGATGCAATGGTGTCAGATGATCAATAATAAAGGCGCTGACGCGCTCGAGTCCGTGACCGACACGATCGAGCAGCGGCATCGAAATCTGCAAGGCCAACGCTCCGATTGCGGAAAGCCGATACGGCGCCGAAACAGCCAGGAGCTTGGGAATTAAATCGCAGAACAGCACGACAATTGCGAAGATCACAATTCCGGCCAGCCATTGTGGAATGCGCGAGGCAAATGGACCTTCCCATAAGAGGACGAGACACAAAATGACCAGTGGCACTTTCACCAGGCCATCGCCTAGGAGCAGGACATTCAAAACATGACGCGGATTGTCCCGGAAAAGCTGTATGAAGTTGGTGAGACCGGGCCGATGCTCTTCCAGGCGGCGGAGTTGATGCGGCTTGAGTGAGAAAAGCGCTGTCTCCAATCCCGAAAATAGAGCGGAACAGAAGATCAGAATTGAGATAACGACCAGGAGAATGGCCAGAGCCGCGTCTGTCATCATCTATCGTAGCACAGCCGGACTGGTCATGTGAGTTCCCGCGCCTGCGGCGGGTGGCACATTCGCTTGAGAAAAGACAATGCCTGCTTGTTTGCTCATCATCAGAGCCACGAGCAGATTAAGCCCTTCATGAACAAAGGCGAGAGGATTTCGCGATTTGTGGCGGAATTGAGCGGCAAAGATCTCGATCCCGGGAAAATCGAGGTCGCGAGCCATCCGTATTACCGCGCCTATTTTCAATGTTGGAACGAGCAACGTT
>QHOX01000228.1 GCA_003219465.1 Verrucomicrobiota bacterium | reverse complement strand
TATGGCTGCAAATTTTGCGCCAGCGGACTGGACGGCTGGACGCGCAATCTTGACGCAGGCGAGATCGTCCAACAGCTCATCGAGATAGAAAAATTTTGTGGCGAAAGAATCGATAACGTCGTCTTCATGGGCATGGGCGAGCCGCTCGCCAACTTAAAAAATGTTCTGCGCGCGATTCGGATCATCAACGCGCCATGGGGCCTCGGCATCGGCGCCCGCCACATCACCATTTCCACCAGCGGACTCGCGCCGCAAATTCGCGGGCTGGCCAACGAATCCACGCAGTTTCGTCTTGCCCTTTCGCTACATGGCGCAACCGACGAAGTGCGCGGCCGGATCATGCCGGTTAATCGCAAGTATCCACTAAAAGTCTTACTCGAAGCTTGCGATTACTATGTCGCGAAAAAAGGAAGGATAACGTTCGAGTACATCCTGATCGCCGGCATCAACGACACCGACGAGCAGGCGCGCGACCTGGCCAAAATCGCGGGCCGTCTGTCGGCCAAGATCAATCTCATTCCATACAACACCGTCGAAGGCCTGGAATGGTCACGCCCTTCACGCGCGCGGCAGGAAAAATTTCAATCGACCCTGCGTGAGTACGGTGTAACCGCGACCTTGCGCCGCGAGAAAGGCCATGACATCGCCGCCGCCTGCGGTCAATTACGACTACAAACCAAGCGTTCAGCCGCGGTTTTCTGATTCTTAATTCTTCCTTCTTACCTTTTCCTTTGCTCCGGCGGGCAGCCAGCGAGTTTCAAACTTTTCAGTCTAAATCCGCAAGTTCGACGTTGAGCGTTGAGCGTTGGACGTTGAGCAATGTGCGCCGGGAATTCCCGGAAATGGCCGGTCTGTCTGCTCTCAACCTGAGGCGCATGCGGGCGTTTTACCTCGCGTATGCCGCATCGGACCAAAAACTGTCACAGCCTGTGACAGAATCCGACTTCGCGCCGGTTGACGCGCGCCATTCGTAAAACATAGTATTACACCGATGACTAAGACGATCACAAAAGTCGGGAATTCCCAGGGCATCATCTTTGATGCTGCGCTGATGGATCTCGCCCGTATCAAGGTCGGCGACAAAGTAAACGTGACGGTCCATCCCGGTGGCTCGATCGTTTTGACACCCATCCATCCCGCGATCGATCCGGACACAGCCGCCACGACGGCCAGGCGCTTGATCAAGAAGAACGCCGCGCTTTTCAAACGCCTCTCTTGAGCAAGACGCTCAAGCATCTGACGGTCGAAGCCGTCAAAGCGGTTCACCGCGAAGTGCTCGCTGCCCACGGTGGCGCAGCTGGTATTCGCGATGAGACATTGCTGGAATCGGCCGTGGCTGCTCCGCAGGCGACGATGATGGGCCAACCCCTCATTTCTGACTCGATCGAGATCGCGGCAGCGTATTTGTTTTACATTTGCCGCAACCATCCATTTCTCGACGGGAACAAACGGACGGCACTCGCGGCTTGCCTGGTTTTTTTAGAAACGAACCAGCTTTCGCCAATCGCCAAATTGCCGGTCGCTGAATGGGAAAAATTGATGCTCGACGTGGCCGGGAGCAAAATCGATCGCGCGACCACGACTCAGCGATTGCGCAAACTGCTCAAGCGTCCGCGAATGGAGCGACTGGGATGAGAGACATGGCCGGTGAAGCCGTGAGGGTAAGGGTTGAGCGCAGCGGGAGCTGCCGAGATACAAAACATTGACTTCCCTGGCACGCCGTAGTTTGAACGAAGGTGGCTTAATTCTTACTTCTTACTTCTGACTTTACGGCCGCTTTCTGCCTTGATTTTGATGGCAGGTAAGGAAAACTCCATATACGTAAGGAGCATATGTCACAATCAACGCTTACCAGCAAGGGACAAACCACCATCCCCCGGGAGATTCGCAAGCTGCTTGGACTGAAGGAAAATGACCGTATTCTCTACGAGGTGGAAGACGGAAAGGTTACCATCAAACCGGCGCCTGCCGTGCACGAACTCTATGCGATTTTCAAACCTCGCATTCGTCGTAAAGGACTGCCGCCCACCAAGGCGCAAATGCGCGCCGCGGTGGAACGCGACGTCGTCCGGCGCTGGAAGAAAAAAGGCGTTTGATGGCGAGGCTCCTGCTCGACACCAACGTCATCGTTCGCTTTCTCACCGGCGATCACCCGGCACATTCGCCTCGCAGCCGAAGCTTGTTTGGGCGTGCCGCGGCTGGCGATGTCGCTCTGGTCGTGACGGATCTCGCGCTGGCTGAAACCGTTTGGGTGTTGCAATCATTTTATAAGCTCGATCGCGGTGCGATTGCCGCTGCCCTGAAAGACCTGATTGAATCCGCGGGTATCGAAGTCCAAAACAAAGCAACGTTACTGAGCGCACTGCGAAGTTTTGCGCACACCGATGTGAACTTTGTAGACGCGTACCATGCTGCAATCGCCGGTGCCGAATCCATCGCGATTGCTTCATTCGATCGGGACTTCGACCAATTCGCAGGCGTCAAGCGCGTCGAACCGAAAACCTAAGCTGCTCTCTGGTTTTCCCTTTCTTAATTTTTCCTTCTGGCCTCGAACGTTCCGGATACGCTCTCGCCTGACAAATTGCCGACCGACGCTATAATTTCGCCGTGAGCGCATCTGAGATTATCAAGGAACTTCCGAAGCTAAGCGAAGCCGAGCGTCGCGCCGTGCTCAACAAGCTGCGCGAGCTTGCCGCGCAGGATGAAGATGTCCGCGCACGCGAACAGGCGGCGGATGAACAGGCCGCGAGGCTCGACCGGTTGGAGGAAGCCGCAGCGGATTATCGCGCTGTAGATCTGCGATCCCGTGGGATCAGCGAGGCCCAGGCCGGCGATCTCCGTTCCCGGTTGAAGACATTCGCCGAAGACTGGGATCGACCGGAAGCGGCCATCTACGATGAAGACCCGGCGCGGTGATGTCGTATTGGTCCTTTTTCCCAACTCAGATTTGCGCACCGCAAAGCGTCGTCCTGCGCTCATCCTTCAACGCGATAATCTCGACAGCGGTCTTGAACAAACGATCGTTGCGATGATTTCCAGTAACCTGGCTCGCCGCGGCCATGCCAGCCGCGTATTTATTGCAGTCTCCTCACCCGAAGGCAAAGCAGCGGGCTTGCGCCTCGATTCGGTTGTAATGACAGACAACCTCGCGACGATAATGGCGAGCGAGATCGACTCGGTCCTGGGTCATTTAGCTGACATCACCAAGGTAAACGCCGCCGTCAAGCACACGCTCGGCCTTTGACATAGGCAGAACCGATCACGGATCACGAATCATCGATCATCCCTCGCTTCACCTTCAAGAACCTTGGCCACGCCTCGCCGCGCCTTGCCTGAGCGCTGCTTAATTTCTTCGGTGTATTCCCAGTGCGCCATATTCGAATGTCCGCGCTTTCCGCCGCTTCCGCCTTCGATCTTGTTTCGTCGCAGTCCGTAGCCCATGTGATCTGGTTCCGCTCAGAGCCTATTGTAATCCTCATGAGGGCCAACCCAAGTCCAGAGGAAAGTATCACTCTCCACAAAGCGACCCACCGCGCGATAATGGTCGCCTACTCGGGCTGACCATCGCCCGGAGCCGATTGGTTTAAATCGCAGCGATGGATGCCGCGGGTCATTTTGCCAGAGCAAGAATCGGACGTGCGGGGACGCCGTTCGATGCACTGCATTGGTCGCGTGGTGACGCGATCGAGCGAGCGGGAGATCGCGAGTCAAATTCGAGACTCATAGAACAGCCTCCAAAATTCGCGCGCAACCCTCGAATTCACTCGGCCGGTTTTGGAAAAGGCAGACTTTTACCTTTTTTGTATTCCTTGGTAGCCGCTTCCATCAACCGATCCAGTTTCCCTCCCGGCTCGGCGTCTTTCTTCATTTGCCGGTCCCAATCATCATCTTCGATTGGATTCAGCAAAGCAGCCAGTTCACAACGCTCTTCCAGGCTGAGTTGCTCGATCGCGGCCTTGATTTCTTCCACCCGGCTCATGCACCCAGTGTATCCGTGAACGGAATTTCCGGCAACAGCCGCCTAATCCGCGATGTCTGTCCTTCTGTCTCTCAGTAAAGGAGCGTGGCTCCAACGGAGCTTTACGCTCTCCCCCTTACATCAAACCTCAAACATCCGACATCAAAAATCCTTAATCACTCGTCACGCATCACTTCTATTTCTTTGTCTTTCCGAAATCCGCTTTCCGCGATCCGCAATCCGGTTTCCACAATCCCTTTTTAATTCTTCCTTTTTCCTTCTTACTTGCGCCCGCAGCGCTTCCGCCTAAGCACGCCGGAGCCTTTGCGTACGCGGCTGATATCTGATCACCAATAACTGATAACCGATAACGCGCAGCACGGCTGCGTCCCCAATCAACCAATAACAGACAACCATTAACTCAGCGCAGCTGCCGCTGCGCTCGTAACTCCAGCAGAATCTCAGCGCCTTCGCGTGCCCCTTCAATCACCAGAGCCTTTCCGCTTTTCCTCACCAGCTCCCGCGCCTGCTCCAGCATTCGATCGATCATGTCATCGTCATGACTCGGATCGTGATGGAAAAGTAAAAGCCGTTTCACATTCGCATCGAGCGCAAGCTCGACCACGCTGCTGAGTGAACTATGCCCCCACCCGATGTGTTTCTTATATTCCTCGTCCGTATATTGCGCGTCCAGAATCGCCACTTCGCAATCCCGAAAGAACTCCACCATCTTGGCCCGCTCCGCGCCGGCAAAATTGCGCGCTTCGTTCCCATCGATTCCATCCTGCGCCGCGAGTTGCATTTTGAGAGGCTCGTACGGTTCGTTGTCCGGCATGTAGGCGATCGATCCGGCGCTGGTAAAGAGCCGATAGCCGACGCAGATGCCCGGATGATTCGCAAACTTTGCCTGCACGTTCACCGTGCCGATGTGAAACTCCATCTCCCTTAGCTCTTCGATCGCGAGATGACTGGGCAATTGACGCAAGCTCACCGGAAAAAACGGCGTCTCCATCTGGCCGGCCAGGATTGCGCCCAGACCAGCACGCGCTCCTTCGTAGCCCAGGATCCGGATCAGATTTTTGCTGTTGTAGGCCGGGGCAAAGAACGGCAGACCCTGAATGTGATCCCAATGCGTATGTGTGATGAGAAGAGTCAGCTTGATCGTTTCCGGTCCCAGCTCCCTTTCCAGCGCCAGACCGAGGGCACGAATCCCGGTGCCCGCGTCGAGCACGATAATTTCGCCATCGGCCCGCACTTCTACGCAACTGGTGTTGCCCCCATACCGGATCGTCGCCGGGCCCGGCACCGGGAGCGAGCCGCGCACGCCCCACAACTTTATCCGAGGCGGCACCGAACCGAGTTCCTCGGGCGAAGTCGTCGCTCGTGGTCGCTGCGGAATCGGCGTTAAGAGTCGGTCGATTGACTCGCGCAGCACTTCCCAGGTAATCGGCTTTAGCAGAAATTCGTCCGCGCCGGCTTCCAGCGCGCTCGCGCGATCTACCGCATAATCGCGTCCCGACACCACGATGATCTTGGTCGGCTGGAGCTGTTGCCGGATG
>QHOX01000051.1 GCA_003219465.1 Verrucomicrobiota bacterium | reverse complement strand
TCAATCGCCGCCGTGCGCGCTGCTTTTTCTTCTGGTGAACTCTTAGGTAGCGCAAATGCGTCCATCACTTTGTTGAACGCGTTCGTGTCCTCCTCT
Organism: Verrucomicrobiota bacterium; assembly: GCA_003219465.1. Taxonomy (GTDB): domain Bacteria; phylum Verrucomicrobiota; class Verrucomicrobiia; order Chthoniobacterales; family UBA10450; genus Udaeobacter. The sequence continues at coordinate 19,557 of QHOX01000051.1, read as the reverse complement.
ACCAGCGACAATAATTCGTCTTTGAGTTGCTGCGCCTTCACCGCCCAATTGCTGAAGTACTCGAGTTTATCGTCCCAACCACGTTTGCCCGCGGAAAGATTTGCGACCATTCCGCCTAACGACGCGCCCAGCGCTCCCATCAACGCCGCGACGGAACCTCCGCCCGGTGCAGCCGAATCGCTCAACGTTTCATTGCAAAACTCGCGTACATTCAGTTTCGCCAACGACGGTCTGGACTCGGCGGATTCGATTTTCAATTCGATCACCTTTTCTTTCGGGATAAAAGGCTTCAATTCACCGAGGCCCATGGAGCGAACGGCGATTTCGATCAATTCCTCTTCCGAAGCGCCCTGAGACCATTGTTGTTTACGGAGAAAATGCCGGGCAGCATCCAAAAGAGATTTCTTCGGCAGCATGCCGACAATCTCGGAACCGGTCACGCGCAAGCCGCGTTTCGCCGCCGACTCAACGCAGGCATCAAATGCCGCATGTAAAGGCGTTTGCTCGATATTTGTGAGATTCATCGAGACCTGCGCGATGCCGTATTCTTTCACGAACCAACCTATTCCTTTCACGTGTTTCAACATTCCGGGAATGCGAACCGGTTCGCCATTCGCGTCCAAAACTGGTTTGCCCGATGGCGTGCCATCTTGTGTCTTGGCTCTCCCCTGCTCTCGCACATCAAACGCAACCGCGTTCGCACGCCGAACTGACTTGGTGTTCAAGTTCACATTGTACGCGATAAGAAAATCGCGAACACCAATGACGGTTCCGCCAGATTTCTCGTTGAAAACCGCAGGTCCAAAATCCGGTTTCCATTCCGGTTGTTTTACCTTTTCGAAAAATCCTTCGTATTCCCCTGCGCGAATCACGGCAAGATTCGCACGCGATTTGTCCCTGGCGGCCCTCTCATAGAGATACACCGGGATTTTCAATTCCTCGCCGACGCGTTTCCCCAGCCGATTTGCACATTCAATCGCTTCCTCCCAGTTGACGTTGCTCACCGGAATGAACGGGCAAACATCAGTCGCGCCCATTCGCGGATGGGCGCCTTTCTGCTTCCGCATATCGATCAGCTCCGCTGCTTTTTTAATCCCGCGGAACGCCGCCTACAAAAGTCACCACCGTCCGATTCGTGCTCGCGCCGGGATCGACGTCGAGCAACGAAACGCCATCGATTGACTCAATCGCATCAGTAATCTGCCGAATCACATTATGGTCGCGCCCCTCAGAAAAATTCGGCACACACTCGATCAGTTCTTTCATTGCATCCAAAACAAACCTGAATCAGAAATGGTAGCCAATCTCAACGACGCGAGCATCACGTTGGAGAATAACGATGTGAAAACTCCCGCCGACAAAACCCGGCCGTAGCGTTCCATCCACAGTCCATTTTCCGTCTTTCAAAGTGACTTGATAAGGCCGCTGCCCACGGATGGCATTCTCTCCATAGACTGGAAAAAGAATCGCTTCCGCAATTCGAATCGCCGTTTCCTTATCTGGAACAACACCGCCATTGCATTCAAATATTTTGGGAACATTCTGGGCAAGCGAAGCTGACGAGAGGCACAGCGCCGCAATCATCACCAAGCAGATACAATTCCTCATGTCGTCCAATCAATCGCGTGGCCGCGGCTTCATCGGAATATCGATCTGGTGCGCGGCGGCGAACTCGATGGCGCGAGAATAACCTGCATCGGCGTGACGAAGAATGCCCATACCGGGATCGCTGTTGAGCACGCGCTCTAAGCGGCGCTTGGAATTGTCGCTGCCATCGGCAACAACGACCATCCCGGCGTGTTGTGAAAAACCGACACCGACGCCACCGCCGTTGTGGATCGAGACCCAGGATGCGCCCGCTGCGGTGTTAACAAGCGCATTGAGCAATGGCCAGTCTGCGATAGCGTCGCTGCCGTCGACCATGCCCTCTGTCTCACGGTTCGGCGATGCGACTGAGCCGGTGTCGAGATGATCGCGGCCAATGACGATCGGCGCTTTGATTTCGCCGCTCTTCACCAGTTCGTTCATCGCGACGCCAAACTCAGCGCGTTCGCCGTAACCCAGCCAGCAAATCCGCGCAGGCAATCCCTGATAGTGAATCCTCTCCTTGGCGAGTTTCATCCACCGCGCGAGCGTTTGGTTTTCTGGAAACAATTCGAGCGCGAGCTTGTCTGTGCGCGTAATGTCTGCGGGATCACCGCTCAATGCGACCCAGCGAAAAGGGCCACGCCCTTCGCAAAACAGCGGACGAATGTATTCAGGAACAAAACCGGGAATATCGAACGCGTTTTTCACCCCGGCTTTTTGTGCCTGAGCTCGAATGTTATTGCCATAGTCAAAGGTGATCGCGCCGTTCTTTTGCAGCGCGAGCATGGCTTCGACATGCACCGCCATGGATTGCATCGCGCTCTCGATGTATTCGTCCGGATTTTTGCCTCGCATCGCTAGTGCGTCTTCGAGTGACATCCCGCGCGGCACATACCCATTTAGCGCATCGTGCGCGCTCGTTTGATCTGTGACCACGTCGGGGACGATGCCGCGTTTAACGATTTCGGGTAGAACATCGGCGCAATTACCAACTAAACCGACTGAAACCGATTTTCGATCCTTGCGCGCCTGATCGATCATCTTGAGAGCTTCGTCGAGCGACCACGCGATTTTGTCGCAGTATCCGCTTTTCAATCGCTTCTCGATCCGCGCCGGATCGACTTCGACTCCGAGAAAAACCGCACCGTTCATTGTCGCGGCGAGCGGCTGCGCGCCACCCATGCCGCCGAGGCCACCGGTCAAAACAAATTTGCCGTCCAGCGATCCGCCGAAATGTTTCCGCCCGGCAGCAGCGAAAGTTTCGAACGTACCCTGCACGATCCCCTGGCTGCCGATGTAAATCCACGAACCGGCCGTCATCTGTCCGTACATCGTTAGTCCCATCCGCTCGAGGCGATTGAACTCGGGATAATTATTCCACTGGCCGACAAGGTTGGAGTTCGCGATCAGGACGCGCGGTGCTTCATCATGCGTGCGGAATTTTCCGATCGGCTTTCCCGATTGAATGAGAAGCGTTTCGTCGTTTTCGAGTTCACGCAGCAACCGAACGATTGCATCGAAAGCTTCCCAGCTTCTCGCGGCGCGACCCGTTCCGCCGTAGACCACCAGTTGATCGGGATTTTCCGCGACTTCAGGATCGAGATTGTTCATCAACATCCGCATCGCCGATTCCTGATGCCAGCCTTTGCACGTGCGCTCACTACCACGCGGCGCCTGAATAATTCGCTTTCCACTCATGAGTTAATCGCTCCTCAATCAAAATCGCCTCGCCGGATGGCTTCAGCAACATGGGCAATATCGCTGGAAAGCGGGCGATCATGCGTAAGCGGCGGCGCGACGGTTCGCACAGCAGCGAACGCTCGCTCCACACCGCGACCAGCTTTCAATGGTCGGCGATGTTCCAGACCTTCAGCGGCCGCAAGCAATTCGATGGCGAGCAAATTTTCCGCAAGATCGACGATCGATCGCAGTTTCAGCGCGCTCGTCATTCCCATGGATACGTGATCTTCTTTCCCGCCGGACGTTGTGATGTTGTCAACACTCGCAGGATGCGCGAGTACGCGCGCTTCGTTCACCAGTGAAGCTGCGGCGACGTGCGCGATCATGAATCCCGATTCCACTCCGGGCCGTCGCGCAAGAAATGCTGGAAGCCCCTCGCTCTTATCAGGATTAACGAGGCGATCCGTGCGGCGTTCACTGATGCTCATCAAATCGGTGATCGCGATCGCAACGTAATCGAACGCAAATGCAAGTGGCGCGCCGTGAAAATTCCCGCCTGAAATCACATCAGCGGTTTCGGCAAACACAAGCGGATTGTCCGTCGCTGATGCCGATTCAATCAGTAAAACTTCTTCACAATGTGCCAGTGCGCCGCGCACTGCTCCGTGCACCTGAGGCATGCAACGCAGGCTGTACGCGTCCTGCACCCGCGGGTCGTCGGTGAGATGCGACTGACGGATCTCGCTTCCCTCCATCAGCGACAAGAGATGTTCGGCCGCGGCTTTCTGCCCCGGATGCGGCCGCGCCTCCTGCAATCGCGGGTCGAATGCGACGGGCGTGCCTTTGAGCGCTTCAAGACTCATCGCACCGGACACATCGGCCACGCGTACCACGCGCTGCGCACGTAACAGCGCCAGTCCACCTACGGCGTGCATGCCTTGCGTGCCGTTGAGCAACGCCAGACCCTCCTTCGCTTCCAGTTCAACAGCCTTCAGGTTCGCGCGCTCCAACGCCTCCGCACTCGCGATCCGTTTACCTTCAAAAAATACTTCGCCTTCCCCGATCACGCTCAATGCCAGATGCGCAAGCGGCGCGAGATCACCGCTCGCACCGACTGAACCTTTTTCCGGAACAACGGGGTGCACGCGGCAGTTAAGCATCTCGCAAAGCAACTCGGTGACTTCCGAACGGATTCCGCTGAATCCGAGCGTCAGCACGTTCGCCCGGAGCAACATCATTGCGCGCACCTCAGGTTCGGAAAGTGGCTTGCCAATTCCGCAGGCGTGACTACGGACAAGGTTCAGTTGAAGCTGGCGCAGTTCGCCCTGTGGCACACGGACGTCGGAGAGTTTACCGAAACCGGTATTTACTCCGTAAACCACGGCGTCGCGCGCAACGATTTGTTCGATAACTTTGCGCGAAGCAGCGATGCAGGGACGCGCTGCTGGCGAGATTGCAACATGCTCGCCACAAATTGCGACTGCAGCGATTTGCTCCAGAGTAAGCGCCTGACCATTCAGCTCCACTTGCGCAGTCTAGCTACAATCGTTGAAGCGTTAAAGCGTTGAATCGATTAGACAGAAAAAAGGCCAGGCCGAAACACGACCTGGCCTTTTGGGCAAGATGGCCCACAACAAATTTCCTGACACTGGATCTATTTCGCGCTGGTTTTTCCCGCGGGTGCAGGGGCAACCTCCTTGTGTTGCGCACAAGCCCCAAGTCCCAATGCCGTGGCCAAAACGGCCACGATCATGATCATTTTCAAAAATTTCAATCCATCTCGCCTCCTTCCGTCGCAGGTTGCTCCGGTCTGTTTAGGCAGGGAAACCGTGGGAAGCAATGCTTTTCTTAAGTTTTTTGAACCAGCACAAACTGGCTGCCGATTCTATTTATGGTAGCCGGTTGTCCCTGCGCTGGTGGTGACGGTTTCCTTCTTCTGAGAACACGCACCAAAGCTCAACGCAGTGGCCAAAACGGCCACAATCATGATCGCTTTTATCAGTTTCAATCTTATTTCGCCTCCTTTCGTTGCAAGCTGCACTGCCCGTGTAGGATCACACGGACAACAACGTTTTTGTCAAGTTCTTTGGATGTATTAGCAGGCGATTCCGGTCCACACCTACTCGCGAAGCTCACGCCTCGATTACAACCGGCGTCCCATCATCGACCATTTCGAACAATTCGATCACGTCCGCGTTACGCATCCTCACGCAGCCATGACTCGCAGCTGTGCCGATTTTATCCTCGTGTGTGGTGCCATGAATGTAGACGAAGCGGTCGCGCGTATTCGCATTTTGCTCGTCCAATCCGTCGAGCCACAAAATACGCGACGTCACCAGGTCCTCCGTCGGAGGAGGCGCTTCGTCGGGCTGAAGCGGGACACGGCCGACAAAAATCGTGCCGCTCGGCATATCGCTTCCGATCTTCTTCGCTACGCAAAATCGGCCAGTCGGCGTTTTGAAGCTTCCCTCCTCCGTCCCGATACCGAATCGCGAAGTGGACACCGGATAAGTGCGGATCGGGCGTTCGTTTTCTTTTAGTGTGAGGTGCTGGTCTCGAATTGAAACGTGAATGCTCTTCATTCGACTTTTTCTGCTAGCGACAAATTTCTGTTACAGCGTTACAATCGACATGCTCATGGGAGGTTATCACATCGCCGTCGTGGGCGCGACCGGCGCCGCCGGCACGGAATTGTTGCGCGTACTGGAACGGAGAAGTTTTCCGGTCGCAAGTCTGCGTCCGATTGGATCGGCGCGTTCAGTCGGGAAATGCGTTCAATTCTGCGGTGAGTCGATTCCCGTAGAAAAGCTCGATGCCGGATCGTTCGACAAAATCGACATCGCTTTCTTCAGCGCGGGCGGCGATGTTTCCAGAAATTATGTCCCGATCGCGTGCCAGGCAGATGCGATCGCGATCGACAAGTCTTCGGCATTCCGAATGGATCCGCATGTGCCGCTCGTCATTCCCGAGATCAACGCAGAGGACATGAGGCTCCATCGCGGAGTCATCGCGAATCCGAATTGCACAACAACCGTGATGCTCATGGCACTTTATCCGTTACATAAGATTTTCCGGGTACACCGGGTTTTCGCTGCAACTTATCAAGCAGTCTCAGGAAGCGGCACCAGAGGAGTTGAAGAGCTGACCCGGCAGACAAAAAGTTGGACCGAAGATGAAGAAGGTTGTAGCCGTCGCCCTGCAGGCGACGCGCTCTCAACGGCCACGCATCATTCCCACGCTTCGCACAGCGAAGCGGATAAAGTGTTTCCGCACCCCGTCGCGTTCAACTTGCTGCCGCATGTCGATTCGTTTCTCGACAGCGGCTACACGAAGGAAGAAGTAAAGATGCAGGATGAAACGCGCAAGATCATGCATTTGCCGGAACTTCGCGTTTCAGCGACGTGCGTGCGCGTGCCGGTGTACCGCGCGCATTCCGTTGCCGTGAGCGCCGAATTTGAGCGCGCAGTCTCGGTGGAACAAGCGCGCGAAGTTCTGGCCAAGGCGCCCGGATTACAGCTCGTGGATGAACCACACAGCAACCGTTATCCCATGCCGCTAAGCGTGGCTGGAAAAGATAATTGCCAGGTAGGCCGGCTGCGTTTGGATTGCGCATTGGAAAACGGGCTGTCGTTTTGGGTATCAGGAGATCAACTGCTCAAAGGCGCCGCCTTAAATGCGGTGCAGATCGCTGAATTGTTGTAGAGGCGCTCGCCGGCGAGCGCCGGCGTTTGACACAAACGCCGCTACACCACTCGGGTTGGTTAGGCTTAAAACAAACGGCTCCGGAGTTTCTCATTCCGGGGCCACTGGTGTGATTGCGACAAAATTATTGTGGCCGTGGCGGCGGCGTTCCTTTTTCAGGTTTCCTCTTTCCACCTTCCGGCTGTTGCCCGTGCTCGGCTCCAGGAGGCGCGCCACCCTGTTGCTGCTGCTGCGGCTGGCCGTACGCGCCCTGGCGACGTTCTCTTTGGCCGCGCGCTTCACCCGCGGGTCCGGTACCTCCGGGCGGGTTGACCGGTTGATGACTTCCAGACGGCGGACCTCCTGCGCCACGCTGCTCGTGTTCACCTGCGCCGGCAGGAGGAGGTGTGCCGAATCGTTGACGCTGAGGTGCTCGCTCGCGCCCCTGTGGCGAAATTTGCCCTGGTTCGCCCTGCTCAGGACTTGGCTGCTCGCCCAATCTTCGCGTCGGAGGCCGAGCATGCTGTGGCTGCGGCGACGCGCCCTGTAACCCAGAAGGCGACTCAGCTCCCGCCGCTCCAGTTTGCCCTCCTGCCCCTCCCGGCTCAGGTGATCGCTCCCCAGGTTTGCCTCGACCTTTGCCGCGTTCGAAGGGCGCAGGCGAGACGCCTTCACGCGGTCCGGAGGGCGGTCTTGTTATCCCGGGACGCGGGCGTCCACCAGGTTTACCTCCTTCAAACGGTGCAGGCGACACGCGTTCTGCGCCTTCCTCAGGCATAGCCGTCGCGCCGGGCCGCGGTCGCGCACCGGGCTTCCCTTTTCCACGCTCAAACGGTGACCCGCCTAACGAGGGCGCTGCCGTGGCACCAGGCGCTACGCGTCCCGGTTTTCCGCGAGGGCCGGGCGAAGTAGGTGGACCACCAGCTGCGCCTGCTGGACTTGTGCCGGCAGCCGGAACAGGACTGCCTCCTTCGCGCGCGGCAGCACGAGTTGGCGGCGGAACATTCTTCGGATTTTCTGTTTTAATTTTTTGTTCCAGTTCCGCCCGGTTAGAAACACCTTTCCAGCCATGCTCAATTTTTGGCTGCGCAACTTTGGCTTTCACAGCCGGCGGCTTCATGGTCGGCGCCGCTTTGGCGAGCTTCGGTGGCGCGGCAAGTAGGAGTTTGTTGCCCTGTACCTTGGTGAGCGTCCCGGACTTAACCGCAGCGGAGAGATTAGTCGGCGTCTGCCGTTCGATCGCGAGCCGCTGGATCGGCCGGCTCGAGTACGTGTTCACTACATTGAAATCCGGGCCGTAGTTATAGACCACGTTATTTTGCACCGTGATATTGGTCACGTTCACCGTGTTCGTGATGTAGGTGACGTTCTGGACCGCCGGAAAAATGCGGTCGCGCAATACCGGTTCGCCAATAAACCGGACATCGCAGAAGTTGTAATATTCCGGACCGATATCGAACACGATGTCCACGTTCGCGCCGATGGGCTGACTTTCATAAACAATGCCAGGACCGCGCGGAGGCAAAGGCGCCCAGCCGATGTAATCTCCACCGGTTCGCCATGAGACCCAGGCCGGTCCCCAATCCAGATCCTCCCCGGGGAACCAGACCCAGCCGTAGTCTGCGAGACTAGCCCAGCGACCGTAGTGGTACGTGGCCCAGCCGAAATCCTCGTAGCTGATCCACGTCCACCCGTAGTCGGTATAAGCCCAGTATCCATCTGAGTACGGGCGCCAGTTTGGATCGCTCGTCGCCACGTCCGGTTGCCAGCCATATCCGTAGCCTTCGACATCAATCCAGTTGCCACCGGAAAGATTGTCGTAGATGAAATCCATCGAGATGTCCGCTCCGCGCGCCTGCGGAAGAGCAGACACAGCAAACGCCAGCATGCTTAATGCAAAGAGAATTTTTTTCATAATCGTGAAAGGTTTACGAGGCTTTCGACTTTTCCGCCCCGGGATTTATTCAACTTCTGATTCGAAAAGTGCGTCCGCCCCGCGCGTGTTCCGCGCTGCTCATGTGCAAACATCTAACCACGAATGAACACGAATCAAAAGAGAACCACCGACGACACGGATACGACAGGATTGGGGAGCGCACCCGCCTCGCGTGAACGCTTCATTGCGCCGCTGAAGCGATCTTCTATTTGACTACGAAGTACACGAAGCTCACGGAGAGTTTTTGAATCAGGAAAAAGGGAAAGCACGAAATGGAATACAAGCTTCCTGCGTTCCTGCTTTCCTGATTAAATCTGCCGAAAAATGGGGATACAGCACAGCACGGCTCGGCGGCAAGTCCACTAGGCGAAATTCTTTTCGCATCGTCAGCAATTTAATCAAAACCACGCCGCTGTATCGCAGCTGCTTGATGATTAAGCACCTACACAAGGAACCAGCTTGACTGCGAGTTACGAAGGTCAGATAAAGGAAACGTGGGAAAGAACTCACCCGAAAGAGAGAATGGGCTACAGCCCCCAAGTGGCACGGCAAAATCCACCGCACGCGCCATGAACAAATTAGCAGGACGGTCGGTCATGGATATAAAACAGAACGGAGTCCCGTGAAGGGAGAAGTGATAAATATTTTCTTGATTGGAATGTTGTGCGGAGTGATGACGGCAGCCGCATTCACGTACTCGTTCACACTTCCGGCCAACAGCAACTATTGGCGAATGGAGATTTACAAACGCGGTGGCGCAGCGTGGACTGTCGACAAAAGTGGCCATATCGGCTGGAAGTGGATGGTTGAACCCATCCCCGATAGTCCGAGTCCCCCCAAGCGAACTGTCGTACCGCCACCTCACGTAAAGGTTAGCAGCGAGCGGCTGTAATTCGATCGCGGCCTGACGCACGATTTGGCCTGAGTTGCTTTCACCGGCCTCAGTTCCTGGAGTCCACCCTCAGGATTCCTTTCTGGGCATTCGAAGTGCCGCAATAAAGTGCAAAGATCGGCCGAAGATCAGGCCCGCCGGGAAAGCGTACAGCTTCAAGTTCGATGAGGACAACTCAGTGTGATCAACACTATTATTCATATTGCCGGGTGTAGGTCCCAAACCCGCACCCGACAATCCCCATTATGTCACCTACTGGCACATATTGCCTAGCAACGAAATCCGCCCACAGCCTCGATCACCTGGCTCTGCTCCGAACTGCTCATTCCAGTGAAAAACGGAAGGCGCAGGAGACGATCCGCCAGATCTTCCGTGACAAGACAATCGCTCTGACGTCCGCCAAAGCGCAGACCCATTGGAGATAAATGCAGCGGCAGATAGTGGAACACAGCCAGAATTCCAAAACCAGCGAGGTGTGAAATCAACGCTTGTCTGCTCTCAAAGGACGGCATGAGCACGTAAAACATGTGGTAACTCTGTTCGCATTCCGCCGTCACGATTGGGAGCCGAACGCTGTTGGCTTCGGCCCATGAAGCCAGCTCGCGAGCGTAGACTTCCCAGATTTGATGCCGCATCGACTGAATCTGGTCGCGATGTTCAAGCTGCGCACGGAGAAAGGCCGCCAGCAGGTCCGAAGGCAGATAGCTCGACCCAACATCGACCCATGTGTACTTGTCGACCTCGCCCCGGAAAAATCTGCTCCGATCTGTTCCCTTTTCCCGAAGAATCTCCGCCCGCTGATTAAAGGTCGCATCGTTGATCAGCAGCGCACCGCCTTCTCCGCAGGTGAAATTCTTAGTTTCATGGAAACTGAGCGTAGCAAGCTGTCCAAGTGTGCCGAGGTATCGTCCGCGATATCTTCCATAAAGACCATGCGCATTGTCTTCGACTACAGCAATACCATGCCGCTGCGCAACCGATGTGATCGTATCCATTTCGCATCCGACACCCGCATAATGCACAAGAAAAATCGCTTTCGTGCGCGCGGTAATGCGTCGCTCGATTTGGCTCTCGTCAATGTTGAGGGTGTCCGCCCGAATATCCACGAAGACCGGCCTGGCGCCTCGTAAGACGAACGCATTTGCCGCAGAGGGAAAAGTGAACGACGGAACAATGACTTCGTCTCCGGGTCCGATATCCAGGAGCAACGCAGACATTTCCAGCGCATGGGTGCAGGATGTGGTCAGCAGCGCTTTCTGAACTCCGAGCGATTGTTCGAGCAAGGCGTGGCACTGAGCGGTGGAGCTGCCATCTCCGGAAAATTTCGGGGCCGCGATGGCGGCGCGGATGTAATCGAGTTCATCTCCCGTAGCGAACGGACGATTAAAAGGAATGCGGATCACGATGGGCTCAAAGGTTTACGACCGATCAACAAAAGCGATCCTCCCGCCGGAAACGAGGCGCCTGTTTTTATAACCATTCGTTCGAATTTCAAAATGCTCTCTAGAGTTTTGTTAAGCGCCGGGGTGATTTCAAATTCGCGCCAGGGTTGGAAATCGTGATCGTGTTTTCGTTGCAGGCGTGACCAAATCATAAGCGGCAATAAGAGCGAATTGAAAGAAGTGATTCGCTCGACCTGGAAGCCAGCGCTCTCGGCCTTTCTGCGCAATTCGGCGCGGTTGTAGCGACGTTGATGCATCGCATACTGGTCGCTGGCGCTCCAAAGAAAGGGATGTTGTGGCACAGTCAGTAGCAATCCTCCTCCAGATCGAACTGCATTAAACATTTGTGCCAGAACATTCTCATCCTCAATCACGTGTTCCAGGACATCGAATGCGCCTACGACATCAAACTCCCGCTCAAATGAAATGCGTCGTGCATCCATCTGATGCAACTCAGAATTCGGCACACGAGCTTTGGCGATGGCAAGGCCGGCCGCAAAAATTTCGCTGCCGACCAGACGCATTCGTGGAAACCTTTCGTGAATCCCGGCAAGCACAAAACCAGTTCCGCAACCAACCTCGAAGAAGCTTTTGGCGTCCGGAAAATAATTACGAAGCGCCCACTGAATGAGCTCATTCCGCGCGCGAAACCAAAAATTCGATTGCTCAATCTCAGCGAGCCGCGCGAAATATTCGGGTTTGAATCCGGCGTCAGAGTCAGGCGGTTCCTCCGTGAATTGATATATCTCATCGCGCAGGCCTGGCTGGTAACCGCACTTCGGACATGTCCAGTCCGCACCTTCAAAGAGAGCTTCACACGCGAGGCATCGTTTCATCCCTTGATCGGGCGCAAAGCCATATGGGCTCCGACTGCATTTTTACACAGTGTTTTGGACGGAATATCGAACTCACGAAAGCGTCATCTTTCACATTCCAGAACGATAGTCACGTATGGGATGCGCAGGGGTTTCGTGTTGACCCATGCATGGGCATTCTGAAAAGTCTTTCCGGCAAGCTGGCGAAATTGTTGCTCCGTTCGAATGTTCTGGCCTCGGTCACGTGACATGATCCACTTGGAAAACGCTCCCTGATTCGGAATCCAACACGCATCATGACAAATCAATCGACCGCCTCTCTTTAGAGCATCATATGCAAAGCGAATGCAATCTGCGGCTTCTTCGTCGTCGAGGTGGTGTAGCACGGCGATTGCTATCACAATATCGGCATCTTTAAATCGCGAGTCGCCCCGAAGAGATTGCGTGTTGCCAACTACAAAAGTCCCCTTGTCGCCGTACGCCCGCCTGGCGAACGCGATGTAATCGGGGTTAATGTCGAGCCCAAGATATTCGACTTGCGGCAGGCTTTGCAGAGCTTGCGCCGGACCGCACCCGATATCGATCACTTTGTCGCCAGGTCTGGCTCGAACATGGTTTCGAATGATCTTTCGCCGCAACGCGTTCCCTCCAACGACACCCTGAAACAGGTTGTACACAAATGGCACTTTCAGCCAGCGCAATAATCCAGCGTTACTTTCCATGTTTGTTGAAGCCGGGTTGCTGCCTCGCGTTCAGCGACAGGGTAATGAGGAGCGATTTCAGCAACATGCGAAGAGCTGCGCGCCGGAAAAGATGGCAATGATTTCCATCATTTCGTCTGATCTGTGCGCGGCCAAATGTAACTTCCGGCGTCAGGTCCGACCATAAAGAGAAGATCTAGAATACTCACCCGTGGCTCGAAACGGCCGTAAAGTTGAGGATATTCTGGATAGTCATAATTCATGAACTCAACCTCAATACGAGCCTGCTCGAATTTGACCATCTCGAGATAATCTTTGGCTGTCGGGCCTGAAACGTAGCGGGTCGCTCGCAGCTGGGTTAAAATGTCGAGCAAGCGGTCGGTTTTGGTTCCTTGCGCGGGCAAGCTGGACGAACGGACAAACCGCGTCTCCAATCCCAGCTCACGGGCCAGCGCCACGGTCAGCTCGCACGTGAAGTCCGCCAGCCTTTCATCCGACCGGCCGTAAAATTTTCCCAGCATCGGCGCGTAACGTTCGAAAAACGGCGCCTTGCCGTAGTTCTGCACCAGCGCCGCCCAATGTTTCCGGCTCCAGGGATGGTCGCGAACGATCCGCACGTCCTTGATCGGGATGGCCTGCGTATGCGCGCCCTTGCTGTAAACCGGGATGGTGAGCCACTGGAGACCGGCACCGGTCTTGATCCGGTTGCGATTGCGCCAGCCGTGATCGTCGTACTGCACACAGTCGTAGAACACAAAGACGTCCGCTTTGCTCATTAAATCAAAGAAACCGCGCCACGGGATGTAGCTCGGCTGGACAATTACACAGGTCATTTGCGAAAGGCCTGATTGTTACTGCTGGTACGAGAACTTTCATCTGCCCGATAAACTGCCCGAATCGTATAGGCCGGCCGCTGTTTTACTTCGATCAGCACCTTTGCAAGGTAAATCCCAATTACGCCCAGAGACATCATGACCAGACCTCCGAAAAGCCAGATTGTCGCCATGACCGAAGCCCAACCGACGAGTGTCTCCCCGCGCAAGCCGCCATACAATATAAAAGAAAACGCGATGAAGGCCACGAAGATAACAAGCGATCCGATCGTAAATACGATCTGAAGCGGACGTGTCGTAAAACTCGTTAAGGCGTTTACAAACAAGCTAAGCCGACGTGCCAAACTGTAAGTCGTAGTCTTGCGTGATCCTTTGGTAATCGGCACCGCGACCTGCTTAAAGCCTGCTATAACGAATACACCTCCAAGAAAAAGCTCACGCTCGCGATATTCCAAAAGTGCTTTCACATAAGCAAAGCTCATCAGGCGGGCAGTAACGAAATTGACCGGAAGTTTGGTCGCGCTAAGGGCGTTGAATACCTTGTAGAAAATCCCGCCGGTGACCTGTTCACCTAATTTGCCCTTGCGCCGGACTTGTTGGCCGAAGACAACATCGGCCTTTTCTGTCTGCATTCGTTCTTGAAAGGCTGACAACCATTCCGGTTCTTCTTCGAGATCGCTATCGATAAGGAATATTTTCTTCCCGCGCGCATCCCTTAGGCCCGCCAAAATAGCAGGATGATGACCAAAATTGCGCGACAGGTCGATCACTGTCAGTTCCGGAATCTCTTTTTGCAGTTGGAGCGCGCGTGCGAGTGAGCTGTCAGGTGAACCGTCGTTCACCAGAATAATCTCAAAGGCACTACTACTGGCGCGCGCGACTTCAACGACACGGCGGCAGAACTCATCAAGACACGCTTCGGAACGGTAGAGCGTGCTGACGATAGAGAGATCCAGATTCGGCCAGTTATCCGTCATGCGCAATCCGAACGATTGTTACTGTAATTACGACAGCGGGAAACAAACTCCATCGCAAACTCACACAGCGATTGCGGAACAGTAATCGACAGCATCGCTTCCGCCCCATCCGGGAGGAGAATTTTGGTGAAGCCGTCTGGTCTCAAGTCCGGTACTGTTGCCAGTAAACCTAGGGTTAACGGGACCGAAGCAGCGAATAATCTGAAACCTAAGGTGAATTCGTTATCTCCGCTTCGCGTAGGACAGGCAGCCTGAGCTAGGATGGGACCTTCATCAACGCGCTCGGTAGCGATGTGAATGGTCACGCCGGTAAAACGGCTGCCTGCCTCAAGCGCGCGTGGGATGGCGCGGAATCCCGGAAACGCTGGAAGCAAGGAGTAATGCGTGTTGATCACTCGTCCGGGGAATTGACACAAGAGCCTGGACGTGACCAGCCGGTTGTAATGCAAGAGCACGAGATCAGGCTTTAAGGCGATCACAGCGGCATCGAACGCGTCATCGAATGCTGTCCGCGATGGAAAAGATTTAAAATCAAGGCACTGGGTAGAAATTTGGTGAGCTTCAGCCATCTGCAATCCCTCACAGGGTCGGTCTGCGACAAAGCCGCAAAATTCGATTGGTAAAAGTCCTTCAGCCGCAGCCTCGATTGCAGCACGTAGAACAGTTGCTTTACCACTATTGGCGGCACAAACGCGCATGCGGCATTTGGATGAAGATCTGCTCGCCATCTTTATCTAGGAAGTCACGCGAAGGCGGGGCACAGAACGGTCCAACCGCATCCGCACGGTTGATGCAGATTTCGCAGATGTCGGCCAAAATTGACAAAGTGGATCAAAATTAACTCTGTAAAATTCTGTTGATTCACTCGAAAATGGTCGGAGCAAAAGGAGCGCAATCGATTGTTGGTCTGAATTTTCCTTGCTCATGAAAATTGAAAATCAGAAATGGGCGGGAGTGAAATCGTTGAGATTGCTCATTGTCGTGGCTGGAGTCGTTTTGGGCCAGGCAATTTTAAACGGCCCGTCGTTGATTGGGCAAAGAATACTTTTGCCGCTCGACCTTCTCGCGCTACCGGGAATGTACATTCCACAAACCGCGGAGACGGCGAAGATTGTGCCACATAATTTCATGTTGGTCGATTTGATTGATGTGTATGAGCCGGCGCGCCGGTTTGCGGCATCGGAAATTCATCAAGGCCGTTTTCCTTTGTGGGCGCCATATCAGTACGGCGGCGTTCCATTCGTGTGGCCGAAATACTCGCTCTTTTTGTTTCTGGAAAGCTGCGTGGAATCGCCGGTCGTCCTGGCGTGGGTGCAACTGCTGGCTGCGCTGGTCGCGGGCGGGGGAATGTACTTATTTTGCCGACACACGTTGCGCGTCAGTTTTTGGCCGGCGGCGGTGTGCGCCTGGTGCTATCCGCTCACGGCGTTTTTTGTCTTGTGGCAAGGTTCTTATGTCCCTCTGCCGGTTTGTTGGTTGCCATGGATTTTCTTGTGCGTGGATAAAATCGTCCGCGGCGGCGGCGCGCTGGTAATCGTCGGATTAAGTGTCGTGACGTTTTTGGTTTTGACCAGCGGCGCCATTGACATCGCCTGTCAAGTGTTGCTGGGTTCGGGATTTTTTGCCCTTTGGCGTTTGTGGACTGTTCACGGCCGCAAACGCCGTTGTCAAAAACCAAGATTGGCCGCGGCCATGTTGGTTATTGGGTGGAGCTTGGGATTTTTTCTGGCGGCGCCGCACTTGCTGCCCCTGTTGCAATACGCAGAAACCGGGGCCCGCATGGAGAGCCGCAGCAAGGGCAAGGAAGTGCGGCCGCCCATCGGCTTGACCGCGGCGCCTCAAGTAATCTTGCCCGAAATTTACGGCGACACCGAAACCGGCAGCGCTTTTATTCCGCCGCAATATGAAACCAACCTTTTGGAAAGTCCGTCTGCCGCGTATTCGGGCGTGTTGGCCACGCTGCTCGTGGCGCCGTTGGCGTGGTGCAGCCGCCGCCATCGCGCCATCAATGCTTTCTGGCTTTTTCTGGCCTTGTTCGGAATGAGTTGGTGTCTGGACATTCCGGGATTTGTCCAATTGCTGCGCCTGCCGGGAATGAACATGATGTCTCACAATCGCCTCACCTTTCTGACTTCATTTGCAATTCTTTCTATGACGGCCATCGGACTGGATCGTCTTTTGCGGCGTTCGCTGAAAAGACGTTGGTGGTTTTGGCTGCCGGCTGTTTTGCTCGCCGGATGTTTCACCTGGTGCATTTATCGCAGCTACGTTTTGCCTGAACCGCTGGCCACGCAGCTTGAAAACGAACTTCTTCATGGACAAGCGTCTCAGACGATTCTCAGCCTCCACGATTTGCGGCAAATTCAGGCTTGGTTCACCCTGCACTACGCCGTAATGGCGCTACTGTGCGGTCTGGGCTTTGCAGGCTGGTCGTTTTTATGGTTTCAAAAATCCGCGCAGTTTCGTCTTTTTTTCATTCTGGCAATTTTTCTCGTGGGCGATTTGCTGTGGTTCGATTACGGCCGCAATCCACAATGCGACCCGGCGCTTTATTATCCGAAAATTCCAGTTTTGGATGAAATCGCAAAATCCATTCCCGGTCGGGTCATGGGATTTCATTGTTTACAGGCGTCGTTGGCCAGCATGGCGGGATTAACCGACATCCGGGGTGCTGACGCCGTTGATCCCGCTCGCATGGTTGCCCTCTTGCAACGGGCATCCGAACCGATAGGCAAATCGTCTTCAGCAACTCAAGTTTTATCGCCCAAAGGACTCATCCTGCCCCCGAGCAACATCCAACTTTCGCCAATTCTGAACATGCTCAATGTGCGCTACGTTATTTTTCGGGGCACTCCGCGGGAATTCATGCACTTTCCATTTCAAGGAGACGATTATTGGGCGCTGATCAATTCAAACGTCCTGCCACGCGTGTTCGTTCCGAAATCTGTTCAAAACGTTTCCAACGCTGACGACGAATTACAGCAAATCGCACCAGAGCAATTTGACGCCGCAAAGACAACATTTGTCGAGTCGCCGATCCAGCTGCCAGCCGATTGCCGTGGCGCTGCTCACATCACGAATGAAACTCCAACCCACATTGCAATTTCAGTAAAAATGGAAACGGCCGGCCTCGTGGTGCTGGCCGACAATTGGGACAAAGGCTGGCGCGCGCTTTACAACGGCAACTCCGTTCCGATTCTTCGCGCCAACTACGCCATTCGCGGTGTGGTTGTCCCGGCAGGTAGCGGCACGCTCGAATTTATTTACCGGCCCGCCGCCCTGATGGTCGGACTCTGGCTCGCCGGTTTTGCTGCCACAATGTTGTTATGCTGGCTCGTCGTCCTCTGGATTCAAAATCGAAACAAATCAAAAACACCTCTCAAATCCAATTTGCAAATCAACCGTGCCTGTTCGCATTGCTAATTCTTCCTGCCGGTTCCAAAAATATGCGCAGCAATCCCGAAACAACAGATAGGTGGCGCCAAAGCAGATAAAAAATATCGCCGGCTGCTTCATCAGCAAGCCGGCACCAAAAAGTATTCCGCTAACGAACACCATCTTCTTCTTTGTTAAACCTGGCTTCAATAAGACGAGAGCGCCGAGAAGGATCGGCAACATTACGAAATGTGTCGCGTGCGCGGCGAGTCCTAGTACCGACGGGCTAGCCGAGAGAATCGTGTAGCTGGCCGCCGCGGCGATGCCGGCTATTAAACCTATCAGTCGCCTCGCAATCAAAAAAACAACTACGGTGCTGGCGATGTTTACAATCAACAGACCAAGGTGGATGCCGATGATGGTTTGCCCAAAGATCCACATTATCAAAGCGTATGCAGCGTAAACTCCGGGGAACTTCATGTTATAAGCTAATCGGTAGGGCGGGATTCCCTGCAGCATGAGTTGGCCCGCATAGGCGTATTCGCCCTCATCACGTTCAAGCGGAATTGCCAGCAAATGGATTCGGATGAATACGACCACGGCAATGACAATTGCCAGAAGGATCCACCAGCACAGCTGAATGCCCTGTTCAAAATCTCGAATACGGGCTGTCATCGGAGCACGATTTACGAATGTCGATTCTCGACGAGTACAACCACGGATCAAACGGATATCACGGATACAATTCCGTCATTCGTCATTCCGAACATCCGTCTCATCGCTTGCCCGCAATGCTTCCGCATAGCGATGCAGGCGGGCGTGCCAGGTAGGGCGCGCCGCTCCCGGCCCGAGCGGCTCGCACGGGAGTGCGAGCCCTACCAAATGGCGAGTGCGGGACGAAGGCGGCTGGTTAGGCGAACTAAGCAAAATTCTCTTCGCACCATCAGCAATTCAACGATTTAACTCTTCAGCCATTTAACTTTTTAACCCGTCACAAAGTGACCGAACCAGCTTGACGGCGAGTTACGAAGGTTAGATAAGGGAGCGTGAGGAAAGGCATTGATCCAGAAGAGGGAGTACCGAATAGTTCACGAGTGGGATTGCAAAATCCACCGCACGCGTCATGGCGAAGGACGATAGTACAACGAATTGTGAGGAATAGAAAAATGATGCGCATATATCTGATTGGCATGCTCTCCGGCGTGATGGTCGCGGCCGCATTCACTTATGTGTTCGCACTTCCGGCCAACAGCGACTACTGGCGAATGGAGATTTACAAACGCGGTGGTGCAGAGTGGACTGTCGACAAAAATGGCCACACCGGCTGGAAGTGGATGGTTGACCCCATCCTAGATACTCCGAGTCCCGCGAGGCGAGCAATTGTACCGTCATCTCAAACAAAGCTTCGTACCGAGAAGCTGTAAAATAAGACGCGCCGCCGCATTCTTTCTGAAGCCACCGCCCTGCGGGCGGTCGTGATGCGAGGGCGGACGGCTCACAAAGCCGTGGCTACAACGCAGCCGAAACAGGACACTTGAAGCGTGGATCGCTATCGACGAAGTCGATTGCCAAAAAACAAAAACCCTGCCGAACGCTTCCACCGGGCTTTGAATTAGCTAAACCAAACGAGACTGCCTC
>QHOX01000050.1:1797-29883 GCA_003219465.1 Verrucomicrobiota bacterium | reverse complement strand
GCATGCCGGCCACGATTACGATCTGGTCTGGATGACAGCGCGCCGCTCTAAAATCGCACAAGTATGCTGCAATTGCCTTGCGCAAGTCGGCGTCGCCGCGATTGGATGCATACCGCAAAAGGTTGACGCCTTTTTTTGCCAACACTTGCGTTCTGAGCCGTTCCCACACATCGATTGGAAACTCGTCGACCGCGGGAATGCTCGAGACCAACGAGACTCCTGCTCCCGCGCCCGTTGCTCCAAGATCAAACTGATTGCCTACGCGAGCATCCGGAATTGCTCTGACGCGCTCGGAGATGCGAATTGGCCGCTGGAATGGTAGATAGGTTTTCGGCTGGTCCGCCGTCAAAAACCTTTCCGGGAGAAGATTCGCGACGAATGTTCCAGACCCGCGCCTTGACTGAAGATAACCTTCGGCATGCAGTTTCGAGAATGCCTGTCTAACCGTCGATCTGGAGATCCCGCGGTCGCAGGTCTATAGCCAGAGCCCGAGACGAGGGAAGTCGAGATGAACTATCGCTGAACCTGCCCGATTTCAGCTCGTCCCGAATTTGGCGGTAAAGCTGCTGGTGGAGCGGTTCCGTTGCCGTCCGGTCGAGCCGAATCATCTCAAATGCGATGATCGAACTGCGGCGTCGCTTTTGCCGGCGCGATTTCCTGTTGGACATGGCGACTGAAGTTGTTTGTCGCTGATTATTCTTCCATTTGGCGGACGTATTCTCAAGAAACGGAGAACCGATACGCGCGCAGATTCGGTGGGTTTTCTCGCCCGCGCTGATGTCCGGCCTGTGGCGGCGAGAGGACGTGAAGTGGGCTGGGGGAGACGCACGAAGTGGCTCTTTTCAATCCACACCCGCTCCAGAACCTTGGCTTGCAGAACGTCATCAACAAAAAGGAGACGAACATGAAGAAAATAATTGTCACGCTCGGTTGTGTGCTGATTGCGCCGCTGGCATTCGCCCAGCCGAGTTCAACGAATAATAAACAAGGAACAACTACGACGGAACCGATAAAGGTAACCGGAGCGATCATCAAAACGACAACTGAAGAAGGCGCGGCTGCGAACTATCAGCCCGCCAAAACGCTCGTTGTTCGTGAGGACAGTTCGAGTAACCCGGGCCGCTATGTTCTCAATGGGCGTGGTCACGTTCTGAACAAGGCAGGGGGAAGTCGTCCAAACAGCGATCAAGCCCGGCACTCGCGTGCGTGTTTATTACGCAAACATGGGGGATCTGCGTATGATTGATCACGTGGTCGTTGTAGACTGAGTCTGCACGGCTGGATATCACCGATAAAAGCCGCAGGGTTCCGCAATCCCTGCGGCTTTTTGTGTCATTAACGCAGACGCATATTGCGCGTAAGACCAAATTTGCATGGCATCAAACAATGCGTTTGAGCAAATTAGTGCGGTGGATCTTTCGACACTTGCAAACATTGCAACAGCTCTCACCGTGCTGACGGCTGTGGTTTTCGGGTTGATTGAAATGCGACGCGCGCGCAGGGAGCGAGAGGAACGCGCTGCGTTCGTAGCTGTCCAGGCAATCCTGAGGCCGGCTTGGATCGAATCGATGACCCTTGTGCAGGCAATTACCGACGGAACAACCCCAACACAAATCGAAGCCGATCCGCGTCTCTTTCAGGCAGTCCAGTCCATAGCTTGCATTCTCGAATCGCTTGGGTATGCCGTGTTTGCGCGAATGGTTCCGTTGAACGTAGTCGACGAACTGCTGGGCGGCACAGTCCGCGTGGCCTGGCGCAAATTGCACGGCTACGTCGAATACGAACGTGAGCGCGCAGGTTCGCAAAAAAATTGGGAATGGTTTCAATGGCTTGCGGAACAAGTCGACCGGCATAGCAAAGCCCGAACCAGTCTTACCCTCGGTGCGCACGACGCTTACCGCGACTGGCGGCCATGAATCTACTCTAAACAACGTCTCGCAAGCTCTAATGTGCCAATTCGAATTCCACAAACGCTCTTCGTCGGAGTGCATGAAGCCGTTTTCCATCGCGACGTGCGTCAACCACGAACTCCCTTCCTCCACTTGCACTTCACTCGTATGACTTGGCAAGTGGCCACTGGCATGGTGTTGCCAGCGTTCCTGCTGACAGCAACCCTTGCTTGGCCTCAGCCAGTGCCTGGATCGTTAGAGGTGCACTGGAACGAAGGGGCGTTAGACTGCAGCGCAACGCCGCAAGACCCGCTTCAAGTTCATACTTACGAGCTGCAAACGTTCATCCTGCGACAGAGTCCATGTGCGGACTTCGAAGCAAATTTTATCTATCTTCTCATTGGCTCCGACAAAGCTCTTTTAATCGACACTGGTGCTGTCGCTGACCCGAAAGCGATGCCGTTGGCAACAACGATCCTGGAACTGTTGCCGGACAAGGACGGTAAAAAGCTTCCACTTCTGGTCGCGCATACCCACAGGCATCTGGATCATCGCGCTGGCGATCCTCAGTTTGCGTCGCTTCCATCAGTGAAGATTGTGCCGATCGATTTGGACGGGGTTCGAGCGTTTTTCGGCTTCACAAACTGGCCCAATGGGACCGCCCAGCTTGATTTAGGTGACCGAATTGTGGACCTAATTCCGACACCCGGACACAATGAAACCCACGTGGCATTTTACGACGAAAGAACCGGCATTCTCTTTTCGGGAGATTTTCTGCTCCCGGGCCGATTGCTAATCGAGGATATTGCAGCTTACCGCGAAAGCGCGTTGCGGGTTGTCGATTTTCTCAAGACGCGTCCGGTGACCTACATCCTTGGCGGCCATATTGAATTGAACGCGGCGGGACGCGCCTATCGATTCGGATCTCACTACCATCCCAATGAGCACCGGCTTGAGTTGGCGAGAGCAGATTTAACGGCGTTGCCAACAGCGCTTGGACGCTTCAACGGCTTTTACGCGCGATTTCCGAATTACATTCTTACTGATCCCATTCACAACCTTGTGGCGCTGGTAATTATCGCCGTTGCGATATTGATTTTCACCGTGTGGGGCGTGCGCCGGCTGCTGCGCCGCCGGCGCGGTTTGGTTGAGCGATCGCTAGGCGTTTAGAACGAGAGATAATGTCTGGTGTTTTTGATCGTGTGCTGCCACTAAACCTCGTGGCCAACACAGCGATTTTCTATATCGCGGCGCGACTTTACTTGCTGCCGCTGATTCCACGTGTTCGGGCACGACAGATTCTTGTTCCGATCCTTCTTTTGCATTCAACGCGACATCTCGGAATGATGTTTTTGACCCGCGGCGCAACTTATCCGGGACTGCCACTGGAGTTCGCTTATCCGGCAGCGTTCGGCGATTTGATAACGGCCATACTGGCTCTCGTGGCAATTCCGTTCGTGCTGCGTGGCTCTGTCTTTGCGAAACCGATGGTGTGGTTTTTCAATATCTTCGGAACCATCGACCTGCTTTTGGCGATTACGACTGCGACTATTTACAATGCGCCGGTTACAATGGGACCGGCGTACTGGATTCCGGCCTTTTGGGTGCCGTTGTTGCTGGTGACGCATTACATCACGTTTATTGTTCTCAGGCGAGGTGGCTCCTTCTGATGGCATCAGAACCGCTAATCACCACATATCTCGAGATGCGGTCGCAGGATCAATTGTGTCCAAAGCGCGCTGATGCGCGGTTTCAAGTTCGGGAAAAGAAGCAACGCGATTGGCGGTTCAATCGCGACCTTTATTTTCGTGTGGGCGAGCAGTGGGACTGGAACGACAGACGATCTTGGACGGACCATGAATGGAAGGAATACGCGATGGCGCCCGAGTTGCGCACTTTCGCCGGACACTACGATGAGGTGCTCGCCGGTTATTATGAGTTGCGTCGCGACAGGGACGGCGGAGTTGAGATCACGTACTTCGGCTTATTGCCCGAATTCATCGGGCGCGGATTAGGCGGCGCCTTGCTAACCAGCGCAATCGAAGAAGCATGGTCCCCCCGTGATGGGATCGAACCAACCCGTGTGTGGGTGCACACCTGCAATCGCGATCACCTGCACGCGCTCGCGAACTATAAGGCGCGCGGGCTGGTCGTTTACAAAGTCGAGGAAGCGCCATAGGGACGACTGTTTCGCCCGCCCGTGAAGCTGTCGGCGTGCGAGATCGTTTGATCAGACCCCGGCGATTGAGCGGGCTGCGTCGTTTCGCGTCCAAATCCAAAAAATTCAAATTTTTTGAAATGTCCTGCTTAAAAATCTTTAGAAAGGGATGAAGCGAATCAAATCAACGATCGATATGATGAATCTGGTAGCAGCCAACCGCATTACTGAGACCGGCAATTTCCCCAATCAATTTGTGTTTTCGACCGGTTTCGATAATCAAAACTTGGAACGCAACCCACTGTCGCGACTGTCGCGTGAGCAGCTCGCCGCATTTTTGAATGCAGAATCCTGCAATGCTCGCAGCGCCCATTTCTCTGTTCCTCCAGCCGAACCGACACTGCCGACGCCTGAAAAAGGTCTGGCGGTCGGTGTGTTGAAACAGGCAGCCTACGATTTGCGCCGATTCCGGACGGCGACAAAAGGCGCCGATCGGGAACTTTATCTCGACGCTGATAGCTGGATCACAGCGCATGATTTTTCCTGGCCGTACTCGTTCATGAATGTTTGTAAATTGCTTGATCTTTGCCCCGAAGTTGTGCGCGCGGAACTCTTGGCCGACGCGGCATTAGGGCCACTTCATTACTGGATTAGCCGCGCTGCCCGTCTTTCCCGAAAACTGGGCTTCTCGGTCGTTCGCGTGTTCGAAACATGCCGTAATTCGGAGGCCGTGGCCGGCAACGAATTGGCTCCATCTATCTAACATGAAAAATCTACTGGGTTCTCTATGGCTGTCGCTGATTCGCGCGACCTATCGGAAACATGATCCGTTCCTGGTTTACAGCATCACTTCGTTCAACTCCGGCGGCGGGTGGAAGGAATTCCTGCTCAAGGCGTCGCTGCAAAACACATGATCGCCATGAAATTTTCTACCGAAGCGATCGTAGCAGCGACTGTAGCTGTAGTGTTTGCACTCCTGAGCTTGGGTGCCATCGCACGAGAGCAGGGCGAGCGTGAACAACGTGGGCATAACGCGTATATCGCGACAAGCAGCGTTAGTCTGAGCCAGGTCGCCGCAAGCGACACGGACGTTCTCGGCTTTTACTAAGCTGTAGGGTGCGCTGTCTTCAGCGCATAGGGGGTGGCGTCGGCAGCGCGATTTTATTCTCGCAAAATCACGTCTCCTGGCCGACGCTCTGTCCCCACGAAGGCAATTCCTGGAACGCTGCAGGAGGGCGGTGCTTCGTTTCAAACGACGCATTGGACCGTGGTGTTGCGTGCGGGGGAACCCGATTCAGAGGGCTCCGCTCAGCAGGCGCTTTCTGGATTTTGCGAAGCCTATTGGCCGCCGCTTTACAGTTTTCTACGCCACCGTGGTTATGCCTCCGCTGATGCGCAGGACCTGGTCCAGGGTTTTTTCGCTCAGCTGTTGGAGCAAAACACATTAAACCGTGCGGATCGCGAGAAGGGTCGGCTCCGCACATTTCTCCTGGGATCGTTGGAGAATTTTTTGCATAACGAGTATGACCGCGCCCGAGCGCTCAAGCGAGGCGGCGGTCGTCAGGTCCTATCAATCGAGGAGCATTTACCCGAAGCCGAGGCGGCGATGCTAGCGACTGTTCACCTCAGCGATGCCGGTTGCTACGATCTCGTGTGGGCGTCGAATATCGTTTCACGAGCATGGAAGAATTTGCAAAACGAATTTGAAGCGGAAAGCAAAGCTGAGTGGCTTGAGGAATTAAGGCCGTTCGTGGCTGGCGGAAGCGCCAAACCGCCTTGCCAGGAGGAAGCCGCAACTCGACTCGGGGTGCCAATCGCGACTCTGCGCACCTGGCTTTCACGTCTCCGTCAGCGTTTCCGTGAATCGTTGAGAGCAGAGGTGGGGAGTACGGTCTCGGATCCAGCAGATATAGATGGAGAACTGCGCCACCTGTACCAAATACTGATGGCCTGACGTTGCCTTTTCGACATGGACGACATAAGGGTTGGCCTCGGAACGGCGAAAGCGCCGAGTGAAACCGCCAGAATGTGCGCAACCTGCGGACGACCGCTAACTCAATGTGGTCCGAACGGCGAATGCCTGCGTTGTCTCATTAGCCTTACCTTTCTGGCGGATGGCGAGCAGCCGGAACGACCGGCGGCGCACAGCCGGCTAACGCCGGGCATACTGCAGTACGCCCATTTCGAAGTGGAGACCGGAGCAGACGGTTTTCCGGTCGAGCTCGGTGCGGGAGCGATGGCCATCACCTACCGCGCGCGCGATACAGTGTTGAACTCGCTGGTGGCCCTCAAGGTCATCGATCGCAAGGTGGCGCAGAACCCTGGCGCGCGTTCCCGTTTTCTTCGCGAAGCACGTGCGGCTGCGAATATTCATCATCCCAACGTCGCGCGGGTGACTTATTATGGGGAGCAAGATGGTGAGTGTTTCTACGCGATGGAACTGGTCGAGGGCGAAACGCTGGAAGCTCGTGTGCGTCGCGACGGGCCGATGCCCCTCGCCGTCGCGCTGGACGTAATCGAGCAAGCGGCACGCGCTCTCGCCGCAGCGGAAGCCTGCGGTGTGGTGCATCGAGACATCAAACCATCGAATGTGATGCTCGAATCCGATCCGAGCGACGCGCTTAGGGTTAAGCTGATTGATTATGGAGTGGCGAAGGTCATGGGCCATCAGACGCAACCCGGCGCCGAACAAACCCACGCGGGTTTCATTGGCACGCCAGCGTTCGCGAGTCCAGAGCAGTTCGCCGGCGCTGCGCAAATGCCGATTGATACACGGTCCGACATCTACTCTCTGGGAGTTACGTTTTGGTATTTGCTTACCGGTCGCACGCCATTTGTTGGGCGAACGATGGAAGAAATCCGCGCGAGACAAACCGGCGAATTACCTCTGCAGCAGCTCAAACCGCTCCACCTGCCGGGCCAGGTTGTGGCGCTGCTCAAATCGATGCTGGCGCCGGACCCGAAGGACCGACCGCAAACAGCGCGTGAATTACTTTCTGCTGTCCGCAACTGTTATGTGCGATTTAATCCTGAAGCGCGCTCACGGCGCAGGCGAGTCGCGCTGGTAGGCGCGGCATTGACGCTGGCATTGGCGGCGGTGGCGATTGGCGCCTTATTGTATGAACGCACGGGTGCATTCACGCCGATGGAACGCTCCATCGCGGTGCTGCCATTTGAAAACCTGAGCAGCGACAAGGAGAATGCTTATTTCGCCGAGGGAGTACAGGACGAAATTCTGACACGTTTGTCGAAGATCGGCGATCTGAAGGTGATCTCGCGCACTTCCACGCAGCATTATCACAGCGCGCCGCAAAACTTGCGCGAGATCGCAAGGCAACTCGGCGTCGCTCATGTTTTGGAAGGAAGTGTCCAAAAAAGTGCCGGTACGGTCCGGGTCAACGTCCAACTGATTAACGCTATCACTGATTCACATGTTTGGTCGGACACATTCGATCGCAAGTTGACCGATATTTTGTCGGTCGAAAGCGAAGTAGCCAAAACCATCGCCGATCAGTTACGGGCCAAACTCACTGGACAAGAAGAAGAAGTCATCGCGGCCAAACCTACAGATAATCCTCAGGCGTACGATGCCTACCTGCGTGGTTTGGCTTACACGCTGAAGACCGGGATTACACCGGCGAACTCGTTAGGCGCACAAAAGTACCTCAAAGAAGCGGTGCAGTTGGATCCGAACTTTGCGCTCGGTTGGACGCTGCTGTCGTACGTCGACG
The DNA here is from genome assembly GCA_003219465.1 of Verrucomicrobiota bacterium. Taxonomy (GTDB): domain Bacteria; phylum Verrucomicrobiota; class Verrucomicrobiia; order Chthoniobacterales; family UBA10450; genus Udaeobacter. The sequence goes on along the minus strand of QHOX01000050.1, from coordinate 22,105 downwards.
CAAGTGGCTATCTTACCCAGAGCCTTCAACCAACCGAGGCTCTCCGTGAAGAAGCGCGGCACGCAGCCGAAACAGCTCTTACTCTGCAGCCGAATCTTGGCGAGGCTTTATTGACGAAGGGTTTCTATTATTATGCCTGCCTGAAGGACTACGACACTGCCTTGAAATATCTCGAGCAGGCAGAGCGCGTCCTGCCCCATAGCAGCCGGGTTCTTCAGGGCTTGGCGTACGTCGAGCGGAGACGAGGCAACTGGGATAGGAACGAGGAGTACTTTAACCAAGCCGAGAAGATCGATCCGCGCAATGTTAACCTGCTCTCACAACACGCGCGTTCCTACGTCTGCCTCCGTCGCTTCCCGGAAGCCCTGAGCAAGCTTGAGCAAATTCTTAATATCACGCCTGACGACATAGACACGATTGTGTTAAAGGCGCGAATCGCACAAGCGCAGGGCGATCTTCCTCGTGCTGCAGCGCTTCTGGCTCCGCTGCGGCTCGGCGCCGACTACGCCAACGCGTTGGAGACACAAGTTTACCAGGCCATCCTCGAGTCTCGCCCGGCGGCAGTCATAGCTCAGCTGAAGCAAATTTTGGCTAAGCCTGATCAAGCATTGGGTTATTACAATGGCGAACTGCGTTTCTGGTTGGGCTGGGCACAGGAAATTGCCGGCGACCGAGATGGCGCGCGCGAAAGTTGGACCCAGGCTCGTAGCGAGCTGGAACCTTTCCTCAAGGAACAACCCGAAAACGTTATTCTGATGGGTGATCTCGCGCTTACAAACGTGGCTCTCGGCGAGAACAATGCCGCACTGACCCTGGCCGAGCGCGCCATCGCCATGATGCCGATTGAGAAAGACGTGTTGCTGGGTCCGAGGCCACTTGACATTCTCGCTCGCGTTGCCGCGCGCATCGGCGACTCCGATCGCTCAATCTCTACATTAGAGAAACTGCTTTCGATTCCTTACGAAGCACCCTTGGCCGCAAACCCACCGCTTACTCCCGCTTTGCTCCGGCTCGATCCAATGTTCGAGCCATTACGTAAAGACCCGCGCTTCCAAAAACTCGTTGACTCCTCCGCGGCAAAATAGCATTCGCTATCACCGCGATTTGGGGTTGCCTGCTGAGACACTTTTCGTTTCTACTCCTCTGGCCAAATTGCTAGTGCGATTATAGGTCGGTATCCGTTCGTCGATCATGCGATTACGTTACATCTTCACATTATTTGCGGCGGTCGTTATGTCGCAAATAGCGCTCGGTGCCGATCTGACTAGCCGCCCAAACATCATCTTCATTCTCATTGACGATTTGCGTTGGGACGAAGTGGATTATCCATTCGTCAAAGTCCCGAACATCCAGCGCATCGCGCGCGAAGGCGTTCGCTTTCGAAACGCATTCGTTACTACGCCTCTCTGCTCACCGAGCCGCGCAAGCTATCTAACTGGCCAATACGCGCACAAACACGGCATTACCGACAACAGAGACCACAGCCCACGCAGTCACGAACTAGTCACGTTCCTGCGCCTGCTGCACGACTCCGGTTACGAGACCGCCTTCCTCGGCAAATGGCACATGGGCGTCGACGACAATCCGCGACCGGGAGTCGACCATTGGGTGAGCGTCAAGGGCCAGGGCAGCTATTTCGACCCTGAGTTCAACGTGAACGGCAGGCGCGAAACCAAGCGCGGCTACTTCACGGACATTCTGAACGAGTACGCGCTGGATTTCCTGAAACAGAAGCACACGAAACCATTTCTCCTCTATATCTCGCATAAAGCTGTGCATCCGGATTTGATTCAGTATGCAGACGGCAGCATATCCGATCCAAGCGGGGGCAAGTTCATTCCGGCTGAGCGCCACAAGAACCTTTACGCTGACGCCGAGGTTCCGCATCGGCCGAATTACGCCAAACCACCCGAAGGGAAGTCTTCCTTGCTCCGCCGAATCGGCGATCTACCTCCGCTTGGTCCGAAAACAGTTACTGACGACGAAACCATTCGCAATCGGTTGCGGATGCTCGCTTCGGTGGAAGGTGGTGTTGCCGACATTTTCAATACACTCGAAAACCAAAAGCAGTTGGACAATACACTCATCATTTTCACGAGCGACGAAGGCTACTTTTACGGCGAACATGGTCTGAGCGCGGAGCGACGCCTTGCTTACGAAGAATCGATTCGCATCCCACTGTTGATGCGTTGGCCGAAGCTGATCAAAGCCGGCAGTTCGATTGACCAGTTTGCGTTGAACATTGATATCACGCCGACGCTACTCGAAATCGGTGGCGCAACTGCACCAAAAGAGATTCACGGACACTCACTCGTTCCGCTATTGCGCGGCGAGAAGGTCCCGTGGCGCGATTCGTTTCTTATCGAATACTTCTCGGACAAAGTTTTCCCGCGTATTTCTAAAATGGGCTACCAAGCTTTGCGCGACGAGCGATGGAAATACATTCACTACACTGAACTCGACGGCATGGATGAGCTTTACGATCTGAAAGCGGACCAGTACGAAATGAATAATCTTGCTGGGCGTCCGGAGACAGGCGAAACGCTTGCAAAGATGCGCGGCAAGTTGCAGCAGGTGCTTGATTCGTCGAAATGAAAGTCCGCTGACGACCAAAAAGATCTGCTTCGGAACTTGCAGCGACCGAATCTATCTGAGCGAAGCGTGCAATGTGGCGTCCAGTTTGGTTTCCTTTTCCCTAAAGGTCGTCTTGGCGGTGCCGGTGAGACTCTAAAAAGTTGATAGCTGAGAGTTGATGCTTGAGAGAATAAGTTCGAAGATCCCTGGGGCGCCCGTTCGACGGCTCGATCACGATGCCCCGGTAAACGCCAGTCAGTCATCGCAATTCGCTGGTGGGGCGTCAATCGGTGCGCGCCACCGCGTGGGCGTGCAGAGCATGGCCAGGCGCTACCTTCTTTGCGCACAGGATTTATATGGCGTCTGTGTCGGACGCCTGCATTCACTAGCGGTTTGCCAAAACGCTCTACAATACCAGCCGTTACGGGGCGATGCGATCGGTAAGCGTGTCGGTATGAAAATCGGTGTGATCACGCAAGCGCGACCAGGGGCTATCCTTTTTGGTTGTGTCTGCGACACTGTTTTTCTCACCCTTCGCGAAGTCGTCCCACGAATTATACCGGGCGATGGTGAGGAACGTCCAATTGGCGCCTTCCAGGTGCTGCATCAACACGTTGCCGACAGTCGTATCGCTGGGTGCGCTCGGCACTTCCCCGATCATTTTTTCCAATTGCTCGCGATGACCGGGAGCAGGGCGATAATAAGAGACAGAGTAAACTGAGCCCGTCGTCTTCGATTTCGAGCCCGCGTCGATGCCCATGGCCCGCGTGAAGTCCTCCCACGAAGGACCGTTCACAAATGTGTCGGTGTGCCACGCACTCAAGTCGCGTTTGTCCGGGGGCACAGCCGTGCCAGCAGCTTCCACAGTCGCTTTTGGTCCGAGATGCGTAATGACCACGTAATCCCACGCATCGCCGTCCTGATGCCGAAGGACGATAAAATGATCGGGCATTGGGTTGTTGGGATCGGGTGTTTTGAGCCAATCACCCAGTTGCGCGGCTTTGCCGAGCGCCGCCTTGGTGAAATGGACGTGATAAACGTCGGTCCGTTTGCTAGCTCCTGCGACCGCTGCGGACTTTTCGCCTGCGGCGGGTTTTGGGGATGTCTGTCCGTGAACCAACGGCACCGGCAACGAGCTGAACAATGTGACGGCGATAATAATCGTAACTGATTTCATGATGATGATTGTTCTTTCTATCTCAGGTTGAACGCGACCTTATTCGAGATTCGCGCAGGCAACGTCAGCGAGCTCTGTTAGAGGCGCGTCCTTGGTTGTTTTCCTCCCGTATGCTGGGCAGGCCGTCAGGTGTCAATGCTTATTTCGATCCGCGGAGATGAGATCTTCAGTTGTGTACAACTGATGCGATCGCGCACGCCGATCTCTGCTCAATATTCAGCGAAAGCATCGTCTGGATAACAGTACAACCAGTGCTCACCGGGTTGCGCGGAAGCGATCACCGGATGGCCGACCGCGCGCACATGTTTGCTGGCGTGCCGGTTTGGCGAGCTGTCACAGCACAGCGTCACTCCACATGTCTGGCACGTGCGCAGATGAACCCAGTACGCACCGACCTTCACACACTCCTCGCATTCCAAACGCTTTGGATGTTTGACCTGTTCGATTGCGTCGAGATGAGAGCAGCCTCGGTTAACCACGATTCGTTCGCTGTTGTGATGTTTTGCTTGGTGACCCGTTACGTCGCGACGCGAGGCTCATGTGGATTCCGGCGACGGCCATTCCGCCTTCACCAACGGCCGCGGCGCAGCGCTTAACTGATCCGGAGCGGACATCGCCGGCTGCAAAAATCCCGGGGAGACTGGTTTCGAGCGGAGCGGGGCGCCGTTTGTTTTCGCGCCACGCTGGTGCTTCGGCGACATCCGCGCCGGTTTTGATGAATCCTTTCTCGTCTCGCTCGATTTCCGGGGGCAACCACTCTGTGCACGGGCGAGCACCGATCATCGAAAAAACCGCCGGCGTTTTGACTGTCTGGCGCTCTCCCGTTTTTGCGTTTTCCAACTCGACCTGCTCCAGTCTTTGGTCGCCGAACATTTTCCGGACCTCGGTGCGATAAAGAATTTCGATGTTGGGCTGCGCCTGTACGCGACGCGCGAGGTAGTCGGACATTTTCTTGGTGATGTCATCGCCACGGATGACGAGCAGTACCTTCTTTGCGCCGTCGGACAGAAACATCGCTGCTTGCCCAGCGGAGTTACCGCTCCCGACGACAACCACTGTTTCGTTTCGGCAAATCTGACCTTCGAGCGCGGTTGCTGCGTAATAAACGCCGACGCCTTCGAACCGTTCACGGTTCTCGGCTTCGAGCCGCCGATAATCCGCGCCGGTCGCGATCAGGACGGCTTTTGCCCGCAGAGTCGCGGGACAACCTTCGATTTCAATGCAGGCGCGGTATTCGCTATCGCCGTTGTAGTTGAGAGAGAGCACTTGTGACGGTGTTGAAAATTTCGCACCGAATCGATACGCCTGAAGCTGAGCGAGCCATGTCAGATATCCGCCGTTGATTCCGGTTGGAAATCCGAAGAAATTCTCGATCAACGAGGAGGAGCCGGCCTGTCCGCCGGGCGCGTAACTTTCCAGAATGACCGTGTTCAATCCCTCCGAGGCGGCGTAAACCGCCGCGGCCAGTCCAGCGGGTCCAGCACCGACGATGGTCAGATCGGACAGGATCTCGGTCTCGTTTTCGCGCGCCAGCGGACGAAGAAGTCCGGCGACCTGAGCGACTTCGCGCAACGATGGCCGGCGTAGCGGCGATCCGGTTGCGGCGATCAACGTGGGCAAATCGCGACTCGTTAGGTGAAGACGTTGACTGAGCCCCTGGCCTTGTTCGCTGGCGAAGTCGATGAATCGATGCGGAACGTGATTCTTGTCCAGAAAATCATCAATCTGGTGGCCATATCGGTCATCGCTTTGCGCTAATACACGAAAACCAGCGAACTCGCGGTCGCGACGCAGTCGCCGACGGCGCATGATCAATGCGTCAACGATTGTTTTGCTGACGGCGGGAATTTCAGCGAGAGCACGCCGGAGTTCAGACGCAGGCACATGCAATATCTCAGCTTCATCGGATGTAATCCGCGCCGTTGCCAGCGCCGATGTGCCTTGCAACATCGACACATCGCCGATGAAATCGCGCTCGTGCGCGGTTGCCAGAACGTACTCTGTGCCGTCGCGCTGTTCGAAAACGTCTATTTCGCCGCGAAGAACAATCGTCAAGCCAAGATTGCGTTGGCCGACCTTGAAAAGAACGTCGCCGCGCTTCAGGTTGCGCCGCTGTGCAATGGGTTCAAGCAGCGACAACTGATGATCGTCCAGCTTGGCAAAGGCTACGCTTTCAGTATCTCGATAAAATTGTTCGTCTCGGTCTTCTTCAGTCACGTAATCACTTTACGTGCGACTCAGCACATTCCAAATCGAGCTGCGCGTATTTAGCCTTCTCTCAATCTCTCGCGCGCATTCGCGTGCGCACATCTTCCGCGGTTAAGCCATCTATCTGAATCAGTTTGTCGCGCGATCTGTGACCGCGTTGCAGCACGATGGCATGCCGAGGAAGTTTCAATTGCTCGGCGAGAAAACGGATCAGCGCTGCATTTGCTTTTCCTTCGACCGGCGGTGCGCGCAGTTTGATCTTAACTGCGCCGCAGTGCTGGCCTGCGACACTGTTGATCTTGGCATTCGGAACGACGCGAATGCGGAGAATTGTCACGGGGCCGATCGTAACAGAATAGACGTGAACTTGCTCGACGGATTTTGGCGCCGCATGGCATCATCTCCGTTCATGAAAACGCGACACGTGTACCTGATTTTCGCTGTGCTCGGATTTGTCATCCCGTACTCACAATTCGTGCCATGGCTAGTGGAGCATGGGTTGAATGTTGGGTTGTTGTTTCGTGAATTGCTCGCCAGCCGGATTAGCATGTTCTTTGCGATGGACGTGATCGTTTCCGCAATCGTGCTGCTCGGGTTTATTCAAAGCGAAGGGAAACGTTTGCGAGTGCAGCTTCTCTGGTTGCCCAGTATTGGAACATTGGTCGTTGGTGTCTCATTTGGGTTGCCGCTTTTTCTTTTTCTAAGGCAGCTGATGTTAGACCGAACAACTGCTCGAGCCTAACAGAATTCGGACGTCATGACCCCAAATGAATTTCGCAAACTGGCCCTGAGTTTTCCGGAAGTGATTGAATCGGCTCACATGCGTCATCCCGATTTTCGTGTCGGCGGAAAAATTTTCGCGACGCTCGGATATCCCAACAAGGACTCGGGAATGGTTAAGCTACCGCGGGACGAGCAAAAAGAATTTGTCCGGAGCAATCCAGGCGTTTTCAAATTGGTCAAAGGCGCCTGGGGCCGGCAAGGAAGCACAAACATTTGTCTGCCGGCGGTGAAGATCGAGACCGTACGCAAGGCGCTCACGGCAGCGTGGCGCAACACTGCCCCGAAACGGCTGTTGAGGAATCGCTAACGCAGGCCGACTGCTTTGCGGACGCGCTCCATGACTTGATCAGCAATTGCGTTGGCGCGCTTTGCGCCGCGGACGAGGACATCGTCGATATATGATTTGTCGTTCAGAATTTCTTCACGGCGTTTGCGCATCGGCGTGAAGTATTCCCAGAGTTTTTCGAACAACTGCTTCTTAAAATCGCCGTAGCCAGTACCGCCTTTTACAAATCGTTGGCGCATGTCTGCGATTTCATTCTTGGAGGCGAATAGCGAGTAGAGCTTGAAAATTGTCGAAGTCGCCGGGTCCTTCGGAGCCTCGACCGGCGTTGAATCAGTCACGATGCTCATCACCCTTTTTCGCATCTCTTTCTCGTCGCCGAAAATGTCGATGTTGTTACCGTAACTCTTGCTCATTTTCTGGCCGTCGATACCGGGCACGGTTTCGGCGGCAGGCTGAATACGCGGTTCGGGCAACTTAAAAATCTGCCCGTAGGTTTCGTTCATCTTCACCGCGAGATCGCGCGTGATTTCGATGTGCTGTTTCTGGTCCTTTCCGACTGGGACGACATCGCTGTCGTAAATCAAAATGTCCGCCGCCATTAGGATCGGATAGCTAAACAGTCCAACATTTGCGCTCATACCGCGGGCGAGTTTGTCCTTGTACGAGGTCGCCCGCTCAAGCAATCCCATGGGCGCTAGTGTTGATAAAATCCAGGCGAGTTCCGTCACCTGCGGCACGTCCGAATGCCGAAACAGCGTCGCGCGCTCCGGATCGAGTCCGCAGGCCAGAAAGTCGAGTGCGACGCGGCGGCTGTTTGCACGCAACATTTCAGGGTCGCGCAGACTCGTGAGCGCATGATAATCGGCCACGAAATAAAGCGCTTCGCCCTCGGCTTGCAGCGCGACGGCAGGCCGCATCATGCCAAAATAATTGCCGATGTGCAGGGCACCGCTGGGCTGGATACCGGACAAAATGCGCATGGGCTTGAATGTTGAACAGGTTTCGATGTTTCGGCAAACTGCCAACCGATGGAAATATCCAGGAGTTCCTCCCGCTTCCTGCCGTTAGTCTGCGCGTCGCTCGCTATTCTCCTCGGTTTGCTCACGCTTGCAGGCTGGACCACAGGATTCTCCATCCTCGCGAGCGTGCGCGCCAAATACATTCCCATGGCGCCGAGCACGGCGCTTTGCTTTTCGCTTATTGGTGTCGGTCTGATCCAGCAACTAACAATACCAGTTCTGCGCCGCGGCGCGTGGCTGCTCTCCGTAATCGTATTGGTAGTCGCTTGCGCAAAGCTGGCGGAGTTTCTTGGTGGAATTAATTTTGGCATTGACGCCTGGTTCGTTCGAAACCCAGGCAGATTTGGCGCGGTGCCGACTGGACGCATGTCCCCGATCACGGCCGCGAATTTTATTTTCACCGCGGCGGGATTGTTTGTGCTTGCGCATCCTTGTCTGCAAAAATGGGCAGGCGTTTTCGGCGCAGTAGCGACTGCGGTCGCGGCTATCGTCCTGACGGGATACTGTTACGGCACGCCGCTGCTCTACGGGGGATGGTCATCCCGGTCGCGTTTTCGACGGCATGCGCGTTTCTGCTGTGCGGCGCTGCCATTGTCATAGCCGCAGGCGCCGAGCAATGGCCGCTGCGCATGTTTCACGGCGATTCAACGCGGGCACTGCTGTTGCGCACTTTCGTACCGTTGATCGTAGCCGCCTCGCTGATCAACGGTTATATCAATACCACGCTGCTCCAGCATTGGCGGGCGAATCCCGCGCTGGTCGCCGCGCTGTGTGCTGTGGCTTTTGCAGGGTTGATTGGTTGGATCATTTCCGGGTTATCGATGGCGATTGGCGGCCGGATCGATCGCGCTGAGGAAGCGCGCAACCTCGCTCAGGCGGAACTGCGCGCTCTCAATGCGGAACTCGAGATTCGCGTGCAGGAACGCACGCGGGAGTTGCGCCAGAAAAATCAACAGATAGCCGAGCAACTGCGCATGGCCCGCGAACTCCAGTTGGCGCTATTGCCGCAGCAGTTTCCCACAGTGCCGGCGGACGTCTCAGATGACGAAAGCGCGCTCCGTTTCCTGAGTCTGTACTTTCCGACAGGTGACGTAAGCGGCGATTTTTTTAGCGTGTTTTCCGTCGGTGAAAAGGCCGCTGGCGTTTTCATCTGCGATGTTATGGGGCACGGCGTGCGCTCGGCGCTGATCACCAGTATGATTCGCGCACTGGTTGAAGAAGAGGCGCAGGTCACCAGTGATCCAGGCGAATTGCTCACCCGCGTCAACCACGCGCTTGCCGAAATTCTCAAGCAGGCGCACACGACGATGTTTGCCACATGCTTTTATCTCGTCGCCGATGTCAACAACGCGCAGCTTCGATTCGCCAACGCGGGGCACCCCTGCGCACTTCACATTCGGCAACGCTCAGCGCCGGCTGAAAAACTTGAGAGCGACGGGAGAGTTGGACCTGCTATGGGAATTTTTCCGTCGGCGCGATACCAAAACCGCCGCGCGCTCGATGGCCACAGGCGACCTGATTATGCTGTTCACGGACGGACTGTTCGAAGTTGAGGGGCCAGATGGAGACTCTTTCAGCCAGCAGCAGTTTCATGCCACGGTCAACCGTCACGTAGCCTCGCCGCCAGAAGAGTTCTTCACTCGTGTCCTGGAGGAGATTCGCAAATTCTCAAAACGCGAAACATTCGATGACGACGTCTGCGTGGTGGGAGTAGAGGTGCGGCGGACGGATTGAAAATGGGAGCTCCCATCTTCCCGACTTCCTGCTGGTAAACCTGCGCGGCAGCGATTAGAAGACATCCGCAATGGCCAAAAATTCACAGCCAGTTTCGGTCGTCACTGGAGGCGCAGGTTTTCTCGGCTCGCATTTGGTGGACCGGCTTTTGGCAGAAGGTCATCGCGTCATCGCAATCGATAATTTGATCACCGGTAACACGGCGAACATTGGACATCTCGCTGGCAACGAGCATTTCCGGTTCGTCCAGCATAACGTCTCGAATTTCATTTTTCTGCCGGAACAACAGATCGATTACGTGTTTCACTTCGCGTCGCCCGCCAGTCCGATCGATTATCTGGAACTGCCGATCCCGACGCTCAAAGTTGGCGCGCTCGGCACGCACAACACGCTGGGGCTGGCCAAGGACAAAAAAGCCGCGTTTATTCTCGCTTCGACGTCGGAGGCGTACGGCGATCCTCTGGAGCATCCGCAAAAGGAAGACTACTGGGGCAACGTAAACCCGATCGGGCCGCGCGGCGTTTACGATGAGGCGAAACGGTTCGCGGAAGCGATGACCATGGCATATCACCGCTATCATCGCGTGGACACGCGAATCGTTCGGATCTTCAACACTTACGGCCCGCGGATGCGGCTGCGCGACGGCCGCGTCGTGCCGGCGTTTATCGGGCAAGCATTAAGTGGCCAGCCACTGAGCGTGTTCGGTGACGGGTCGCAGACTCGCTCATTTTGTTACGTGTCCGATTTGATCGATGGAATTTTTAGGCTTGCGATGAGTGATTTCCACGAACCGGTCAACCTTGGTAATCCGCGCGAGATGACTATCAAACAGTTTGCAGAGGAAATCATCCGGATCACGGGTACGAAATCTACAATCGAATATAAACCGTTGCCCGTGGACGACCCGAAGGTGCGGCAACCGGACATCACTCGCGCAAAAGAAATTCTGGGTTGGGAACCGCGAGTTGAGTTCGATGAGGGAATCAAAAAGACGATCGACTATTTTAAAGATTCGTTAAACCGTTGAAGCGTTGAATCGTTACATCGTTTAAAAGGTTAAAAATGTTCAAAGCTTGCAAAAAGCACCCGATGTAACGATGTAACGATCTAACCAATTACGGGCGCTTGCGCAAAATATTTACTGGCGTTTGCTGCGATTTGGTTTTGAATTCTCCCATGTCTAGGGGTGCGCTCGTCCTTGCGCTTGGGTTGTTCGGTGTTTGTCTCCCGCTCGCAGCGCAGCAGGCCAAACATTCTGGGTCAGCGCACCATCGCCTCGTTGCATCCGCTGTGACGCCGCTCGATGCAGTTTCCAATCTTAGCATTTACCGACCGCAGATTCTCAACGGCTCCAACAATTCCCTTCTGCTTCACAACGGCCCGGTGCGAGCCTGGTCGGATGGCGCGCAACTGGTTAGCGAGAGTGCGCTCGTGCAAATCGGAATGGCACCCCTCGGCCTCTTTCCCGTTACATATTTGGCTCCAAGCGATGTCGGGCCCGTGCCCGTCAGGAAACCAAGCGCCAGTTCGAATTCTCGTCCGGAAAATCTTGCAGCGGATGGAAAAGATTTGCCTGGAGAGATGATCAGTTCGCCATTGAATCAGGTATATTACACCGGCGAAGTCGGGTTCATGTACGGCCAGTGGAGCGGCAAAAGCAGCGGGGATTACGTTGGGAGCTATGTGTGGGGCCAGGCCGCCAACGATAAATTCCAGATCACAGCCGGCGCTGCGTTCGACAATTGGAACGGCAGCTCACCGAAGCTTCGCGCGTATTCTTTTTCGCGGTAGGACGCGCGACGCCGAAGCAGCAGCACGCGGATCGGGTGGAAAGCCCGGCCGTTGCTTCGCGACGACTCGGTCCGATCAGCGCATTATGAATTTTGCGCCTGACTATGGATTCAAAATCAACGGGAACCTTACCCCAGCGGACACCGCCATGACCTTGTTCTCTATCTTCGTAACGCCGCATGATTTCCGTCGAGGGAAGTACGGATCGCCCATGAAATGGGGCGCTTTTCAGGATCAGTAAAGAAAGCCTCTGGTTGAAAATCCGCACCGCTGCTGCAAGTTCCAGAAACGCAGGGAGCTTTTCATGGGCAATGAAAGGGCGGAGCAGATGAAGACATTCGCGCGTCTTGCCCTTCTTCTCGTGCTCATTTTAGCCATGCCCGGGCCTGCGGCGCGCGCATGGCCGTTTAAGTCAAAAGTGACGAGACAGAACTACGAGAGGATTCACAACGGCATGACGGAAACCCAGGTGGAAGAGATTCTCGGAAAGCCAACCGAAATGAAAAGCGAGATGGGACTGCAAGACTTGGGAGAGTTCGACAGTTGGATTTACTGGCACCGCGGCGCTATGGTCATGATCGACTTTTCGAACGGATACGTTTCTGATAAGTCCTGGACACAAGGTTAGCGAAGACGGCTGCTCAAGAGCCAAGGGATGGCTAAGGATTAGCGCGGCACGCTCATCTAATCTCGCACGCGCTGCCGTTCGGCCGACTTTTGTATGAGTAAATCACGGATGCAATCCCGGCGCTTCTTATGATTCAATGTCTGATGCCAATGCAATCAAAATGAGTCAATTTTGCCCGCATCAAATCGCACTCTGCAGCCACAACCCAAAATTGTGGGCCCTCGTGATCTGTACTTGAGGTACAGCCGCAATTCCAAGCGGCTCGTTGGAGGTTGTCAGTAATTATCCGAGTCGTTCATGCGAAATAGCGTCACGCTGTGAATCTCAAATCGCCCGTCAGCTTGGCGGATTCGGCAGCGGACTCTAAACCAAGCGAAAGCCGGTTTGCTCCGAGACTTTTTTCAAGAACGCCTGATGCTGGTTTTTGTCTCCAGTCTTCTTCGCCTTTACCGCATTCTCCGCTTCAGTGAGAAATATTTCGACTTGCTGTGGAAAGCCTCTCTCAGGATAGGAACCACCACGCCAAACTAGTAAGTCGCCATCAATACCGAATTCGCTACCGAGGATCCAAACATTTGGTAACTCTTGTAAAACCTTTTCGGTCATCGGCGGCTCGGTTCGAAACGCAAGTTCGCCTTCTTTGGATTTGGCTGCATCGATTCCTGTAAGTTTCATCTTTAATCCCTTCGGTGCTCCTTACGCCAAACTTTCCGCTCGACCTGTTTCCCCTTTTTGTCGATTCACGACCAAAAAAACCAGAGAAGTTGAACCAGGGAACGAGGCGATGCAACGCGCAATGGCGAAACGATCTGAAATTTTGCGCGTTAGGCAATAACGGTGCTTTGGTAAGCCGTTGAAATGACCTCTTTATGGAGTACAACGCATGTGCACCGGCTTGAAGGCCGGTGTTAATGAAACCCGGCCGGTCGCCTACAGATTTCACACTTGAATTTTGGTTTGGGCATTTTGTAATTGCGATTTAGAGCTTTAACGCCATGCCCGGACCGGCGCGCCTGATCACTCTCAACCTCGGATCTCAAACGATCGGTCTCGCGGAATTTCGAGCGATCCGCGGCGGTCTGGTCCTCGTAAATTATCGGTTGCGCGAAACGCCCCTCGATCCTGAGACCGGCCAGCGTCGTGACGCGCACCTCGCGCTGCACGAAACGCCCGCCGTTTTGCGCGAAATGATGCACGAAATGCAAATTCATCACGGGCCTGTGAATTACGCAGTCCCTTCACAATCCGTTTTTGCGCGCTTTGTGAAATTGCCGGGGCTCGACGCTGCAAAGATCGACAAAATTATCGCATTCGAGGCACAACAAAATGTTCCATTCCCAATTGACGAAATTGTCTGGGATTACCAGCTTGTCGGCGGCGGACTGGGCGAACAAATTCAAGTCGTGATCGTCGCGATCAAGCGCGACTTGCTCGACGAAAGCAACAACGCCGTCGAAGAAACCGGATTGCGGACCCGAATTGTTGGTGTGGCTTCCATGGGCCTCTACAACGCCTTTCGCTACAGCTACCCCGAGTTTGCCGAGTGCTCGCTGCTGCTGGATATCGGCGCGCGCACTACCAACGTTCTGTTCATCGAACCCGGGAGATTTTTTTTGCGCAGCATTCCCCTCGGCGGTAGTGCGATCACTGCTGCGATTGCGCGGGAGTTTAATGAATCATTCGCCGCAGCGGAAACTCGCAAGAAACGGGATGGCTTTGTAGGGCTGGGTGGCGCTTATGCCGAACCTGCCGATCCCAACGTTGCGCGGGTTTCGAAGCTCGCGCGCAGCACCATGACCCGTCTGCACGCAGAATTGATGCGTTCCATCACGCACTACCGCGCCCAACAGCAGGGAAATCGCCCGGCTCGCATTTTCCTGTGTGGCGGCAGTGCTGGAATGCCCTACATGCGCGAGTTCTTTCACGAGAAATTTCAAGTGCCGATCGAGTTTTTCAATCCGTTGCAAAACGTGACGGTTGCCGAATCGGCGCCGATGCAGGACGTGGCGCGTTCCGCACATTTGTTAGGTGAATTGGTTGGGCTGGCGCTGCGCAGCGTCACTGTTTGTCCGATGGAATTGAACCTGCGGCCAGTGAGCGTCGTTCGAAGGCACGACTTGGAAAAACGCCGGATATTCTTCATCGCTGCAGCCGCTTGCATTCTGCTCGCGCTGCTGGGCTGGTCGGCTTACTACACACGCGCGGCGCAGGTCGCGAAGCAAACGGCAGAGATGCTCGGCCAGAAGAACGACACCATGCACCTGGCCGAAGCGCAGTTGGACAAGCTTAAGAAGCAAATCACTGCGCTTGACAACACCGCCACTCCACTGATCACGGCTGTGAATGATCGCAATTTTTGGCCGCAGATTCTGGAACAGCTAAACTCGCGTCTGCCCGAATCAGACATTTGGATCACGGAGCTTGCCGCGACTTCCGGTGGAAAACTGTTAGGCGTCTCTGAAAAGCGCGCAGCGGAAAGCGCATACACTCCTCCGCCGTCGACGCCAGTTAGCCCGATACCGAAGGGTGCGACTACCCCTGCAAGCGCAATCGACGGGATTAACGTGCGCGGCCTGTACCTCTGGAACCCCAAACAGCAGGAAATCGTCGTTGATTACCTCCGGAATCTGGCGAACTCGCCCCTCTTTGTCATTGATGTGATGACGCCCGACCGCTTCGTAAAATCTAACATGGTCCCGAACGACACCGAATGGGCGTTCCCGTTTGAGCTTCAGCTTACCCTTCGCAAACCGGTGAAAACGCCATGAAAGGATCCAATAAGGAAAGCAGGAACGCAGGAAACCCTGTGTGCCAATCCCCTTCGGTTGAAACTCGCTCGGCTCCCGACTCGCTTGCTGCTACCTTCGCAGCTTTGCCTTTTATGTCAGAAATCCCATTTCCTCGACTCCTATTTTCCTGATTCAAAAGTTCCATGAAATGGTTTCAGCAAAATCTGGCGCTCGGCGTGCTTCTCGTTACTTCGGGGATTTGCATCTTATTCGGCGCGGCACTGCTTTACTGGAGATGGAGTGTTTGGAGCGAGGCTAAGCAAACGTTCGACCAGGTCACAGCAGAGCGAAACCGCTTGCAGAGTCTCAATCCGTTTCCAAACGACGCGAATTACCGGAAATTGCAGGGCTACCTTGAGAAGTACGACGCTACGCTCGGCAAATTCAAAGACGAGCTAAAAGCCGAGGTCGCTCCGGCGCCGCCTCTTGCGCCTAACGAATTCCAGTCGCGCCTGCGCCAGGCGACCCTCGCCGCGGGGGAGCGGGCGCGCACGAACAATGTAAAGTTGCCCGACAGATTTCAGCTCGGCTTCGATGAGTTCGCCCGGACTATGCCGAGCACAGCGGTAGCGGCGTTGCTTGGACAGGAACTCTCGCAAGTCCAGATCCTGATCAACATTTTGCTCGACGCAAAAGTGGATAGCATTACCTCATTCCGCCGTCGTCCGTTGGCGGAAGAACGCGGAGCATCGCCAACACCGACACCATCTCCTGGACAAACAGGAGCCGCAGCCGCGAAACAGGGCGGCACGCCCACGCCGAAATTGATCGAGCGAAACGTGGTTGAGATCTCTTTCAAAGCTGCGCCCGGTGCCGCTCGAAAGGCCGTCAACGAGATTACAAGTTCCGCCGGCCAATTCTTTGTCATTCGCACGCTCTACGTGCGCAACGAAAAAGACAAAGGCCCGCCGCGTGAGAGAACCGCAGCGCCCACGCCAGCCCCGAGCCCGCAAGCATCTCCCGGCCAGCAAGGCGCGGGCGCGCTAAATTTCATCGTCGGCAACGAACACATCGAAGTCTCCGCCACGATCGAGATGCTGAGATTTATGTTTTGATTTCAACCACGGATTACACGGCTGACACGGATCAGCAGATGATTCACGAAGAGGTAAGTGGCAAGATCATTGGTGCGGCGATGGAAGTACTCAACGAACTCAAACCAGGATTCGACGAAAAACTTTATGAACGTGCACTGATTATAGAATTAAAGCGCCGCGGACTAGTCGTTTCAGTGCAGCGTTCGTTTCCGGTCTCTTATCGCGGTGAATTAATTGGGAACCCCGTTCCCGATTTAATTGTCGATAACGCTGTGATCGTTGATCCCAAGGTCGTTGCATGTTTCACAGAAACGCATGTGGCTCAAATGATCGGGTATTTAAATATTACCGGATTGGATCTTGCGCTTCTGATCAATTTCAAGAATGCACGCTTGGAATGGAAACGCGTATTGCGTACGCAAGAGACGGAGGAACGCGTGCCAGTTGATCTTCATGTCTGATTCTTCCTATCTGTGATATCCGTGTAATCCGTGGTTCTTTCGTTTGATCATGGCAAAAGCAATTGACTGGCTTAAGGCGAATTACGATCGCGCGGTGCTGATGGCTGCGGCGGTTTTGCTTTTCATTTCTGCCGTCGCGATTTGGTGGAGCGCCATTCAGTTTAACAATCGCCTTATCACTCCGCCGGCAGTTCCGCCGAAAACGGCCTCGCAGCCGCCGGTCGCCGTCGAGCTTGATCGCGCCGCGGAGCAGCTCGACAACCCGGGGCAATGGAAAGCCAGCACGCGCTCCGGGCTCTTTGTTCCGGAAAAACATTTTATTGGCCCCGACGGCATGCCGGCGACGCTGCAAAACACGCAGGTGCATGCGCCGGTGCCTAACGAGTGGTTCGAGAAGTACGCGTTGCCTATCGAAGACGCCGATGCTCTTGAGCAGGACCCCGACAAGGATGGGTTCACTAATCTCGACGAATGGCAGGGCAACACCGATCCCACCAAGGCCGAGTCGCACCCTGATTACACCACAAAATTACGTTTAGTGTCCGCCACCGAGGAACCATTCCGATACATCTTTGCCTCCCGCACTAGAGACAAGTTCGGCATCAACAGCATCGACGAAAGCGAGCCGACGCAATTCCTGAAAGTCGGCGATGTCATCCGTGGCACCGATTTCAAAATCGTAAAATTTACAGAGAAAAAGGAGCGCAATCAGTACGGCATGAAGATGGACGTATCGGAGTTACTGCTCGAACACCAGCAGAATCACGCGCAGCTCATCCTCGTGAAAGGACAAGTCGCCACCTCACCGCAATCCGTCGCGACGTTCGTTTACAGCTGGGGCGGCCGGAAGGATTTTCAAGTGCGCAAAGACCAGGAGTTTCCTCTTGCAACCGCTCAAGGGAACCGGACGTACAAGCTCATTGATGTGCGATCCGACAAGGCCGTGATCGTGAACACGCAAAACCCGGGTGCGCCAATCGAGATCGGTTTCGCGGCGCCGTAAGAATCCTTAACCACGAATTTACACGAATGGACACGAATTACAGGGAGAACCACGGATTGCACGGATATCACGGATGTTTTGGAAATGGCGAAGTCCGAATGTCGAATGACGAAGGAATGATGACGTCCGAATGCCGAATCTGCGTGAATCTGTGCAATCTGCGGAACTCTTTCTACTCTTCGTGACCTCTCTGGACTCGTCTATGGAATAAAGAAGTTGTTTCGGCGAGGGCGCCGAAGCGTACACGCGAGGCGCGTGCGCTCCCAAATCCGTGCCATCCGTGCAATCCGTGGTTCTCCGTTCCCGAAAATCTTAAGAAATTTTCCTTGATCTCCGTAGAAGGGATCAAGTAAAAGCGCGTCAATGTGCAGCCAGCGACGCTCGTGCGGTTTAACCACGAATCGGCGCGAATGGACACGGATTGCACAGATAACCAAACAGAAAAGGAACCAGTGAGGTTAATGAAAATCACCCAGAACGTAATAACCGTTGCAGTCGTCCCGCCTCTTGTAGGGCGTCTGTGTCAGACGCCGTGGCGTTTCACAAAAACGCCCCATAATCGAATCGGGCCTGCGGCCGTCGCGATTTGTTTTCTAATCTGCGCCACCGCGTTTGCGCAAAACGCCGACAGCATTGCCGACCGCGAAGTGCAGCGGCGTCAGGCTGGCATACCGGAAGGCGAAGCCGCGCTGGCGCGGGGCAAGTCCGCGATGAGATCGAAAAATTACACCGTCGCGTACCAGGAATTTAAAACTGCCGTCAGCTACCTGCCCGATGCAGTCGTCTCCGGGAGAGCGCATGACGAAGCGGCGGAAGGCGTTTGCAAAAGCGGCGTCGTTTTGGCCGAAGCGCGGATCGCGCAGGGCGATTACGCGGGCGCCGAAGCGATCTTGAGTGAAATCTTAAACCGTTACGACCCGAACTGCCGCAAGGCGCAGGAACTCTTCGCGAATTTGCGGCAGCCCGGTTACTTCAACAAAACGGTGGACGCGACCTTCGTGAACAAAGTCGAGGAAGTGAAACGACTGCTCGCCGAAGCCGACGGGTATTATCAGTCCGGCCAGTACGACAAGGCGATGAAAAGCTACGACCGAGTGCTGGCGCTCGACCCGTACAACACGGCGGCGCGCAGAGGACAGGAAAAAATCGACAACACCAAATATCAATACGGCGAAGAAGCCTATAATGAGTCGCGCGCCCGTCAGCTTTGGAAAGTGGAGGAAGCCTGGCAGCAACCAGTCAGAAAATACGGCGCTGTGGGCCCGGTCGCTGACAACAAGGGGCGGGGGGGCGAATTACGCGGAACCGCGCAGATGACTAACAAGCTGAATAGCATCATTATTCCGCACATCGAATTTCGCGACACCACGATTCGCGAAGCGATCGATTTTCTGCGGGAACAAGCAGCCGAGAACGATCCTTCAGGACAAGGCGTGAACATCGTGCTGCGGCTTGTTCCTCTCGGACAAATCGCGCAGCCTTCACTGCCAGTGCTGCCCCCGCCAACGGGCGCGGGCTCTCCCGTGGCCGGTGCACCTGCGCAAGGTCCGCCGGCAGGCGCACCGGCCCAGGGTGCTCCAGGCGGATCCCCTGGAGTCGCGCCAGTACCGGTAGTATCAGGCCCGTCCGGCGCTCGTATCACTGTCACGCTGGATAACATTCCACTCGGCGAAGCGCTCCGGTACGTCGCCGCACAGGCTGGGTTGAAGGTCAAGGTGGAACCATATGCTGTCTCTCTCATCCCGCTCAGCGAACAGAGCAATGATCTGATCACAAAGCGATATCGCGTGCCGCCGGAATTCTTCGGCGGGCCACTGGACGTCGGCTATTATCTGGGGACTAGCGTGTCTGGTGGCGGTGGCCAAGGTCAGGGAAATGCACAGCCAGCTCCGGTCGCGGAGAAGGAGGTTGAGAAGGAGGCGGTAAGTTTTCAGTCCGCTTCCGGTGTTGGAACCGGTGCGGGTGCGACGAGTCAATCGAACCTGGTGTCGGGCACTGCGATTACACGACCGAGCCTGAACAACGATCGTCAGCTGGTCGGTAGAGAAGACGCGATAACGATGTTAAGGAGCATGGGCGTCTCGTTTCCGCCCGGCGCGAGCGCAACGTTTTGGCCGCATAGCGGAACGCTGATCGTTCGCAACACGCAGGACAATCTGGAGATGGTGGACGCCTTGGTTGACCAGGCGAACGCGTCGCAGCCGAAGCAGGTCGAGATCGAGTCGAAGTTTGTCGAGATCAACCAAAATAGTCTCAAGGAACTTGGGTTCGATTGGCTGCTCGGGCCGTTTTCAATGAACGGGAAAGTCTTTGGTTCAGGTGGAACTGCTGGAAATGGCATGCCCGTAGATGGAGCGAATTTTCCATTCAACAATCCCAATGGAAGTGCTGTCGGTGGCCCCGGAACCGGAATTCCAGGCGACGGTACCGGTGGCGGCCCGGTTACAGCCGGAAACCGCAGCGGCAATTTCGCCATCAGCGCGAACGCGCTCGACGCACTCCTGGTTCCGGGCTTGGGCTCGACCCTTGGCGCCGCCCCAAGCATCTTTGGGGTGGCCGGAGTTTTCACCAATCCGCAATTCCAAGTTGTGATCCGCGCTTTAAACCAGAAAAAAGGCATCGACCTGCTTTCCGCGCCAAAGGTAACGACCAAGAGCGGCCAGCGCGCGATTATCGAAGTGATCCGAGAACTTCGTTACCCGAGGACGTACTCGGCGCCGCAGGTTCCCTCGATTAGCAGCACAACATCGACCGTCATCGGCCAGAACCCAGTTGTGCCAGTCGTTGTCGCTCCAACGACTCCTCAGGATTGGGAGAC
>QHOX01000050.1:0-1589 GCA_003219465.1 Verrucomicrobiota bacterium | reverse complement strand
ACGAGCGTCAGCGTTTATGATGGGCAAACGGTGGTGCTCGGCGGCTTGATGCGCGAAGACGTACAGAAAACCGAGGATAAGACTCCCATCCTTGGCGACATTCCGCTTATCGGGCGGGCCTTTCGAACGAACGTCGATCAGCATATCAAGAAAAACCTGGTCATCTTCGTCACCGCGCGCATCGTCACGCCCGCAGGCCTGCCGTTGAACGAGGAAGAAGAGGAAGGCCTGCTCCCGCCAGAGCTGCCGGAAGTTCCCGCGTACAAAAAGTAACCACGAATGGACACGAATAGACACGAATCAAAATGGAGGAACCCACCGAATGCACGGTAGCGGAGCGAGGGAACATGATGAATGATCGGTGACCAGCCCGCATTCGTCATCCCCCATCCGTGGTCGGCTGTTCCCCCAATTCGTGTGCATTGGTGTCCATTCGTGGTTAAACCCGCCCCCCAAAAAAGTAAAAAATAAGTATTGACTTAATCCGTGAATCCTGCGATAACGCGCAACTTTAGAGCCAAAAGGCTCTGAAGAAACCTCAACCAAAAACCCAGAACAAATGTCCGCCGAAGCCCCGCAAGTGCGGGACCAAGGCGGAACCGCAGAAAACCCTCTGAGAAAACCCTCAGAACAACGCAGAAAAGAAAACACAAATGAAAATCAAAATAAACAAATTCCTCTCAGCATTCACCCTGATTGAATTGCTGGTCGTGATTGCGATTATCGCGATCCTGGCAGCACTGGCAGTGCCCGCGTTAACCTCGGCGCTGTCCAAGGCTCAACAGACCGGCACAATGAACAACGCGCGCCAGCTTTACCTGGCTCAATTCCAAATGTCGAACGACGGCTCGGCGACCGGCGACACCACTTCAGCGTGGCCCGGCGATCTTCCTGTTCTTCCAACGACCACCACAGGGTACCTGAATGTGCTCTGTGGCAAAGGTTACCTGAAAGGTGCCGACGCTATCAAGATGATGAATGCTCCCAGCGCCAATTACACCGCTACGGTCACTACCACTAATGGTATCGACTCGCTAAGCGGGCAGGGTGGGGTACCCGCCTTGAAAGTTTGGCTGAACCAGGACGTCGATCCGGCGACGACGATTTTTTGTACCACCCACAACTACATTTACGACACGGCACTCAACGGAACCGACGTTCCGTACGGTACGAAAGGTTTCGTCACCATAAAGAAAGGCGGCGACGCGGCAATCTATAGGGTAGGCCAGGCCACAGCTACTGGTTGGACCAGCCCTACGATATTCCAGAATTCAGTGGGCGCTAAGGCTACCGATGGTGTTGGAAGTCCGAGTGCTGGCGATCCTGCTGCCCCAGGCGTAGGCGTGTTGGTCAACCCTTGACCTATTCACAATAAACGAGCGCGGCTCGTTTAGTTTAAATTAATTCAACCCAGCTACTTGGCAGCAAGTAGCTGGGTTTGTTTTTAGGGGATGTGGGAGGGGCTCGCCTTCGCGCGCTTGAAATTGCCTTCGGCTCTGTCATGCTCCGAGCATGGGTCTTGCTGAGATCAAAAACGCGGTTGAAATGCTCTCGCCTCGCGAATTGACAGAGCTCGCCTCATTTATTCG
>QHOX01000049.1 GCA_003219465.1 Verrucomicrobiota bacterium | reverse complement strand
CGAATTCTGATTTCGTCATGCGCTAAAAATTGAATCCGACTCTCAGGCGCACGTAATATTCCTCGTGTTCGTCACCGAAAATGTAACCGTCGTGCGCGGCAAACTCCTTGTTGTCCTGGGTGAAAGCCTGTCCGATTGGCAGTTGATGAAGAAAACCGATGGTGGCCCACCAACGCTCGCCTCCGTAATGAATCGTCGGGCCGATAAAGTACGCCGAGTGCTCGTGCACGGTGGCATCGGCAAATTCATGATGGTTCCAAAATTCAAGACCGGCTGACCAATTGCTGATGAAGCGATACGAAATTCCGGTGAACCACTCGAACACACCGTCGCGTTCCCACTCGCCCTCCTCTTCTTTCTCGAATTCGAGTTCGTAATTGATGTTCAGTGCCCAAACGAGTCGGTCCTCCAGCCAATTCTTTTGCAGAAGGATCTTCCACTCCAACTCAGTTTCCTGATCGCCGACGCTCGGCTCGAAATAAAGCGCAAGTCCTATCGGAGCTTTGTAAGGGCTGAGCAGCCGATAAATCGATTCGAACGAAACCGATTTAAAGTGGTAACTGTCGAACGGCGTCGCGGGATCGTGTCCCGCGTGCACGTCCTCGCCGCCGGTTTCGTAAACACCGGGCAAGCGTTTTTTCGGATGGGCCGGATTTGCCACCGGAAAGTCGTCGTTTGCATAGACGTAGTGGTGATTCAGATACAGCGCGATCTGAAAGTCGTCGGTAACGCCGTATTCAAACTCCTCACGAAAATCAATCACGCTATAGCTGCCGTGTTCCTTCTCCCAACGCGGCGTGATCCATTGCTCAAATTCGCCATGTCCTTTTGGTGTAAGGTCAGTGGTGTAGGTCCAGGCAAAAATCGCCTCATGCGCGTTCGCACTGGAAACGCAAAACAAAAACGCGGCCAGAGCTGATAGAAATTTCATGCGGGCCATGCATAACATGTCCGGCAAAAACCTGCTGCCGGACGGTTGCTAATTTTTGATGCCGGATTGCAGCGCAATCCAGGGCGCCTCACAGCAATACGCCGCTAGCTGGAAGGCTGCGGAGGTTTTTCCGCGTATCTCGCGAGCACCCAGCAAAGATCGGAAAGCCGATTGAGATAACGTAAGATCTCTGGATTCAAATCTTTTTCTTGGGCGCCGAATGCGGCAATCTGACGCTCTGCACGGCGGCATATCGTGCGAGCAAAATCCAATGCCGCAGAAACCGGCGTCCCACCGGGCACCACCCAGTCCTTGGGATACAGCGATTTATCCTTCTCAAGACCGAAAACGACCGAAGTGATCCGATCGACCATCTCTGTTGTAGTGAGATGAAAGCCATCTTTGGCGTAGCGTTCGTGGTCGGATGGCGCCGTAGCCAGCTCTCCCATCACGATGATCAAATCTCGTTGCGCTGCGAGGATTTGATCCGAAAGGAAATTATCAGTCGCAATGGAGCGTGCGAGGCCAAGCGCAGCGCTCAACTCATCAACGCATCCATAGGCCCCCACACGCGGGTCGGCTTTTGATAACCGCCGTCCGTACATCAGCGACGTTTCGCCTTTGTCGCCCGTTTTGGTGACGATGGACACGGCGAAAATTGTAGGGCGTTTCTGTGAAACGCCAACCGTAAGATGGCGTCCGCCGCGGCGGACGCCCTGCAATTCGGGTTAACCGATCGCAGGTTGCGGTTCGACTTCTTCCATTACTGGCGCGCCAACCGGCTCGCCTTTTTCCACCAGCTTCAGCTGGCGATGTTCTGGGAACCCGGTTCCGGCAGGAATTAAGTGACCCATGATCACGTTTTCCTTGAAGCCGCGCAGTCTATCGATTTTGCCCAGCGTAGCCGCTTCGGTGAGCACGCGCGTCGTATCCTGGAATGAAGCCGCAGAAATAAAGCTGTCGGTTTCCAGCGAAGCTTTGGTGATGCCGAGCAGCACTGGAACAGCCTCCGCGGGTTTGCCGCCTTTCTCGACGACTTTCTTGTTCTCTTCTTCGAAGTCGAGTTTGTCGACCTGATCGCCCCAGAGCAGCGAAGTATCGCCGGGATCGGTGATCTTCACCTTGCGCAACATTTGGCGCACGATGATCTCGATGTGCTTGTCGTTGATCTCCACGCCCTGGAGCCGATAGACCTCCTGCACTTCGTTCACCAAGTGTTCCTGTAACTCCTGCGGGCCGCACACCTCGAGAATCTCGTGCGGCACAATCGGGCCTTCAGTGAGTTGCTGGCCTTTCTTCACGAAATCGCCTTTGAATACGATGATGTGCTTGGTAAGCGGAATGAGATGCTCTTCCTCAGCGCCGGTGTCCGGATCTTTCAGAATCAAACTGCGTTTGCCGCGCACGGTTCCGCCCAATTCGACAACGCCGTCGATTTTGGCGATTTCAGCGGCATCCTTCGGGCGACGAGCTTCGAACAATTCCGCAACCCGCGGCAGACCGCCCGTAATGTCTTTTGTCTTTGCGACTTTGCGTGGCGTTTTCGCAAGCAGCGCGCCTGCCCGCACTTTCTGGCCTTCCTCGACGATAACGTGAGCGCCAGCGGGAATTGAATAGCTGGCGAGCACTTCCTTCTTGTCATCCACTATCACGACTTGCGGATGCAAGTCTTCCTTGTGCTCGATGACCATTGTGCCCATGAGACCGGTCGCTTCGTCGACTTCGCGTTTGATTGTTACTCCAGCAATCATGTCGCGGAACTCGATCTTCCCGCCCTTATCGGTGAGGATTGGCACGTTGTACGGGTCCCATTGCACAAAGGTCTCGCCTTTCTTCACAGGCTCACCGTCCTCTCTGGAAATCACTGAGCCGATGACGACGTTGTAGCGCTCCAATTCGCGGCCTTCTTCGTTGTGCACACTAATAGAGCCGTTCTTGTTCAGCACGATCCAACTACCGTCGAGCGCCTGCACGGTTCGCAAATCATTGAACTGCACCGTGCCGTCGTTCTTCGCCTTAATGATCGGTTGCTTAAATGTCTGGCTGGCCGTGCCGCCGATGTGGAACGTGCGCATGGTCAACTGCGTGCCCGGTTCGCCGATGGACTGCGCGGCGATAATACCGACGGCCTCACCGAGCTTAACGAAGTCGCCGGTGGCGAGGTTGCGACCATAGCACATGGCACACACGCCTCGGCCGCACTCGCATGTGAGCACCGACCGGATCTTGAGTTGCTCGACACCGATGCGCTGTAACTCGGCTGCGATCCTCTCGTCGATATACTGGTTTGCCTTGACGATCTTTTTCTTTTTCTCCACCGGGTCGGCGATTGTTTCGCAGCTCACACGCCCAATGATGCGCTGGCCAAGATCGACGACTTCCTCGTCGCCTTCATAGATAGAGCGGACAACGATGCCGTTCACCGTTCCGCAATCTTCTGTCACGATGATGACGTCCTGTGCCGCATCCACGAGTTTGCGGGTGAGATAACCGGAGTCCGCAGTTTTCAGCGCGGTATCGGCGAGACCTTTGCGCGCGCCGTGAGTGGAAATGAAGTACTCGAGCACGCTCAATCCTTCGCGGAAATTTGATGTGATCGGACGTTCGATGATTTCGCCGCTTGGCTTGGCCATCAAACCGCGCATACCGGCGAGTTGGCGCACTTGCTGGCGATTACCACGCGCGCCGGAATCGACCATCAAGAAAATCGGATTGTACTCCTTGCGGCCCTGGTTCTCCTCTATCTCGCGGAACATGACGTTCGAAATCTGATCGCCAGCGTGAGTCCAGATATCGATGATCTTGTTGTAACGCTCGCCGTCAGTAATGATTCCGCGACGGTATTGCTGGTCCACTTGTTTGACCTGTTTGTATGCGTTCTCCAGCTCGGACGCTTTTCGTTTTGGAATGATCATGTCCTCGATGCCGATCGAGATACCCGCACGGGTCGCTTCCTGAAATCCGAGCTCTTTCAGCTTGTCCAGCGTGGCGACTGTCACTGCTGGACCGGCTACTTGATAGCACCGCCAAATGATCTCGCTGAGCTGTTTCTTACTCGCTGGCTTGTTGAAGAAACCAAGTTCTTTGGGCCAAATTTGATTGAAAACAACGCGACCGGCGGTTGTCTCGATTACGCTGGAATCAGGATTCCCAAAGCTGGTTTGGCAGCCGCGGTCCGGGTTCTTGAACAAAATCCGGTCATGCGTTTTGATGGCGCCTTCGACCATTGCGAATTCCACCTCGAACGGCTCTGCAAATAGCGGCAAATGGCCGTCCTTTTTCCCTATCCGGGGATTTTGCGTCATGTAAGAACAGCCAAGGGTGATGTCCTGGGTCGGCGTGGTGATCGGTTTGCCGCTCGAGGGAGAGAAAATATTGTTCGGCGCGAGCATCAGCATACGCGCTTCCAGCTGCGCCTCGACTGAGAGCGGGACATGCACCGCCATTTGGTCGCCGTCAAAGTCGGCATTGTAAGCGGTGCAAACCAGCGGGTGAATGCGAATGGCTTCACCTTCGATCAACTGTGGTTCAAACGCCTGAATCGACAGACGGTGTAAAGTCGGTGCGCGATTCAGCAGCACCGGATGGCCTTTTGTCACCTCGTCAAGAATATCCCATACCTCGGGTGTCTGGCGCTCGATCATCTTCTTGGCGCTGCGCACCGTGTGCACGTATCCCAGATCTTTGAGGCGGCGAATGATGAACGGCTCGAAAAGGACCAACGCCATCTTTTTCGGCAATCCACACTGATTCAACTTTAGCTCCGGGCCAATGACAATCACCGAACGGCCTGAGTAATCAACGCGTTTGCCTAACAAGTTTTGGCGAAACCGGCCGCCTTTGCCCTTCAGCATATCGCTGAGAGATTTGAGCGGACGATTGCCTGCGCCAGTTACTGCCCGACCATGCCTGCCATTATCGAACAACGCGTCCACGGCTTCCTGCAACATGCGTTTCTCGTTGCGAATGATCACGTCCGGCGTCTTTAACATGAGCAGGTTCTTCAGCCGGTTGTTACGATTGATGACGCGCCGATAAAGATCGTTGAGATCCGATGTTGCGAAGCGACCGCCTTCCAGTGGGACCAACGGGCGCAAATCCGGCGGGATCACGGGCAGCACCTCGAGGATCATCCACTCTGGGCGTGCGCGTGAACTTTGGAATCCCTGGACAAGCTTGAGACGCTTCGCCAGTTTTTTGCGAATCTGTTTGCTCTTCGTCGCCCCCATCGCCTTCTCAAGCTCCTTGTTAAGCTTGTTAAGATCGATGTCGGAAAGGAGCTTCTTAATTGCTTCAGCGCCCATACCAGCGACAAAGTCTTCGCCGTATTGTTCCTGCGCTTCGCGATATTCGACTTCGTTGAGCAGTTGTGTCTTCTGCAACGGCGTTTTGCCCGGATCGATGACGATGTAATCTTCGTAGTAAATCACCCGTTCGAGCTGACGCGCGCTCATATCCAGCATCAGGCCGATGCGGGAGGGCATGCATTTGTAAAACCAGATGTGCGAAACGGGAACAGCTAACTCGATATGACCCATGCGTTCGCGCCGGACGCGCGCCAGTGTGACTTCAACGCCGCACCGGTCGCAGATCACGCCCTTGTGCTTGATGCGCTTGTATTTTCCGCACGAACATTCCCAGTCCCGGGTAGGCCCGAAAATACGTTCGCAGAAAAGGCCGCCCTTCTCCGGTTTGAACGTGCGGTAATTAATTGTCTCCGGGTTTTTGACTTCGCCTTTGCTCCAGGAGCGCATGGTATCGCTGGAGGCAATGCCAATTGCGACCTGATCAAAACCCACCGACCTCTCTTCGCCCACTAACTCACGCCAGGAATGTTCGTTCATGATTTCTCCAAAACAGGTTGTGAATGCAAAATTACGCGACGCTCTCCATAAAGGTGGGCGCCTGACTGCCGACCTTCACGTCCAAACCAAGGCTTTGCATTTCCTTGATCAACACGTTGAAGGACTCGGGTGTCCCGGATTCCAACGAATTGTCGCCTTTCACGATTGACTCATAGATCCGTGTGCGGCCCTGCACGTCGTCGGATTTGACCGTCAGTAGTTCCTGCAACGTGTAAGCGGCGCCGTAGGCCTCCAGAGCCCAAACCTCCATTTCGCCAAAGCGTTGGCCGCCATATTGCGCCTTGCCGCCGAGTGGCTGTTGAGTAACCAGCGAATACGGTCCTACTGCACGCGCATGAATCTTGTCCGCCACAAGATGGCCAAGCTTCATCATGTAGATGTAGCCAACCACCACTTCCTGGTCGAACGGATCGCCGGTGCGACCATCAAACAGGCGCGCTTTGCCGTTTTCCTGGACCCAGGTGTAGCCATTCTTCTTTTTGGCTTCACGCAGATAGTCGCGGATTTGTTTTTCCTTGATTCCGTCGAACACCGGGGTTGCCACTCTGAATCCGAGTGCTCTGGCAGCAACGCCGAGGTGCGTTTCTAAAACTTGTCCCACGTTCATACGACTGGGAACGCCTAACGGATTAAGCACAATGTCCACCGGAGTACCGTCTGCGAGGAACGGCATGTCTTCCTCGGGTACGATGCGCGCCACAACGCCCTTGTTGCCGTGACGGCCCGCCATCTTGTCGCCGACGCTCAGCTTGCGCTTGCTGGCGATATAGACTTTAACCTGCTTGATGATTCCCGGTTCGATCTCCTCGCCGCTCTCTACGCGGTCGGTCGCGCGGTCCCGTTCGAGCTCCAATTCGGCGAACTTGTGCTCGTACGAGCCGATGATCTCACGGATTCGGTTCCGAATCGGGCTTGGATCGATCTCGATGTGATCGTGCGCCGTCGCCAATTTTCGCAAAAGTGTTTTCGTAATTTTGCGATTGGCCGGGATAATGATTTCACCGGTCTTGGCGTTTACAACGTCGAGAGGAATTTTTTCGCCAAGCAGGACATTCGAAAGTGAATCGGTTAGCTGCTCTATGAGGCCCTCTCTCTTGCGCTTATGTTCTTCGCCGATGCTTTTGAGCTGCCGTTTGGTTTCCGCGGGAGTCAGTTTCTCGCGTGAAACTTCACGGCGGGATGAGACCTTCACGTCCATCACGATTCCGTAGGTGCCGGATGGCACGGTGAGAGACGTGTCCTTTACGTCCGCCGCTTTCTCGCCAAAGATCGCGCGAAGCAAGCGCTCCTCGGGGGCCAGTTCCGTCTCGCTCTTCGGCGTAATTTTCCCAACCAAAATATCGCCCGGCTTCACCTCGGCGCCTACTCGCACTACACCGTCCGGCCCCAGATTTCGCAAAGCTTCTTCGCTTACATTGGGGATGTCGCGCGTAATTTCCTCTGGTCCGAGTTTCGTATCGCGGGCGCCGATCTCGAACTCATCGATGTGAATGGAAGTGTAAATGTCTTCCTTCACAACCTTCTCCGAGATCATGATCGCGTCTTCGAAGTTGTAGCCGTTCCACGGCATGAACGCGACGAGGACGTTGCGCCCCAGCGCAAGCTCGCCGCGATCGGTGTTGGGCCCGTCTGCGATTACCTGGCCACGTTTCACATGCTGACCCTTGCGAACGATCGGTTTCTGATTGACGCAGGTACCGGCGTTGGACCGCATAAACTTCCGAAGCTCGTAAATGTAAGTCCCAGACTCAGGGTCGCTTTTCAGTTTCTTTTTGCTCTCGGGCAAATGGCCGTCCTTTGTGACGACGATTTGGTCGGCGCTGACGGAAGCGACCTTACCGTTCTCGATCGCCAGAACGACTGCATGCGAGTCCCGCGCAACTTTTTCTTCAAGACCGGTGCCGACAAGCGGCATCTCGGAAACGATCAGCGGCACGCCCTGGCGCTGCATGTTGGAACCCATCAGCGCGCGGTTCGCGTCATCGTGTTCCAGAAAAGGAATCAGGCCGGCCGCGACCGAAACGAGCTGCTTCGGTGAAACGTCCATGTAATTCACCTTCGATGGATCGACTTCGAGGAAGTCTCCCCGGTACCGCACCGAAACCTTTTCGCCGGTGAAATGGCCGCGACCATCGATAGGCGCATTAGCCTGCGCCACGAGAAAGTTCTCTTCACGGTCAGCGGTCAGATACTCGATCTCATCTGTGACCCGGCCGTTCACTACCTTGCGATACGGTGTCTCGATAAAACCAAACTCATTAATGCGCGCGAAGGTGCTCATCGAGCTGATCAAACCAATGTTCGGGCCTTCCGGTGTTTCGATCGGACAGATACGGCCGTAGTGCGACGGGTGAACGTCGCGCACTTCAAACCCGGCACGTTCGCGGCTGAGGCCTCCAGGTCCCAGAGCGGACAAACGCCGCTTGTGCGTCAATTCTGCAAGCGGATTGGTCTGATCCATGAACTGCGAAAGCTGCGATCGGCCAAAGAAATCCCTGATCACCGCGCTAAGCGCCTTGGGGTTGATCAGCTTTTGCGGCGTCATCCCGTCCACATTGATGTCGAACAAAGTCATTCGCTCCTTGACCAGGCGCTCCGTACGAGCAAGACCCACTCGGCACTGGTTCGCCAGTAATTCGCCCACAGTCCGCACGCGGCGGCTGCCGAGATGATCAATGTCATCGAGCGTGCCTTCGCCTCGCCGCAGATTGATCAAATACTTAATCGCGGCGATAAAGTCTTTGTCCGTCAGGATACGCTCGGAAGCATCGACGTTAATCCCGAGCTTCTGATTGATTTTGTAACGGCCGACCCTGCCAAGATCGTATTTCTTGGGATCGAAGAAGAGTCGCTTGAGCAAAGCGCGAGCGTTGGCCACGGTTGGCGGATCGCCCGGGCGAAGGCGGCGATAAATATCCTTGAGAGCTTCTTCCTGGTCGTGCGCCGGGTCTTTTCTAAGCGACTTTACGATCGTGTCATCGTTCGAGATATCGATGACTTTGACCTCATGAATGTTAAGCGACATGATTTGGCGAATTGTCGCAAGAGTCAGCGGCTCAAACGCGCGCGCCACGGTCACTTCACCATCGCGAATGTCTGCGGTGAGCACTTTGCTGGCGAGCTGTTCTTCGTCCAATTTCTCGCTCAACTTGAGGTTCTCGATGTTGTAAAAGAGTTTGATAACCTCCTCGTCGGAGCCATAGCCCAGAGCGCGCAGGAAAGTCGTGGCCAAAAATTTCCGGCGCCGCTTGCGTCGGTCGAGATAAATGTAAAGCAGGTCAGCGGTATCGAACTGCACTTCGATCCATGAGCCGCGGTCCGGGATAATCCTGAAACTGTAGAGCACCTTTCCGTTGACGTGGACCGTGGACTCGAACGCAATCCCGGGCGATCGATGCAACTGGCTCACCACGACGCGCTCGGCGCCGTTGATCACGAACGTGCCCTGCGGCGTCATCAGCGGGATTTCGCCCATGTAAACCTTTTCTTCCTTCGTTCCCTTTTCTTCGCGCAATTGAAACGTGACGTGTAGCGGCGCGCTGTATGTTTGCCCTTCGCGCTGCGCTTCAAGCGGCGCTAATTTTGGTTCACCGATATCGTAGTGGCTGAAATCAAGAACGGCCTTCTCATCATAACTTTCGATAGGGAAAACTTCCTTGAAAACAGCCTGAAGCCCCTGATTGTTCCGCTTTGAATAGGGGACGTCTTTCTGAAGAAAATCGACGTATGAATTTGCCTGAACCTCGATGAGGTTGGGCGGTTCGATCGCTTCCTTGATGCTTCCGAAGTAAATGCGTTCCGACATAGTGCTTAAGCTCACGAGCTAAAACCTCACACCGACCACGCCAAATCGCGGGCCGACGCGGGCAAATTACCGGTTCTGGGATGGGCGAAGGGCACAAAAATGCCACCAAAACGGTGACCTGTCAAATTGACGACCTCCGTCTCGTAGCCGGTAATGTGATTTGCCTTGTTAGCGCCGGGTTAAAAATACGTCTGGCGGGCTGTAGTGGGCGTAACTCTAATATGGATCTGGCGCTGCGCAACAGATTTTATGCTGCGACAGCGCAGCGCCCAAACTCGATTTGTTTATTTGATTTCGACCTTTGCACCCGCGGCCTCGATCTTTTTCTTGATCTCGTCCGCCTCCTGCTTGGTCACCCCTTCCTTGATGGTTTTGGGCGCGCCTTCTACCAACGCTTTGGCCTCCGCGAGGCCGAGCCCCGGTACCGCGCTGCGAACCTCTTTGATCACGGCAATCTTGTTGGCACCCATTTCTGTCAGGACGACGTCAAAGGCGGTTTTTTCGTCAGCCGCTGGAGCTGCTGCTCCCGCAGCCGGCCCCCCTGCCGCGGGTCCCACCGCCACTGCCACTGGCGCCGCGGCGCTGACGCCCCATTTTTCCTCAAGCTGTTTAACCAATCCAGCAATCTCCAGCACCGACAGGTTGCTGAGCTGCTCCACCAATTTATCAGTATCTGCCATTTTAGTTTTTCCTCCAGTTGCCGCCTCCGAAAGCCTTCGAAGGATTAAAGCCAATAGCCACCAGCTCGGACAATTTCGTTTGCTGCTGTAGCCGCGGCCCTGTGGGCCGCTCGCGTCGCACAGCGACGCCGCTACAAATCTTCTATGCCGCGGGTGCGCCCTCCTTTTTGGCTTTCGCGTTTAACAATCGCGCTAACGCTGCGGCCGGTACGTTCAACAGCCGCACCAGACGCGTTGCCGGGGACAAAAGTAGTCCAAGCAATTGCGCCTGCAAAATTTCGCGCGCCGGTAATTCCGCCAGCGTTTCTAATTCCGCGGTAGAAAGCACGACGCGATCGACAAAACCAATCTTAAGTGCCGCCAGCTTAAAGTCCCTGGCGAAAGTCTTAAGAATTTTCGCCACTGGCGCCACATCGGTTTCTCCCGTGACAACCGCCGTTTGACCTGCGAACTGGTCACCAACGTCCGGGAAACCCGAATCGGCCATTGCACGCTTCAGAAAATTATTCTTTACCACGTGCATTTCCGCGCCCGCTGGGGCCAGCCGGCTCCGCAATTCGCTGAAATCAGCCACCTTCATCCCGCGGTAATCAGTCACGAGCACGAACGGCAAGCGTTTCAACGTCTCCGACAACTCTGAAACGATGCTGGCTTTTTCTGGTCGCATATCCTCGAGCTATTTATTAGCAGCCTTACACTCCGCTCAAATATGGCGTTGGATCGACGCGGACGCCGGGGGACATAGTCGCACTGATCGTAACGCCTTCAAGGTAACGGCCTTTAGCCGTCGGCGGACGAGCCCGAACAACGGCTTCGATTACTGCATTCGAATTTTCGACCAGCGCGTTTTCCTCAAATGAAAATTTTCCAACGGGCACCGCTACGTTGCCGTTCTTGTCGAGCTTGAATTCCACGCGACCAGCTTTCACCTCCTGCACCGCTTTGGCAGTGTCGTCAGTCACCGTTCCCGTCCTGGGATTCGGCATAAGCCCGCGAGGCCCGAGCACTTTCCCGAGCTTACGCACTTCCGCCATCGCCGCAGGCGTGGCGATGGCCACATCAAAATCCTGAAAACCTTCCTGGCATTTCTGGATCAAATCTTTCATCCCGACAAATTCCGCGCCGGCTTCTTTGGCCATCCTTGCCGCTTCACCTTCAGCGAAGACAAGCACGCGCACCTGTTTTCCGCTGCCGTGTGGAAGCGGGCATGTCCCGCGCACCATCTGATCGGATTGTTTGGGATTAACCCCCAGCCGAAATGAGAGCGTCACGGTTTGATCAAATTTCGTGGTCGGAAATTTCTTCAGCGTCGTGACGGAGTCTGCGAGAGTGTACGTCTTAGTCCGATCCACTTGCTGCGCCGCAGCGCGATACCGTTTGCTTCGATTCGTTTGCATTGTTCGGGCAGTTCAAACGCCGTTCGCTACTTAACAGCGAGGCTCCTGCTTAAAGTTATCCCGCTCAGTCCAGCAAGCGGGACGCGGAACATAGCGGTTGTCCCGTGATTGTCAAAAGATGATTAACACGGAGTAAACGAGCGCGCCGGTCCTATGGCTTGGCGAGTTTCGCCTTACTCTCTACGAGCCCTTGTTGCGCTGCCGACAGACTTGGATCAAGCGCCAACGCCTCTTTAAAAGCGATAATGGCACCGTCGTGCTGATTGAACAAAGCCAGATATCTTCCACGATTGATCAGCATTCTCGTATACGTCGGCAAAACCTTGACGTTTACGACATCGTCCTTCGCAAACCGTCTCGTCCCATCAGCCAACCCGCGCATCCGGAGGTACGGGTCAGGCAGCTCATGAAAGCTTCGGCCAGTGGCAAGATTGAAAACCAACCCTTGCGGCACAAGCTGATAGCTTTGCGGGATCCATCGGGTCAAGTACCCGTTCGTTTGGTCGGCGACCAACACATCATTTGTAATGTAAACCGGCGCGACCCGGATTTCGTTCCGGACGATTGACTGAATCATCTCCAAGAATGCCATGCTAATCGTTCGAGTAAGCTCCTGGCTCCGGGCAAAAGCCCCAGGATCGCGCTCCCATTGCTTTAGGATCGCAACATATGGATCGATCTTTTCGCGCGACCGATCCATCAAACCCGGATGCGCCTGCTTCAGATAATCGAAATACCACGAGCGGCGCAGCAAATTAATATCCACGACCTTCACATCGCGACGGCGTTGTTCTATTTCTTGTGCATAGAACATTGGGGATACGACCTGCCAGTCTTGTGTCAGCAACAGTCCATCGGGCGCAATTGTGCTGAACAGATTCTCAACATAATCGTCCGCTATGAAGTAGTGTTTACGATTGTTGAACGGCCAGTTTGCGGAGAGGGCAGTCGCCGATGCCAACACAATTGCGATCGCACCCACAAGGTACGGCGTTGCCATCGGCGCACGCTCGGCGCCGGCAAGCTGGATTAGCCAACGAATGCCGAACCCCGCTGCGATGGCGATCGAAATAAACAGGGGTAAGTAGTACGCGTCCTTGTCCTCGGCAATTTCGTAGCTGAGCGAGTACGCAAGGTCGGCGATGACAATCAAGAAAAGGAACCAAAAGCTTGTGCGATCGCGCTTGTACGCGCTGACGAACCCGGCCAAGCCTAGAAATGGTGTCACTGGTAGCCACGGAAACCCAAATTCACGCGATAGCATTCGGCAGAATTCAACAAACTGCGCTCCCATTATTGCCGGCGAGAACACGAAGAACACGCGATATTGTCGGCCGGTGATGTGCCACCAGATTTCCTGAAGCGAACGGGGATTGCCCCAGTTCATCACAGGCGAGCGAGATGCCGCCAACGGCAAATACGCGTAAACAGCAAGCAAGCCGCCGATTGAAATCAGGGCTGCATACAAAAGTCGTCGGCTCGTAAAAAATTTCACTCCCTGCGTCCTGTAAACGATCGCAGCGACGGCCGGAAGCGTCAGCCCGACCGTAACGTGATGAACGCCCAGGGCTAGTCCGAATACGAAGGCAGCGGTGTAAAGCCAGCCGTCGTGTATCGTGACTTGCTCGCTTTTAGTTTTTTGAGTTTCAAGAATTCGTCGGCGCCAACGAACCATCAGAAAGAAGACTACGAGGATAAGCAGGGCATTGAGAGCATAAACCTCGGTGATCGTCGCATACGACCATAGCGTGCGGGAAAATGCCATTAGCAATCCCGCGCCGACCGCTGGCGCGAACATCAAAAGCCCGCCGCCGGTTGAATCCCCAACTTTCCTTCTCTGGTGAGCAGTCTTACTCGTTCGTTTGGGCGCGGCTAAGGAGGAAGCCGTCATTATTAACTCGGCCACGACGAGAGTAAGCATTGCACAGGCAAGCGAAGCGAAAACAGCGGACGAAAAATTGATCCGCGCGGCAACATTTCCGAACGGCAGTAGCGATGCGAGATGCGCGAGTATGACCCACAGAGGAAAACCCGGCGGATGCGCTACCCCCAACCCGTGAGCCGCTACGATCAATTCGCCGCTGTCGACGAGCGTAACCGTCGGCGCGAGCGTCCAACTGTAAGTAACAAGCGCAACAACAAACACCACACCCGCGCAGACCAGTTCCGACCCAGACCAGGAAAACGTCCTTGCACTCGTCTCGCGGGCTGACTTCACCTCGCGGGAGACCTGCCTTTGAGATTGCGCACCTTTCGTGAAGCCGCGAGCCATTGCCTATCGTCTCGCAAAGTTCAATTCGCGCAAACCGTGATCAAGGAACGACGGCTGGAAAGTCGTCGCTCCTTGGTTTGAGGCACCGATTCGTTTCGTTCGGCAGTTGCCCGACTTTGGAGTGCGACGAGTCCTCGCGTGGCTTTTTCGCTGCAAGAAAGAACCCTTGTTTCGCTGGTGCGCTTCACCTTCAATACGCGACATGAAACGACCGTTTTGGGTTGCGGTGCTCTCTGCAGTCTTAAGCACAAACATCGTCGCACAATCACCAACTGCCGCCCCATCTCCCGCGCAACCGCCTGCGGACTACGATCTGCTCTGGGGGGTCAAGATTCCAATGCGCGACAAAGTGGAACTGAACGCGACGTTGTATTTACCAAAGACTCCAGATGGCTCGCCGCCGAGGACGCCTGTAATCTTTACACTGACGCCGTACATCTCGGACACGTACCATGCGCGCGGCGCTTACTTCGCCTCGCATGGTTACAGGTTCGCGCTGGTCGATGTTCGCGGCCGCGGAAATTCCGGCGGCGAGTTTGAGCCGTTCGCAAATGAACCGCGCGATGGACACGACGTCGTTGAGTGGCTGGCGAAGCAACCATTTTGCGATGGCAAGGTCGCCATGTGGGGCGGTTCGTATGCGGGCTTCGATCAATGGGCAACGGCGAAGGAATTTCCGCCGCACCTGGCGACCATTGTTCCTGCCGCCGCCGCGCATCCCGGCCTCGATTATCCATCGTACAACAACATCGGGATGACTTATGACGTGCAATGGTTCACGCTGACCAGCGGTCACACTGCACAGGACAATCTGTTTGGTGATCAAAAATTCTGGCGCACAAAATTTCTGGATGCCTACAAGAAACACATCCCTTTCAAATCGCTCGATTTATTCGTCGGAAATCCATTGGTTAATTTTCAGCGCATTCTTAAACACCCAACGGCCGACGCTTATTACGACGCGATGCTGCCCACGCGTGAGCAATTCCAGAAGATCGCACTGCCGATCTTAACAATCACAGGTCAGTACGACGGCGACGAGATGGGCGCGCTCACGTATTATCGGGATCATTTCGCAAACGCCTCGCCCGAAACGCGGGCGAAACATTTCCTCATCATCGGTCCGTGGGACCACGCGGGTACGCGCACGCCTACCGATGAAGTCGGCGGCGTAAAATTTGGCCCCGGAGCGCTCGTCGATTTAAACGATCTGCACCGCCAGTGGTACGACTGGACCATGAAAGCCCGACCAAAACCGGCATTCCTCAAAAATCAGGTCGCGTATTATTTGCTCGCCCCCGGCAACTCAGGCGCGAATGGCGAATGGAAATACGCCGACAATTTTGAGACGCTGACTGCGAATCCAAAAACCTTTTACCTCGATTCGAACGATGGGGACGCGAATGGAGTGTTTCGTTCTGGCGCGCTCGTAGACGCGACGCCAACGTCGCGTTCCGGGGTGCAACGCGGCGGGGGCACCGCGTCTACAGGCACAGATGCTTTTGTTTACGATCCGATGGATTTAGGTCGCGGCGAAAACGTCGAGGGCACCGATCCGAAAGAAAAAACCGCCGCACTCGATCAAACTTTCGCGTTGAGCATCGGCAAGGACGGGTTGGTTTATCACACTGAACCGCTAGCGAACGAAACGCCGTTCGTTGGTTGCCCAGCGTTGACGTTGTGGGTGTCGATCGACACGCCCGATGTCGATCTCGAGTGCGACCTCTACGAAATCCAGCCAGACGGCACCAGCATTGCGCTCTGGAGCGATATCCGCAGGCTGCGTTACCGCGAATCGTTGCGTGAAGCGAAACTCGTGAAGCCCGGCGAAATCGTCCGCTGCGACTTCACCCCGGGAACGTTCGTGGCGCGCAGATTAATGAAAGGCAGCCGGCTTCGCCTCATTGTCACCGCGGTAAATTCAATTTTGTGGCAAAAGAATTATTGCTCGGGCGGAGTTGTAGCCGAAGAAACAGCGAAGGACGCGCAGACCTGCAACGTGCAGATTTATCACCATGCCGAGCACCCAAGCGTGATTCAATTGCCTTTGCGGTAGTGAGCTGTAGCGTCCGCTATCGTCAGTGGACCGCTTTCGATCTTGCCTGCCTTAATCCGAATGCGCTGAGGACAGCGCACACTACACTTTTGGCGCTGCTTATTTCGTCTCGAGCATCTCGAAGGCCGGCGTTTGGTATTTGCCGTCCTTGTAGTGTGGCGTGCGCAGGTACAGGTCGAGCTGTGGCGGTGACGCAAATCCGCCGGGAAAGGCTGCGCCTTTCGCATCGGCCGGAATCTTGCCCCCATGCTGCACACCGCACGGCGCGAGGACTAAATCCAGCGGGCCGGTGGGAATGTACTCGCCGCTGATAAGCGACAGCCCCGAGCCGATCCAATTTACAATGCATTCGTCGGACACTGGATGAGTATGCGTTGCCGCTTCGGAACCGGGCGGCATGCAGCCGTAATGAAAACCGCAGCGGCTGACTCCGTATCCTGGCCAGAGCAGCAGTACCATCGGAACATCAATTCCGCTGAAGAGCGCGCCGCGATACATGTTGAAGAGCGCGCCGTCGCGCCGGATTTCTTCCACCGAAAGATTCCAAGCGCGCACTGCGGGATAACTGTCGTCGTAATGGAGTTCGTTGTCTGGCGGAAGATTGCCAAGCGACGCTTCTTTCCTTGCTTTTTCGATCGCGTCGAACTTCATCTTGCCGCGACGTCGATCGTAATAGCCCGCCGGCTCGTATAGGTCGAACTGCGGCGGACAGATCTGATTCACGAGCACGAAGTCGCGCGAGTTTCCCTTTGGATTGCGCATCGCGCGGGGAACGCGTCCCGGAAAGTAGGCAACGTCTCCGGGCTCGATCTGCACCCATTCGCCGCGCAGATGCACCTCGCCTTGACCCTTGAAACAGAGCATCGCCTCGTCGGCCATGTCGTACTCGTAGAGCGCACTTTCCTCGCCCGGCGCGAGCGTCAGCACGTGAACGCTCTCGGTCTGAAAACCATTCCCCGGCCACGCAATCAGCCGCGTATGCACACCCTGCGTAGCAATTTCAACTCCGTCATTCAGGTTACCGATCGCGCCGCGCGAACGAATTTCGTGGTGGGTGCGAAAACGCGCGCTCCATTTTTCATCAACCATAAAATCCTCCGAGCGCACCGTTATTACAGCGCTAGGCATCTGATTGACAATTCAATTCGGTTGGCGCACAGCGGCACCACGCGAAGGCGCACCTCGTTTAGAATTGCGAAGGTCCGCGGCGGCGATTGCCAGCGGCGCGTTCGCTGATCTGGAGCTTGCGATTGCGATCAACTGCTTCGAAATCATAGAGCGACAACATCATGGCTAAAAGAATTCGTGTCGGAATCCTCTTTGGCGGCCGCTCCGCGGAGCATGAAGTCTCCCTGCAATCAGCGAAGAATATTATCGACGCTATCGACACGAATAAATTCGAAGTCGTTCTGATCGGCATAGATAAAAAAGGCCAATGGCATCTCAACGAGGAATCCAGATTTCTGGTTCCGATGGTTGAATCCGGATTACCCGAGCTGCCAGAAAAGGGCGAAAATCTTGCGCTCGTTCCGGGGAAGCAAGCTGAGCAGTTGGTGGCGCTTTCTGGACAACAGAGGCTGGGTTCTCTGGATGTGGTTTTCCCTGTTCTACACGGTCCGTTTGGCGAAGACGGCACCGTTCAGGGATTGCTGAAGCTCGCTAACATCGCGTTCGTCGGCGCCGGCGTACTTGGGTCAGCGGTTGGCATGGACAAGGATGTGATGAAACGATTACTAAGGGATGCTGGCATTCCCGTTGCCCGATTTATCGTGGCCAACAGATATTCTTCGGAGGCTATCGGATTCGACGAGGCGCGGACGCAGCTTGGTTTGCCGCTTTTCGTTAAGCCTGCAAATCTCGGCTCATCCGTCGGCATTTTTAAAGTCAAAGACCGCAAAGAGTTCAAGCGCGCAGTGCGCGAGGCGTTCGATTACGATCACAAGATCTTGATCGAGGAGTGCATCAAGGGGCGCGAGATAGAATGTTCTGTCCTCGGCAATGATAATCCCATTGCTTCAGTTCCAGGCGAGATTTTGCCTCGCCACGAATTTTACTCGTACGAAGCGAAGTATCTCGATGAAAACGGCGCCCTGCTGGAAATACCGGCGAAACTTCCGCTGGAGACCTCAGAGCGTATCCGCCAATTGGCGATTAAAACGTTTACCGTGCTGTGCTGCGAGGGAATGGCGCGAGTCGATTTCTTCCTGAGAAATGGTGAAGAAATCATCGTTAACGAAATCAACACCATTCCTGGATTCACCCGAATAAGCATGTATCCGAAGCTTTGGGAAGCGACCGGCATCTCGTACAGCGACTTAATC
>QHOX01000235.1 GCA_003219465.1 Verrucomicrobiota bacterium | reverse complement strand
AGGCAGCCAACGTCATGTGCAACACCTCATGCGACGCAGCGGGGTTTAACATTGCGGCGATCGGATCGATGCCGGTGATCTTGCCATCGACGATCTTGAAACCCGCGGGCGAATTCATCCAGGAATTCGCCATGACGACGAAGATGCCGGAAAGAATCCCGCTCACAGCCACGAGCACGCCACATAGCCAGTGGACGAACGGCGGGAGACGATTCCACCCCATCAGATACAACCCGAGAAAAATCGCTTCGGTAAAAAACGCGAAGCCTTCCAGGGAAAACGGCATCCCGATGATCGCGCCGGCTTTTTCCATAAAGCCTGGCCATAGCAGACCCAGCTCAAACGAGAGCACCGTTCCCGACACCGCACCCACTGCAAAAAGAATGGCAGCGCCGCGCGACCATCTCTTGCTCAATTCCAAAAACACTGGCTGATGAGTGCGAAGATAAAGCCCCTCGGAAATGGCCATCAGCATCGGCAAAGTAATGCCCAGCGCGGCAAACACGATATGGAAAGCGAGAGACATGCCCATTTGAGAGCGGGCATAAAGGAAATCACTCACCGAAAGTTGGAATTTGACGCATAGTAGCCGCGCGCATAGCCCGCAATCAACGCTGTTCCTCGAACGCGCGATAGGTAAGACGAACGCGACTCGGTTCTGCTACTCGAGAATGACTCGCTCAACATGTGAGTAGACGTTGAACGACGGCGGACGCAGGAAACCGATCAAGGTTTGATTGCTTTCGCGCGCAAAATTCATGGCCAAAGTCGAAGGCGCGGAAACTGAGACAATGATCGGAATTCCGGCAGCTAGTGCCTTCTGCATGATCTCGAATGAAGCGCGGCCGCTGACGAGAAGAACATAACGATCTAACGGAAGCAGTCGGTCGAGAAACGCGCGGCCAATTACTTTGTCAACCGCATTGTGACGGCCGATGTCTTCGCGGACAATTTTTGGTTCGCCATTCAGACCGAAAATCCCGGCGGCATGGATTCCGCCGGTGCGCGCGAACTCGCCAGCGCCGGCAGTGACAGCAAGGTTTCGATTTCGACCCGAACGTTCGGTCCAGTCGCGACGGGAGGAAAATTTTGCCTGATCGCGGCGATGCTGTTTTTCCCACAAATCCCACAGCTGCTCGAAATGGTTCCGAAGCGTTTGGCCGAACCGAGTTTCAATTTCACCCCGGCCACGAGTTCAACGGTGACGATGTTGTCGCTGGTTTCCGAAATCGCCACGATCTCTTTGCGTTCGCGAACGATCGCCTCCGAGACAAGAAAGCCGGCCGCAAGTTCCTCATCGTGACCGGGTGTGCGCATGGTCGTTGCCAGGCTTTTGCGGCCGATTCGGATCTCGAGCGGTTCTTCAATTGTGAGGTCGTCCGGTTGATACTCAAGTTCACCGTCGCGTTTTCGGCGAATGATTTTCTCCGATCCGATTCCGGGCTCTTTCATGTGAAGCGGCTTGGCGGGGATGGTATCATGACCGTAGTGGAAATCTGTCACCTTTACATTTCGCGCGGCCACAATTTCTTCGGGCACCACGGACGCGAACCGGACGAATTTCCGGCGATTGAAGTTCCAATGATTGAATGTGTGGCCGGTCACGGCATTCGCGGCGACCGCTTCTTCGATTACAAAGAAGATTACAAAGGGCAGATCACATTCTTCTCGCTCGAAGTTTTAGATGAGCTTTGTGGCGCGCTTGGAGTTCAAGATTGCTCGCCGGATCTGGTTCGGCGCAACGTGATTACGCGAGATGTCGATCTTAACCAACTCATCGGCCAGGAATTTGAAATCCAAGGCGTTCGTTTTCATGGAAGCGGAGAATGCCGGCCGTGTTACTGGATGGATCGCGCTGTCGCGCCCGGCGCGGAAGAATTTCTCAAAGGTCGCGGCGGCCTGCGCGCGCAGATTTTGACCGACGGTGAATTGCGCTCGACCGCGCGGTTGCAAGCTGGATGAGGATCAGC
The DNA here is from genome assembly GCA_003219465.1 of Verrucomicrobiota bacterium. Lineage (GTDB taxonomy): Bacteria > Verrucomicrobiota > Verrucomicrobiia > Chthoniobacterales > UBA10450 > Udaeobacter. The sequence continues at coordinate 4,050 of QHOX01000235.1, read as the reverse complement.
GCGGTGTTGCTCGCCGGCGGCGAATCGCGCCGCATGGGCAAGGATAAGGCGACGCTTTTGTTTCGCGGGCAACCGCTCTGGCAAATTCAGCTCAATCTCCTGCGGAAATTGCACTTGGAGGAAATTTTGATTTCCGCACGGGCAGATCCTGCGTGGCGACCGTCCGATATTCAATTTGTAGCGGACGATCCGCCGTCGCGCGGTCCGCTGAGCGGTCTGGCTGCATCGTTGGGGGAAATGCGCGGCACTCACTTGCTAGCTCTCGCTATCGACATGCCGTTCATGAGCGAAAAATACTTGCGCTCGCTTTGCGATCAGATCGAAGCGGGTCGCGGAGTAATTCCGATGATTGGCGACCGCGCCGAACCGCTGGCCGCGATTTATTCAGCGGAAGCTCATGTCGATGTTGTGACCGCACTCTCGGGCGTTGAGTTTTCGCTTCAGACGCTAACAAACAAACTCGTCAAGGCGGGCAAGCTACGCGCTCTTAACGTAGCGAAAAAAGAGCACACGCTTTTCTGGAATCTCAACGACCCGGCTGATCTCAACCTATCGCAATAATTTCGCGCTCTTGGCGATCGCGAGTGCTGTTCCCTCTCGGATCTATCCCAGAAGAGGGAATCGGAACGCCTCCTTCGGTGGCATCGGAAAATCCTACGGACGCGCCGTAGAAACTGATTGAACGCACCCATACCGTTTATACATGAAAACGAATAGTTCCATTGTGATAGAAGCGATCTTATTGTCGATCTTCGCTTCGAACGCGTTTGCGGTGCTCCGGCCGCCCTACCCCAGTAAACCTTCCGCGCCCAATCGCATCATCATAATCGGCGAGGAAAGGCGTGATTGGATTCGGATGACCGACCGAGGATCGAAATGAATACGCTAGTTACTGACCAACTAACCTCGTTCACGGCGGTGATTGAACAGGCTGGAGTTCCGGCGCTGCGGATCGTGTTCACTCTTGCCGTAATCGTCTTTCTGGTTGGCGGCATTCTCATCCTTCGCAGGCGACACCAATTTTTCGATCGCGATCCAGATGTCGAGAACGATGTGCCCGTCGTCCGGCACAATCGCGAGGAAGTAATCCTATTTGTCTGGAGCGGTCTGACGCTGGTTCTGCTCAGCATTGCGTACCAGGTATGGAGCGCATGACCAAAACGAATTTCAAATCGCCAACACCACCTCAGAAGCGTAGAAAAATAATCATGAGCGCACTTACTCGTCGCAGTTTCATCGGAACAACCGCTGCCGCAGTCGGCAGCTTTGCTGCATTACAAAAAGTCCTAGGTGCAGATCGAAGCAAGACTGATCCTGGTCCAGCCAATCAGCCGCTTGATGGCCAAAACCCGGATTCGATGTGGCCGCCCGCCACTGACTCCAAGAGTCTGGTCCCAACGTTCAAGTATCCATTCTCTTTTGCGAACAAGCGGACTTACGAAGGCGGATGGTCACGCGAGGTGACCGTTCGGGAGCTGCCTGTCTCCAAGTCGATGGCCGGCGTAAACATGAGGCTCACCGCTGGAGGTGTCCGGGAGTTGCATTGGCACACGTCTGCCGAGTGGGCCATCATGCTTTACGGGACCGCGCGGATCACGGCGATCGATGAGAACGGCAAAAGTTTTGTCGCCGATACCAAGAAAAACGATCTTTGGTTTTTTCCCAGCGGGATCCCGCATTCAATTCAGGGTCTCCAGCCCGACGGTTGTGAATTCCTGCTCGTTTTTGACGACGGTGATTTTTCCGAATCCGAGACAGTGCTGCTGAGCGACTCGATCGCACATCTGCCGACCGAGGTTCTGTCGAAGAATTTCGGAGTTCGTGAGCAGGCGTTTCAAAACGTCCCAAAGAAAGAATTGTTCATTTTCCAAACGGACGTCCCGCCTTCGCTCGCAGAGGATCAGAAATCAGCGGCTGGCGCGCTTGGAAAATCGCCGAAGGATTTTGCGTTTCGCACGATGGAAATGCGGCCGACGAAGCAAACCAAGGGCGGTGAGGTGCGCATTGTCGATTCGAGAAATTTCAAAGTCACCACTACGGCCATGGCGATGGTCACCGTTCATCCGGGCGGAATGCGTGAGCTGCATTGGCATCCGAACGCAGATGAGTGGCAGTACTATATCGCCGGAAAAGGACGAATGACCGTAGTGGCGACAGGCAATCGCGCTCGGACGATGGATTTCCAGGAGGGCGACGTCGGCTACGTTCAGAAAACGTTACTTCATTACATCGAAAACACTGGCGACACCGATTTGATGTTCATCGAAATGTTCAAGAGCGATCTTTATCAAGAGTTTTCGTTCTCGGAATGGCTCGCGCATACGCCGGCGGAGCTAGTCATGGCGCATCTCAACATCGATAGGGCGACCTACGACGCGATTCCAAAGCTTGGGATTTCGGTAACGCCGTTGTAATCGCTTGGCGCATCGCTCTCGCCTTTGGCCACCAACACCGCTCTCCCGAAAGAGGTGGCTGTGATCGCCTCTCGGGTAAGATCGTAAAATCCCACCGACGCGCGCTCGCGGCGTAGGGAACAGCCGCCGTAGCGTGGGGAATGAAAAGGGAACGGTTTGATTATGGACGAATGGCGCTGCTGGGATCGTTCGTTACCCCCAGTGCCGACGATCAATTGAATCTTGCGCGAACTTTTTCTCTGCCTGGTGAGCGATGCGGCCGAACCAGAAAGATTTTTGTCATCAAGAAGACAAGCTGGCTGCGGTCAACAAACGGAGCGGACAAGAAAATACGGCGGATTCTGATTTTCGATAATCATCCTGAAAGTCTTCGTTTGGTTCTCGCGCGTCGCTCGGACCCGCATGTCGATTTTACCTTGCTACCGCGTGTCAGCGCCGGGGAACTAATCATTGTTTGTCTTCTGACCGTCGTTGGGTTGATCGGGACGTTCTGGCCGATCCTCTGAGACATTCGCGTCGCGAACGGGTCCTCTCACTCGAAAGAGGGAACAAGCGTCGACTCTTAGGTAGCAGGATAAAATCCCGCCGACGCGCCATCGCTTACAAACCGAAGAGTGGCGAGCGTTAGATATGAACAAATTAAAACTAATTAGCTTGGTTGGCATCACATCGATCGCCCTGGCTCAGGTCGTTTGGGCAGGCCACGCCGGTGGAATCGGTGTCGGTGGCGGTGGTGGTTTTGGCGGCGGGGGTGGTCACTTTGGTGGCGGCGGCCATGTTGGTGGCTTTGGCGGAGCTCCTCATTTCGGAGGTGGCTTCGGTGGGTTTCACGCACCGAGCCCTGCGTTCTCGAGTCCGCGCGTTGGCGTGGGAACTCGCGGAGGCGGAGTTGGGTTCGGTATGGGTCGTTACTCACCATATCAATCAGCGCCTTCGTCATCTGTTCGCTCAGTTGCAGCCAGATCGGCGAATTCGCCGGTGCGTGTTAATTCGCCTTCGCGCGTCGTGAGTGGCAACCGAACAGAAAATACTTCAACTCCCGCCAAGACAGCATTGAATCGACCGAACAATCGGGGCGTTTCACCTAACGGTCGTCAGGGACAAACAGCGCGTTCGACAACGCCAAGACCGTCCAATGAAGCGACTCTTAGTAGTCAGCATCATATCTTTGCTCGCGAAACCGGCGCTCAGCATCGGGATTGGGACCGACGTCATGCGCATTTCTCGAATGGACACTGGTATTGCTGGGACGGCGCTTATTGGATCGGTTTGGATGACGGATATTACCCGTGGGATTTCTATCCTTACTACGGATACGATTACTATCCCTACGACTACTACACCGACGTTGAACCGGCAGATCAAAGCTACGCCGCTCAACAAGCAGATCCGAACGTCACTGCGGTCCAGACTGATCTCGCACAACTGGGTTATTATAATGGAACAATTGATGGCCTTTTCGGCGCGGACACGCGCAGCGCCCTGGCGCGTTATCAAATCGATCGTCATCTCCAGGTAACCGGAAGCCTGACGAACGAAACGCTGCAGTCGCTCGGATTACCGGCTCTGGCGAGCAACTAGTCAACAGACATTGATATCGTGACTAAAAAAATGAAAACCGAACGCAAGAAGATTG
>QHOX01000048.1 GCA_003219465.1 Verrucomicrobiota bacterium | reverse complement strand
TACAGTCCTTTAGGCCGCGGTTATCTCACTGGAAAAATGAACGAAAACACTACGTTCGACAGCACCGATTTCCGTAACACACTCCCTCGTTTCACGCCGGAGGCTCGCAAAGCGAATCAGGCGCTAGTTGATTTGTTAGGCGAGATCGCAAAACGAAAAAACGCGACGCCTGCTCAGATCGCACTGGCCTGGTTGCTAGCGCAGACGCCGTGGATTGTTCCGATTCCGGGCACAACGAAACTGCATCGGCTGGAAGAGAATATTGGCGCTGCTTCAATCGAACTGACGTCGGAAGATCTTCGCGAGATCGACAGCGCGGCTTCGGAAATCGAAGTCCAAGGTGCACGTTATCCCGAACGGCTCGAGGCGATGACGGGATTATAGGTGCGATCCAGGTGCCGATTTCACAGCACAGAGGTCACGGAGATCACGAAGACCAGAGGGAGCGACGGATAACACAGATGATCTAGTCTGCGAAAAATCCCATCCCGCGCTCGGGAAGGAAATACATCATTGCCGGTAACGCGATCAGGACCAGGGCAAGCGGCGTGTAGATGAAGGCCACGGGGACTGCGGCAACGTAGATGAGAATCGCGATGAGATTCTTGCGCGCCATCTTTTTGTTCAACCTCTTGAATTCCGGTTCGTGATTATGCCGCGCAATCGATGCCCGCAGCAAGAAGAACGAAACCGCTCCAGCTATGGAGACGGCGGCATAAAGCGCAACCGGAAATGGCAGCGCGTGATTGTCGCCGAGATAAACCGTGACCCACGGAATGAGCGAAATCCAAAAGAGCAGATTCATGTTTGCCCAAAGAATGAGCGAATCGACGCGGGTCACGAGATGAATGAGATGATGATGGTTGACCCAGTAGATCGCGATGATTACGAAGCTGAGAACATAGGCAAAAAAAGTTGGCCACATTTTCGCCAATGAAGCTGGTGTTGGGTCGTGCGGCGCCTTCAACTCCAGCACCATAATAGTGATCAGAATGGCCATGACCCCGTCGCTGAACGCTTCTATCCGGTTCGTTTTCATTCGGTGGCAAGGTTAACAAAAGTTCGGCGCACGATTTGAGCGTTGCGAGGTATGGGAGCTACAATCATCACACAACACAAGGTCACGCATGAACATAAAACTTCGGTCGGGCACACCTGCGGATGCGGAGATTTGCGGCAGGATTTGCTACAACGCATTCAAGACGATTTCGGAGGCGCATAATTTCGCGCCTGATTTTCCAGCGCCGGAAGTGGCAATTGGCTTGTTAGGCTGGATGCTCGCGCATCCGAAGTTTTATTCTGTCGTCGCGGAAATCGATGGGCAAATTGTCGGCAGCAATTTTCTCGACGAACGCAATGCGATCGCAGGTGTTGGACCGATCACGGTCGATCCGACAGTGCAGAATCGCACGATTGGCCGACGTTTGATGGACGCGGTGCACGAGCGTGCGGCGGAGAGGAATTTCGCTGCTGTGCGGCTGATTCAGGCTGGCTTTCACACGCGGTCGCTCTCTTTGTATGCCAAGCTTGGCTACGACGTGCGCGAACATCTGGCCTGCATGCAGGGCAATGCTCTCGGAATTTCCATTGAGAGCCATGCTGTCAGACCGGCTACCGAAACAGATCTCGAATATTGCAATCGGTTGTGCCGACAGGTGCATGGCCATGATCGCGGCGGAGAATTGCGAGACGCGATCGCGCGGGGCTCGGCAACCGTGGTGAAGCACGATGGACGAGTCACCGGTTACACCACGATCATCGGCTTCTTTGGCCACGCCGTGGGCGAGACGAACAAGGATGTGAAAGCGCTCATCGCCGCAGCCACCGAGTTCGCCGGTCCCGGGTTTCTTCTTCCGACGCGCGACGGTGAACTGTTTCGGTGGTGCTTGGCCAATGGTTTACGAATTGCGCAGCCAATGACTTTGATGAGCAGAGGACCGTACAACGAGCCTGCCGGCGCGTTCCTGCCATCGATCTTGTACTAGCTGGGCCTGCCGTAAATTGCTCGCTAGCCAATCGCTGGCACGCAGTAGGCCGAATCTGTCACAAATTTGTTTGAACGAACTTTGGCGACGCGTGGATATCGATTTGCCGGAGAACACCGGCGCCGGAGTTAACAAAGCGATGTGGCGTGTTCGCGGGAATCACCACGACACCGCCGGCGTTCACTTCGCGCGTTTCATCGCCGACCGTGATCGTGGCGGTACCTTCGAGCGTGAATGCCACCTCGACATACGGATGCGTGTGTAACGGTGGGCCTTCGCCTGGTTTTGCTTTGACGATGTAGACCGAGAACGGTACCCGGTGTTTTTCCCCGTGGAACTCATATGACATGCCAACAAACGGCAGCTGTTCGAAACTCAAAAAGCTCATGGAGAAAGAATATCTTTCAGGAAAGCATCAAAGCAGGACGAATTCGTTCGGTTTCCTGAGTTCCTGATTTTCTTAGCGATTCGTTGCAAGGATTTTCACAACTTTTTCGATCGTATTCCAATTACGGTTCGTGGCTGGAACACCAAGGAGCTTCTCAACCTTTCCGAGGTAACTGATCGCCTTCATTTGGCGGCGATAAAGACCGAGCACGAATCTGTCCTGTATCGCAATGACCTTCAGCAGCCAGTCGTCGTCCGACGGCAGACTCAGAGGAAGAGCAGGCGGGGTGCGAACTCGTTTGGCTAATACATTCACGAACCGCGTGATGTTTTCACCCGAGGGTTCTTGTGCGAACGGATCTTTGGACGCGAGTCTGATAACGTCTGGCGCCGGAACAATCATAATCTCGCATTTGAACGGCAACTTCTTCGCGAACGCATTGCGCACAGCGGATTCAGTCACGTCCTCGCGGACCACAAATGTGCCGACCGCGCCGATGTTGATGACACCGAACTTTGCCAACTGTTTTGCGATTACCGCCGGTTGACAGCGATTGGCGCCACCAACGTTCACCCCACGAAGAAAGACGACGGAAGACATTTGAAGACGAAGTAATGAGTGAAACGTGAAGGGTAAACTGATTATTTACCCTCCGCGTTTACAGGCGCCGACATGCCGCCGATGATTTGCCACGTGCCGTGCGTGCGAATCCACGTGTGTGTGATCCGCATTTTGTCGGTCCTAACTTCGGCGCCTGCGCTGTTCGCCCACTTTGCATTAATTCGATAGTGATTGATCGCGATGTGACCCGTGACCTGAATCGCGAGCTGCTCGATCGAGTAGGACTGAAGGCTAATGCCTTTGGACGTGTTCGCAGTGATCCAATCGGTGATATGATCCTTTCGCACGGGTGCGAGACTGACAAATGGCCAACCGACAAAGTTCTCATGCCAAAGCGCGCGATACTTCTCAAGGTCGTTGGCTTTCACGTATTCCCAGTACGCTTTTTCCAATTGCCAGACCTGCGCGTCGTCCTTCGCTGAATTTTGTCCAAAAGCAGTCGCGGTTAACGCGAGAAACAAAGTGATAGTTCGCAACATGTGCCGATCATATTTGACGAACCAGCAGCGCGGCAAGGTCTCAACACAAATCATCACGACGTGGCGAATAATCGATAAAAACTGAGCTGGATCTCGAACTCGCAACGTCCGCAGCAAGGGCGCGTCGCTAAACACTCGCGCTAAGTGCGTCTACTGCGCGCGTAACGCGATGATCGGATCGACCTTTGTGGCGCGCAACGCCGGAAGGTAACTGGCGAGGATTGCGACTGCGAGCAGCACCACTGAGATCCCAATAAACGTAATTGGATCTGTCGCGCTGATCCCAAACAGCAAGCTTGCGAGTACTCGCGTCAGAAGAAATGCCGCCGCCAATCCGATCACCATACCTATGGCCACGAGGTTCAGTGCCTGCTTCACGGTCATTTGCAACACGTCAGCCCGTCGCGCGCCGAGCGCCATGCGAATGCCAATCTCGCGTGTGCGTTGCGCGACTGAATAACTCATCACGCCGTAAATTCCAATCGAAGCAAGCAGGAGAGCGAGCGCCGCAAACAAGCCTAACAACAACATGCTGAAGCGTTGCCGTGCGACTGCTTGTGCCACGATATGATCCATCGTGTCGATGTCTGCAACGGTTTGATCCTTGTCCACGGACCAAATCGCATTTCGCACCGGGACGGCCAGGCTCATTGGCTCCATGCTTGTTCGAACAACAAGCGCATTGGCGGCGATATTTTTCAGCTGCCGATACGTAAAGTACATTTGCCTCTTCGGTGAGGCGACAAAGTCGTTTTGCCGGACATCTTTCACAATTCCGATCACTTCTCGCCATGGTGAACTTGAAGTGCTTAAACCCGGTTTCAGCTTTTTGCCGATCGGATCCTGCCCAGGCCAGAACTGCTGTGCGGTTTTCTCGCTGATGATGACCGCTTCCTTGGAGTCCCCGTTATCCTGATCTGTGAAATCACGACCGCGCACGATCGGAATACCCATCGTTCCGAAATAACCGGGTCCGATCGCACGGAAGATGACATCCGGTCGCTGGTCAGGCGGCGGATCAGGTACGCCTTCCACACTAATGCTCATTGAATCACCGTTGTAGGTGAGGGGGAGATTACCGGCAACAGCAGCTGATTGCACTCCGGGTAGCTCACGGACGCGTCGCATCACCTCATCGAAAAACGCCGCGCGCCGTTCACGGTCAGGGTACTTCACCTCCGAGAGATTCACTTTCATCGTGAGCAGGTGATCGCCGCGAAATCCGGGATCCAAATTCCGCAGATGCAAAAAGCTGTTGATCAACAGTCCGGCACCGATCAGCAGCACGAACGAAATGGCGACCTCGCCGATTACTAACAGTCCTCGAGCTCGATGTCCTTTGACGCCACCAGCGGAATCACGGCCACTTTCTTTCAGTGTATCATTCAGGTTTAGGTGCGATCCGTGAATCGCGGGCGCGAGACCGAACGCAATTCCCGTTAATGCAGCGACCAACGCGGTGAAAATCAGCACCGTGCCGTCGATGCTAATCGTCTGAATCTGCGAAATGCCCGGCGGAATGAAAGTTCCCAGAATGCGAATGCCGGCGAACGCCAGGAGCAAGCCTAGTCCCGCGCCCAACATCGCGAGCAACACGCTTTCGGTCAGGAACTGGCGCGTAAGACGCGAGCGGCTCGCGCCGAGTGCCAGCCGCAGCGCGATCTCCTTCTGCCGAACGGCAGCACGCGCGAGCAGTAGATTCGCAACATTGGCGCATGCAATGAGGAGAACGAAGCCCACAGCGCCGAGCAAAACGAGGAGCGCCGGTTTGATGTCGCCAACCACTTGTTCATGGAGCGGAACGACCACGGCGCCTCTTCGCATGTTGTAAACCGGATACTGCTGCGCGAGCCGGGCGGCGATCGTCTCCATTTCCGCCTGCGCCTGCTTCAAAGTGACGCCGGGTTTAAGGCGAGCAATAACTTCGAGGAAGTGATTACCGCGCTGCGTCGCTTCTTCAGGTGGAAATGCAATCGGCACCCAGAGCTGATCGTTCCGGTTTTCAAAACCAGGCAATTGCACAAACGGCGGCATGACTCCAACAACGGTGTAGCTCTCGCCGTCCAGAGTGACTGCGCGGCCAACAACGCCTGGATCGGATCCGAAGCGTCGTTGCCACAATGAATGGCTAAGGAGGACAACGTGAGTGCCGGGTTTGTCGTCCTCCGGTACAAACGTGCGTCCAAGCCGGGCCGGTACGCCTAACAATTCGAAAAGATTTGCGGAAACACGCCGTACCTCGAGCCGTTCGGGTTCGCCCACGCCAGTAAGATTGAAGCTGCGCTCAGACATTGCTGCCATGCCAGTGAAACTGATGGCTTGCTTCTGCCAATCCAGGTAGTTGGCAGGCGATGGCGTATCTCTGGGGAAACCGAGATGTGCAGCGTTCTCCCATAACATCACAAGCTGATTAGGATTCTTGAACGGGAGAGGCCGCAAAAGCACGGCGTCGACCACACCGAAAATTGCACTGTTTGCACCGATGCCCAGCGCCAGGGCAACAATTGCAATCGCTGTGAACGCGGGATTCTTCGCCAGCGTGCGCAGACCGTAGCGCACATCTTGCAGCAGATCGGCAAAGATGTTGACCTTCCTTTCCGATCCCAATGCGGTCGACTTCTCCGATATTCGGCGCTCGACGTGTTTGAGTTCTCGGCTTAACAAATCGGACGCATTGAGTTGTTCGAGGACTTGCCGGCGCGCTTCGTCGTCCGATGCGCCACAGCTCACCGCTCGCTCATATTCCTGCTCGAGGTGCTGCGAAAGTTCTTCAACGATTTCCGCCTCGCGCACCGGCGATAACTGGAGCGCTGCCAAGCGCGCTCTGATTTTGTTCCTAAAATCAGGCATGTTGAATCCCGGTAATCAGGTTGATCGCTTCGACGAATTCACGCCAACCGGCGCGTTGCTTTGATAGCACGGTCCTGCCAGAGTCAGTCAGGCGATAGTAGCGGCGGCGGCGTTGACCTGGCTTTTCGATCCAGCGGCCGCGAATCCAGTTCCGTTTTTCAAGTCGATAAAGCAGCGGATAAAGGGAAGCGATGTTGAATCGAATCGCGCCGCGCGACCGCAACTCGATCAGCTGGCCAATCTCATATCCGTGGCGGGCACGATCTTCCAGCAGCGCGAGAATCATCAATTCGGCGCTGCCCTTTTTTAATTCGCGATCTGGAACTGGCGATGCCATATATTGCAAAGGCATATATGCATGCGAGGATCAGTGTCAACTGACAACTGTGATGTTTTAATCATCGAGCACAGACGACACAGAGATGAAAACAATTTGCGAAACCAGAGCATGGAACGGGAGGCGGAGAAGTTGAAACGCAGGAAGTGTCGGTAGGGCGACCACTCCTGTGGGCGCCGCCTTTTCGGCGTGCGGAGGACTGCCCGCCCTGCCCGTATCTCTCTGCAATCAGAGCTATTTACTGACGTGCTCACGGAGGCGAGCACCTCTCAAACGTGATTCGTGACTCAGGAGTCAATTATTAGCGATTCGACCTTGTCGTTCGCAGTAATGAAATGGTAGTCGAGCGTGATCGGGCTGCCGGGAAATGATCCGGATACTTCCATGCTTAAAATCGTCTTGGCGCCGGGCCCATCTGCGCTCAGCGGTTTGAAGTGGAATTTGTATTTCTGAATCGTTTCCGTTGCCCAACATCCGATGTCGATCTTCCCGTGTCGTGTCGCGTTCTCATCGCGAACAACGGCGTCGTCGGCAAAACAGTCCACGATTGCTTCCACGTCGTGCGCGTTGCTGGCTTCGATGTACCTCGGAATGACGGGCGGCAGATTCATCTATTTGTATGCGATGGCGGCGCTGGATGGGCCGGCAAGGTGAATGACTTCGAAGCGCTTGAAGCCGATTTCGCGGCAGCATTTTTCGAAATCGGCAGCGGAATAATCGAACGCATCGCCGAATTCGATTAACATGTTTAACGACATGAGGAGACCAAAAACATTTTCGCGGCGCGCGTTATCGATCAGCGCTTCGACTGCTACGAATGCGCCTCCGGACGGAAGCGCATCGTAGACCGCGCGTATGAGCTTCATCTTTTTCTCCAAGTTCCAGTCGTGCAGGATCATTCCCATCGTGATCACATCAGCCTTCGGCAGCGGATCCTGAAAAAAATCGCCCGTAGCGGTGCGGATCCGATCAGCTAATCCGGCCGCCTTAATGTGTTTTTTCGCTACAGGTTCGACCGGTAGCAGGTCGAAAGAAATGCACTCGATATGCGGATATTTTTTGGCGATTTCGATGCAGAGCAATCCAGTTGCGCCGCCGACACCGCAAAGGCTGCGATAGCGCGAGAAATCGAATTTCCCGGCGAGGGCTTCGAAGTTGATGCGCGACAGGCCGGTCATCGCATCTAGGAATCGCTCGAGCTTTTCGGCGTCGGCATACAACTCATCGAATATGTTTTTGCCGCCGTGCTTGGTTTCGTTTTGTGGTTTCCCTGTGCGCAGCGCTTCAGGCAAATCATTCCAGTACTTGAACAGCCGGGAGTTCAGCATCTCGGGGATCCCACCAATGTAACGCTGGCTGTTGCGGTCGAGATACAGAGCAGTGGCGGGCGTGTTGAAATATTTCGCGTCGGCGCCGTCGCCTTCACGTTCGAGGAATTTCATTGCCACGAGCGCATCGAGAAAATCTGCGACGCCGCGAGGATGCAGTTTAATCTTATTGCCGATCTCGGCGCCTGTGAGTCGCCGCTGACCGAGTGCGGTGAAGAGATCGAACGTGACAGCAGTGAGCAGGACCTTCGAATTCCAGAAGCCGAATGCAGTTTGCAGAATTGCGTCAGGCGTTGGCGAAGATGTTTTCACGATTGTTCGATTTAGCGAATCTGGCAGGAGTCACAAGTGATGACTGGGTACTCAAAGAAAATTGATAGTTCTGCGCTTTGTTGAGATGTGAGTCAGCACCGGGGAATGCGAACTGCTGGCGACGAGATGTGCAGAATATGCAGGCCAATCACCTCGATGGCGCGATTAATTACCGCGAATTTTGTCAATACGCCTTCTATATTCGGCTTTTAGAATGAAGCATCTGGCTCTGGTTCTTTCGATTCCTCTGTTGTTGTTGGTGGTGTGCACTGCCAACGCTGCGCCGGTTATTTTCATCGTTCGTCATGGAGAGAAAGCCAGCACTGGTGGTAACGATCCTGATTTGTCAGTCGAGGGATACAAACGCGCGGATGCGTTGGCGCATATCCTGAAAGATTCGCAGATTACGTCCGTGTTTGTTACGGAATTCAACCGCACGCAGCAAACTGCAGCCCCAACGGCAAAAGCGGTGCACGTCACTCCCACGGTGGTTCCGGCAAATGAAATTGGCGCACTTGCCGACAAATTACGTGCATTGAACGGCAACGCGCTTGTCGTCGGACATGGCAATACGATCCCGGACCTGCTCAAGGCGCTTGGAATCGCGACGCCAGTCAGCATTCCTGATGGCGATTACAGCGAAGTCTTTACCGTGATAGTTGGCGATCCTCCGCAGTTGCTCCGGTTGCATTATCCGTTTTGATAAAGCGTCGAAAGTCACTTTAAAGAATTTTTTGCTTCTCATAGCCATCGATTCTGGCGGAAAATTCCGCTTTCATTATTGAACGCCGAAAATCTAGTTCACCGTTTTGTTCGTTCGCGCTGGATCTTGTTGCCAGTGGTCGCGCTGTTGTTTTTAAGCGCACGATCCGTAAATGCCGATCCGGTCGGAGACTTTCTCAAAAAGGTTGGCGAATCGGTTTCGAAAGCTTTCCAGCCGCGACCGACACCCAATCCAGCCGACAAGAAGACGAAACGTGTGTCGCGACGGTCGACGTCGCTACAATCAAATCTTGTCGCGGCGTCTCCTACTCCGCTCGAACAGCCACCAAATTTAGTTAATGAAGAGAAAATTCCTGTTTTCACCGTGCTGCGGGCTTCAGCCGTCCCTGCGGAAAAAGCAAAAGGAGATATGCCGTATGGAATTCCGGTACCAGGTCACAAAGGCATGGTCACCAGTCCCTATTCGCCCGAGGGAAATTACGTCGACGTCAGCCCGTTTCCGCCAGGATCCGCTGTGAGAGATCCATACACTGGAAAAATCTTCCTTGTGCCGTGAGCTCACACGCGTTTCGCTTCGCAAAAGTTTTGAGACCACGCGGGGGCGCACAAACAACACTGAACGTTTGCTTCTTTTATTCAGAGCGCCGCTGATTGGACTCGCGATGGACTTCGTGCCCGAGCCCAACCGCAGGGAGGTATTCGGCAACGAAGGTGCGCGTCCACCAACCGCGCTCACCCGGTTTTGTGAAGCGGTACCGATACCAATCTGCGCGGATGAATCTCGGCGGCGCGTTCGGGAACGGGTTGCACGCGAAAAGGCGAAGAATTCGTTGTTCGCCTTCGAGTAGTCGTTGGACAAGCGCGAAGAACCATGGGTGCAAGTCAGGAGGTGACATGGCCGCGAACCACATTTGCCAGTCGAGCTTCCAATGATACGGCGAGACAATACACGGTGCGCGATTCACGTTACCGGGCTTTCCTTTGAACTCGTATTCGCGCCATTCCGCTGAGCCATCTGGGAGTTCTGCATCGGTGCCTTTGATTACAACCTCGAGTCTTTCGCGCGTCATCGCCCCGAACGCCCCATAGGTATTGACCAAATGGAGCGGCTCGAAACTGGCATTCATGAGTTGTCGGCGCGAAAATAAATTCCGCGCAGGTCGCCAACTGAGCGCAAGCACAATCGCAGTAACCAAGCCAATGGCGATCGCATGCGGCGGAGCCACATCGGCGGGCACGGAGTGGGGGATCGAGAAGAAGCGCGCGAGGAAGCGGTCATCGAAGCATGGAATGCAAATAACGATCGTGATGTAATTGAGCCAGGAAAGATTGCCGCTCAGGATCAGCGTGATTTGGAACAGAATGGTAATTGCGCCGGCCCAGTAGCAGAGCGGCGCGGGCGCGAAGTAAAACCACGGCACGATGAGCTCGGTGAAATGATTGAACCACACGCCGGCTTTGTGGAACCAACGCGGCGCGTGATGCAAATACCAGCTTAGTGGATTCGGCAGTGGTTGCGTTTCGTAATGATAAAAAAGACAGGTGAAATCGCGCCAGCACGGGTCGGCGCGCACTTTGATCATGCCAGCGCCGAACATGGTGCGGAAAAGTAGCCAGACGATCAGCCACATCACGATCACTGGCGGCCGCGTGTCTGATGAGCCGAGAAAAATTGCCAGGAAACCCGTCTCGGCGAGCATCGTTTCCCACCCAAATCCGTAAAACGTCTGGCCCACGTTAACAAACGAGAGGTAGATGATCCAAAGCAGCGCCCATGTGAGCATAGACACGCCGAGCCCGAACGATTCGGAAAAACCAGTGATAGCAAAACACGACAGCGCGACGCCGCACGAGATCGTCGCCGCGATGAATCGATCCGAACAGTTGATGTAAAACAAACTTGGTGCGCGGCGAAACGGAACGCGGCGCACAAATAGCCGCACCGGTTGCAACCCGCGCTTGCCGAGCAACGGGATGAACTGATTAGCTGCGATCAGAAACGCGATCAGGTAAATGCCTGCGAGCGCGCGCTGGAAGCAGAACCGCGTTAACCAAAATTCGGTGGCGAAATGCATTCACGAACACCGAGCTAATGTAGCGCATACTATGGGGAGCGCACGCGCCCAGCGTGCTGGTTCGGCGTCGTCTGCTCCTTACACGATTGGGGATGGGTCTGCATGGCTCGTGATTGAATTGTGCCTCGGAGCTAGCAGAGAAAAAGATTGACGCAGGGGCGTTGCCTACATTTGACTCAGTGTTTCTCCCTAAGAGCCAACCAAAGACAATGCGAAACAAGGAGCAAAAACGAGATTTGAGTGTCCGGCGATCGCGGTTACGCATGTCGTGCTATTCGGAATGGACTTACCGGAGCAGAAATTCGCGCGCTTACTCGGGTTTGCCTTGCGACGACCAGACGATACCGAGAGAGAGAAACACTGCTTTCCCGGATATAAGATTTTCGCGAGCGTGGGGCCGTCTCCATACCTCAGCGGTTCTTTGTTCGACCCGAAAACCGGGACGGCGAATGACGCAACCTTTGCCAACTTTTCCAGAAGCACAATGCATCTGGTCAAAACCGGAACCGAAACACCATCCTATGCCAAACGTATTCGCCGTCAGCGCTAGCACTACACTCAATCTGCGGAGCAGCCCAGAACTGCGCCCGGATAACATCGTCGGGGCCATGCCCCATGGGCAGATCGTCACCAAGCTGGAAGATGCTGATCCGCCATTTGTCAAAGTGAGCACCACGCTTGGTGGAGAAACGCTTACAGGATTTTGCTCCAGGGATTTTCTGGAGGCAGCCGAAACCGAAGGCAGCGGGGGTACTGCGGAAAAGTTCGATAAGACGCTGACCGAAGTATTCACCAGAGGAACTCCGAAGCAGGCATTTCTGCAGGAGCTCGTCGCTTGGGGGAAAACAGCGCCGGAAGCAATCTTCACCGATCAGCCAGACAACAAGAAAGATATATACGCGAGCGTGACGGAAGAACTCGGTCCCTTCGGGGACATCACTCACCGAAAGGCTTGCATGCTTGAGGTGATGCGTGTGCTCGCTGGATTCGAGTCCTCGTGGAAATGGAATACAGGTCGCGATTCGCACAACCCGGCCGAAAACTCGCCGGACACGAATTCTGCCGGCGCGTTTCAAGTGAGCGCAAACTCATTGGTGTTCGGCGACGATTTGAAAAGTTTGGTAGCGCCACACGGCATTCTCAACGCGAAGGGAGATGGTGATGCGTTCGAAGCCTTGATGAAAACCAATCACCCGCTCGCAATGGAATATATTGCGCGGTTGATGCGCCACACGAGGAAAGCAAACGGACCGCTCTACAAAGGGAGCGAACGCAATCATTTCGCGCCGCCGTTTGATCGGCCAGAACAATCCGTTTACCCGTGGCTTTCGCGTCACGCGGTCGCAGAGTTCCAAGCATTCCTCGCGTGATCACGTCATTGTTTGATAACCATTGCAGCCTCACTTTTTTCTCACTGAACCAATCAACCTATCAACTCATTCACTATGCGACAAATCACTTGGCTAACGGGAGACTATGCGAATGTAAATGATCGTCAGGGTCAAGCTGCGAAGCGCGGCTGCGCCGTGACGATCGACTTTCACTTCAACGGCAACGGCGCAGATGCCAAAGGCGGCGAAGTCTGGTATAAACCGGGCGATGCCAATGCGCGGCCGCTCGGACGGGCGATCGTCGACGCTTATACGGCGCTCGGCTTGCCCTTTCACGGCACTGAACCACTGAAGGAGGCGGTGCAGGGCAACCGTGCCAGTTTCATTCGGCACTATCCATGCCCAGCGGTGTTGATCGAGCCGCTCTTTGTGACCAACCCAAGCGCGAATCAGGCGGGCTGGATTCACGATGATAAGAACGTGCAGAGCCTCGCGCGGCGGATCGCGCAAGCGCTCCAGAATGCGACCCAGGACGAAAAGTCACTCGTTGGGCTTTCTATCGGGCACCTTTATAAACCCTCCTCACGGGGCGATACGGGCGTTGATTGCGTTCTCGGCGATACAGAAGCTGCGCACGCGCGTGCTGTCGCCGAAGCAGTGGGGACCATCCTGACCGGCCAGCCCGTGAATGCGCCTCCCTGGCCGCCGCCCAAATGAGCGAGTTATTTGATGAGTTGGCCGCGACTTACCAGCGCGCGTCGTTGCTGAACCAACCAGGGAATCAGCCGCCGCGATAGTACGAAAAGCTCGCAGCGAACCTAACGAAGACATAAAATGAAAACTCACCGAAAATTCGCCACAGTTATTGTCGTTGCCTGCCTGCTTCATCTCCCATACGTCGCGTTCTGCAAGCATAAGGGGGATGCGGACAAGAAAGAAGAACGAGTGGAAATCAAATACCTTGTTCCGGAAGCTAACATCGAGACTGTTGCCAAGCGTCTTAAGCTTGATCCCGATCATCCGACCGAGACGCGGGTGATTTGTTTCTACGATACCGATGCGCTCACGCTTTTCACGCGGACTCCGAAAGTGATATTGCGCTCGCGCTACAGCGCCGGCACTGACCAGAAAACCGGCGACACTACGGTGAAGGTGAGGGGCGGGAAAGTGGAAGGAAAAGGCGTCAAATGCGAGTTCGATAAGGTTATCGGCAAGGACAAAATGGAATCCTGCTCGCTGACGGACGAGAATCAGGAACTGGACCAAATTCAAACTGCCAACAAGGGCAGCGGCGTGAAGAGGATTTTCAATCATGACCAGGAAGAATTGCTTAAACAGGCGAACATTAATCTGGATTGGAACTTGCTGGTTCCGTTTGGACCTGTGGAAGGCGTAAAAATTTGGAAGGATCTGTCGGCGGAGGGGCTGGACAAGGTGACCGTTGAGCGATGGGAACTGCCCGCGCGAGATGGAAAACCCAAGCGCGTCTTATTCGAAGTTTCAACCAAAGTGCCCGTAAGCCAGGAATCCCAAGCGACTGAAGCGCTTTCCAAGGCGCTCGGTATCACGAGCGCGGAGAAGCAGGAAGAAGAGACCAAAACCAAGATCGTGATGGATCATTATGCGGGTGACCATTCTACCAAGCCGTAATTGGTCTATCTGACAACAGAATGTTCGTGCCTATTGCAGGCTCGGTGTTTTTCACGATTTGCGAAAGGAGGAATCGCGCACGCGGGCGTGGTTCGCCTTACTCGGGCACGTACACCGCATAGCCGCGTGGAGCGGCCCAGAGATCCACCCAACCGGACTCGTTAGTCCATTTCTCCTGCGGCTGGCCAAGATCATCGCGGCCGCGCCATGCCGCTGGGACCAAGCGCGTATTATTCCATCGCGTTTGAATCCATGTGCCGTTCCAACTGCCGCGGTTATTCAGGACAAACGCGAGTCCGCTTTGGTCGCCTGCGCCCGAGCGTTGCATGACGTAGAGGTCGTCATCCGCGAACAGGACTTGCGTTGGGCCGGCTGCGTTTTGTTCATGAACTTTAACAAGCGCGTCAATGCCGTTTCGATTGTCCGGCTGGGCCAGGTTCCAGTTGAAGTAATCCTGCCAGAAGACGCACGGATAGCCTTCGTGCGTAAGGATGAAGGCGTACGCAAGCATCTTGTCGTTAATGATTGGGGTGTCGCGCACGACGTCGTGGTTCTCGACGAAAGTGACAGCCCGCTCGGGCCGCCCCCACATTAAAAGTCCGCGTTCGGGGAGAGTTCGCAGACTGAATCCGTAGCGATCGCACAAATCGCGCAAACGCCAGCGCAGGGGAAAATCAAATGCGCCGGCGGGATTGTCCGACCACGCGTTGGTTTCATCGAGCCAATCGTCAATCGTGCGTTCGCTGTCCCAGCATTCGCCGACAGCATAAGGTTTAAAAGTCTTGTCGTCGCGCAATGCGCGCAGTTCTTGAATCGAGCGCACCATCCAGCCGCCGTAGCCCTTGACCATGTCGTAGCGAAACCCGTCGAAGCCAATTTCTTCCAACAGCCAGCGCGCATAATTGATGAGCTCGGTGTAAACGAAAGGCGTGCGATGACACAGATCCGGCATGTCCCCGAAAGTCGCGCCGTCCCAGGTCTCGTATTGGCTCGGGTGAAAGCACTTCCAATCACGCGGAAACTTGCCGCTTTTCGGCGCGAACTTTGTCCAGCGGGACTGCCCGTCGATCGGATTTTGTTCCTGCGCGTCAGCACCGCTGTTGTGATTGAATACAAGATCGGCATACACCTGCACTCCCTGCGCGTGCGCAGACTCGATAAGGTCGAGTAGGTCGTTCTTGGAACCGAACCATGTCGGCGTGCCGCCTTTCTGGTCGAACTCGCCAAGATCGTAATAATCGTACGGATCGTAGCCCATTGATTTCCAACTGGCGGCCTTGTTTGCCGGCGGAAGCCACAGTGCGGTGAAACCAGCCTGTGCGATCGCCGGCAGTTTCGATTTGATGAACGTCCACCATTGGTGTTCGCGATTTTCCGCCTGGGGACAATCCCAATAAAACGCTTGCAACATGACACCCATAATTCACCCTCTTTTTCGGCGTGTGACGACGTCGTCATTCTACCTGCGGAATAAGGAGTAACAAGGAGCAATCAAGTCCCAGAAATGTTACGAACGAATGTACCGCTGTGTGTCGTCGCAATGTTCGTTGTGATCGGCGTCGCGGGCTGTGAAAAGAAGAGTGGGGAAGGAGTCGTGATCGGTAAGGATTACGTCGCGGCGGTGAAGGAAGGCGAGAAGACCAAAGACGAGCGGGCGACCAATCACGAACAATGGATCGTGAAAGTGCGAATGCTCGATAACGGCCGCAGGATCGATGTCCGCGCCGACCACGTGCAATGGCAGAAGTTGCGGGAAAACGATCGAGTCAAGGTCAACTACCGTGTAGGGAAATATACCGGAACCGTTTGGGATTCTGAGATTGAGTGACGGCGGCGGTCACGTAAAGCTCCTGCGAATCAGTTATCCTGGACTCGCGTTCGAGATCGGCTTGCAAGCCGGCGTGTAACGGCTTTGTCACATCGAAGTCACAGAGCTTTTACACATTCTGAACCGGTTCGTCACAATCGGCGTGTAGGTGTTTCGAGCACGCGGTCAATCACCGTGCAAACCCAACCCAAAACCCAATCCAACACAAATAACCTATGAAACTAACTGTTAAGAATCTACTGCAGGCGAAGTCCTGTTCACTCGTAGCTGTCGCTGTCGCGCTCGTCACCATGGCTGCTTCAAACGCGGCCGCGGACAAGGTGAGGGTTTTCAACGAGATTGTAAGCGGTGTGCCCGCGCCCAATCCGGTGGTGGTCTCCGACACTGTCTTCTCACCGGAATTTGCCGACGGGCGCGTCGCCCAAGGCATCGATCTTCTCGAGAATCCCTCGGGCTTAATCACGCAATTCGGCTACCTAAGCGACGGAACTAACACTGAGCCGGATGAAAACACTTATCTCATTCTGGATCATAATCCGGGTGGCCCCACGCCTGACTACGATTATGGCCGGCATTTCCTGTTTCAGGGACATGAGAACAGCGGCGATCTCGCTTATGTCACGCGCATCAACCTGGATGTGGCGAGTCCCGCTCATCGCATCACGCTTTTGACGCCAGTCGACGCGACTGGTATCACATTCTTTAACAGGATCGATGGTTCGACATGGAATCTGTTTACTGGCACCCTCCTCTTCGCGCAGGAAAATGGCGCTCTCGGCGGCGTCATCGAGATGGGTGCCGATTTTGACCCGAACACGGGAGGGGGCGCTGGTTTGCGCACGCTGTATGGCAGTCTCGGCCAAGGCGGCTACGAAGGCATCCATGCTGATGACTGGGGCAACATGCTCATCGTCGAGGACGTGGGTGGCACTTTGGTACTAAATAATGCAAAAAATCCGAACTCGTTTGTCTACCGTTTCGTTCCTCTGAATCGGAACGATCTGACTCATGGCAAATTGCAGGCGCTCCAAGTCTCGATTAACGGCAACCCGGTCGTGTTCCTGCCAGTGGACGACAAGCACCCCAACGGCGACACGCGGTCGGAGAACCAACTGCTGGTGCACACAGTAGGTGCGTCCTGGCCGGTACAATGGGTCACCGTCCATGACACAGAGATAAACGGCACAGATCCATTCGATGCTAACGCCTTGGCAAAAGCTGCTGGCGCAACACCATTCAAGCGGCCGGAAAATGGGCAGTTCCAGCCTGGTTCACACTTTCAGACCTTCTTCTTCACTCCTACGGGCGCTACCGATAATATCGCAGGCACAGACCCTGGACTGGCAGCGCGCGGCACCTAGGGCGGACTCTTTCGTGTCGATCTAGCCGCAAACCGCGAGACTGGGAGCATTTCTCTCGTTGTCCTTGGCGACGCCGACCATAATTCGTTCGATAATATAACGTTCGCGGACGATAAGGATACGGTCTTGCTAGCGGAAGATCGCGGCGACACGCTGCACGATCAGCTGAATACACTCGATTCGGTTTGGGCGTACAAACTGAACAGGCA
>QHOX01000218.1:6083-12329 GCA_003219465.1 Verrucomicrobiota bacterium | reverse complement strand
CTGCCGATGTCGTTTTCTTTTTCGACGACGGCGAATCGAATTTGAATGAACCCATCGGCGTCCCGCAGGGTGAGACGAAAATCATTGGTCTTTCGCTGGGGTCTGCGAGACGAGTGACCGAATTGGAGCAGGCGCTCGATGCGCAGCCGAATGTCCGCGATCGTTTGCTCACCGTGGTTCGCATCACGGAAAAGCAATCTGCAGAAACGCGGCGGCTGATGTCGCTACTTGCGGCGGAGTTGCCGAACCAGGCGAAGATCGAGATGATTCGCATCTCGCGCGATCGCCACGCCCAGCTTCATGTCGCGCAAATGTTGATAAAATCTACGACCGCGATTTGCGCCGCAATCGGCGCGCAACCGATTCCGTTGGCAGACTTGCCGGTTCTCACGACGCTGCAGGTGTTGATGGTCTCCGGAATTATGTACATCAGCGGCAGGGAACGAAGTCTGCGGGCTGCGACTGAGTTCATCGCCGCACTGGGAGCAAACGTCGGCGTAGGCATGCTCCTTCGCGAGGGTACGCGCGCGATGCTGAAGTTTTTCCCGGGGTGGGGTAACGTGGTTTGCGGCATGGTCGCTGGCGCGGGCACGTATGCGATTGGTCGCGCGGCGACGACGTACTTTCTCGAAGGCGCTTCCCTAAAAGAGGCGAAACAGACGTACCTAAAGAGCCGAAGAAAGCGGTCGCGTCACGCTGCCAGCGCATGAATAGGGAACGCGTGCTCGGCAGTCACATGCGTCGGATTCGTGACGTTCGGAACCCGGAAGATACGTGGGTGAATAACTTGTGAACAAGTGTGCGGTTTCGGCGCATTTTGTTCACACAATTTTGTGAATAGCCGTGCGAGTTTCCCTTGCTGTCTCGTGCGCCACCCACCGCGCCTATGAAGCTTTCAGAAATACGCGCGACGCTCAAAGAGATCGGCGTCTCGCCGGCCAAAGCGCTCGGTCAAAACTTTCTGCACGACCAAAACCTGGCGCGCTGGATTGTCGATCAGACGCAAATCACTTCGGAGGATTATGTCCTCGAGATCGGGCCCGGCTTGGGCGCGTTGACCGAGTTTATTCTTGAAAAAGGCGCGCACGTTCTCGCGATCGAAAGGGATGCGCGACTTGCAGAGTTTTTGCATTCGCGCTTCGGGGAGGAGCGACTCGAAATCGTCAACACTGACGCGCTGAAGTTCGATCCCCGCGTTCTTTTCGCGCATCGCCGCGTGAAGTTGGTTGGCAATTTGCCGTACAACATTTCCAGTCCGTTGCTCTTGAAATTCCTCCAACATCCAAGTCCTATCTCGTTGTATCTGTTGACATTACAGAAGGAAATGGCAATGCGACTTTCCGCATCACCCTGCACGCATGATTACGGAGCGTTGACGTTGCGCGTTCAGTTGCATCATCGCGTGAAATACCTGCGCAGCGTCGCTGCGACCGTTTTCTTCCCACGGCCTGATGTCGATTCCGCAGTAGTGCGACTCGTGCCACGCGATCCGATTGAATTGCCCGAGCATGACGATGAGTTGCTTTTGAAATTGATCCGGATCGGATTTTCGCAGAGAAGAAAACAGCTCAGGAAATTACTGCGCGAATACATTAGCGACTGGAACAGGCTTGCGAGCTGTCTTGAGATCGATCCGAACGCACGAGCGGAAGAATTATCATTGCTCCAATGGATCGCTCTCACGAATTGCATTGCGCCGCCTCCGTGCCAGGAAATGTGCTCGACGGCCAATGAGCAGTTCCCGGTGGTCGATAAGAATGACCGAATCCGCAACTACGCAAGCCGCTCTGAAGTGCATGGGAATAACTTGCGGCATCGCGCCGTTCATATCCTCATTTTTAATCAAGCCGGGGACGTCTACTTGCAGCAACGCTCTCGTTGGAAAGATCGGCACCCGTTGAAGTGGGACTCCAGCGCTGCCGGCCACGTGACTGCCGGAGAAAATTACGACGAAACAGCACGGCGCGAGCTGAAGGAGGAGTTAGACGTTGATGTTCCGCTTGAAAGAATTTTCAGGCTCACCGCGTCATCGAGCACTGACTACGAGTTTATCTGGGGCTACCGCGGCGTAGTTTCAGGAGGGCTTGCCCCTAACAAGTACGAGATTGAGAGAGGCGTCTTTTTTGCCCCGACCGTGATTGATGGCTGGACGTCAGCCAGACCGGACGATTTCGCGCCGGGATTTTTAGAATGCTGGAAAGCGTACCGGCGGAAAACGCATTCTGAGCGCGAACAAACTATCCGCCCAGAAACTTTCTCCGCGGCAAACGGCGCAGCATCGAGTTCTTGAACTTTCGAGCGGCGCGTCGAGCGGCTTGTTTTCCGCCATATACGTTGTCGCTGAACATCCTCGTTACCACACGATCGCCGCGGAGGAAGTGGACCTGAAAGCCATGTGTCTGCTTCTTTGCGCGCGGTTTCGTGTCGATACGGCGGATGTTTTCTTCCGATTGAGGATTGGGACGTTTTCGTCGTGACATAATTGACTAACGACAAGCTAAGCAGGCCGCCCAAGATTTCAACGTGCCAATGAAACGGCGCCGCGCGACGTGTCCGGCGATGGGAGATTCCAGGCGCGCCATTTGTTTTCGTACTCCGGCGCTGGCAGCAAGGCGTAGCACGGATTTCGTTTCGCTCGTAACCAGGTGATCACTTTTAAAAGATTGTCTTGCGCCATCGTCGTGCAACCGGTCGTAGGCCGATTGATGCCGCGCCGGATGTGAAAAAAGATGGCGCTACCGGCTCCGGGTACAGGCGGATCGGAATTGTGTCGAATCTCGATCAGCCAGTGATAGGCAAAATCGCCCGAGCGCATTTTTTCGTGAGTGTAATCGTCCGGCGGATCCTTCGGATCAATTACGATATGGCGATTGTAGTTCGGCGAACGCGGATCATCGCTCCAAATGTCTGCCTCGGTGACTTGATGATACGGATAGTCGGCGCCGGCCGGCAGGTGTGCGTCGTATCCAAAGGCCTGTCCGATCGCGAAAATTCCCGCGGGCGCGCGGCCGTCTCGTTCTTTTTTGCGAAGGCCCGGCTCGTTTTGCCCCGCTAATCCTGTTCCCCACGCGAGGCCTTTCTTGCCGAACAACACGGGAAACGGTCCGGCCACAACGGTCCAGTCGCCGCTGCGTGGGCGCTCGAATAATCGCAACTCGCCCCGCATTGAATTCCACGTTGGCGCGATCCCGAGGATGAGCTGTGTGCAAGCCTCTGGAACGCCCTCGGCAAATGCGCGGGTGTCCAGAAAAATCAGCAAACAGATTAAGAAACGGCCTCGGAAGTACGTGGAACTCATTTCCCAAATGAAGCTGTCATTTTGAGCGAAGCGAAATATCTCTCGCTAGGATCAGAGATTCTTCACTTCGCTCGAGAATGACAATACTAAGATCGCTTGTTAGGCATTCTATTCTCGACCAGGGTTCAAGCGGCGCGGGCAGTTTCCACAGCCGCCGTGTCTGCGGGAAGATATTTCACACCGATGAGCCAAGCGACCCCAGAAAAGAAAATGATTCCCGAAACAAACAGAAACGCCACGTGCATATTGGTATGGCCGCCAATGTACCCCAGCAGCCAAAACGCCTGCACATCGCCCAGCGCGTGGATCACCAGAATGTTGACGGCGAACGCCGTCGCGCGCACGGCTGGTAATGAAACGTTGGCAAGAGCCGTATTGGAAGGACCTGTGTTCACGAATAAGAAAAAGATTGCGAAGAACATCCTCGCCGATAGATTCTCGCGCTGGATCATCGTCGGCTCTGCCGTGATTTTATGGAGTCTGGCCAGCGGCTGGTCCGGCCTGGCTGCCACGTTCGCCATTCTTTTTGCAACGTCGACACCAAGCCGGCTACAACGGTGATCAGGCCAAATATCGTCATGCCGACATCGGGACTTTGATTCCGATAACGGAGATATGCTGACGCCCAAAAACCCAGACCTCCTGTTACAAATGTCATCAATGTTTGCGCGACGCAGTTGATGAGATACGAGCGTGTGCGGAAAAGTGCCACGTAATCTCGCAGCTCGCGCCGCAGCGATTCTTGCGCCAGTTGATGTGCGCTAACTCGCGGATCTCGTTGCCAGAAACACAAAAGGCCGAGCAACAAACCTGGCGGTGTAACGAGATAGAATGCCCAGCGCCAGCCGAAGCGAGCGCCGACAAGTCCGCCGATTACATAGCCGAGCGCGCTCCCAACGGGAATCGCCGCGTAAAAAATCGCCATGACCCGACCACGTGTTTCTATCGGGAAGAGATCAGCCAGGATGGTCGGGGCAGCCGGTCCATAGCCGCATTCGCCGATCCCGACGCAAATTCGAGTTGCAAAAAGAATGGCGAACGTGGCAGCCAGGCCGGACCAGCCGCTGGCCAGACTCCATAAAATCACGGCAGAGCCGACGATGATCCAGCGCGAGAATCTATCGGCGAGCAAACCGAGAATTGGTGCGCTGATCATGTATGTTACGAAAAACGCGTCGCCAAGCAGACCGGTCTTCCACATTGCGTTTACGTCACCCGCCGCAAAAAAAGTTGCGCGAATATCAGGCTCGAGCGCGGCCAGAATTTGCCGGTCGATGTAATTGAAAAGATTAATGGCTAGGAGCAGAAAGAGTGCGCTGGACGCGGAGCTCATCGGTTTTGGTCCCGAAGCTTGCATGAACAATTGCCGATTGCAGTTTGGCGCTCGCCGATTGTAAATCATAAACGATGTCGCCCCAATCCACTGCCGAACGCGTGCTCTATTTCTTTGGCCGGCGGCTCGTGCGCTGCTTCTACCGTGTCACTCCGCTCGGTCTGGAGAACTTGCCGGTCGGCGGCTTTCTTTTGGTGCCCAACCATATCACTTGGGTGGACGCCCTCATCCTGCAGCTCGCCTGTCCGCGTCCGATCCGCTACGTCATCGACCAGGAATATTATCACAAGCGGATCTTGCATCCGATTCTCCGCACGATTGGCTGTATCCCCATTAGCAAGCGCCAGTCGCATGCTGCAGTTCGCGCCGCTGCGGAAAAAATCAACGAAGGCGAAATCGTGTGTGTGTTTCCGGAAGGCGAATTGGAGCGAAGGGGGACGCTGTTGCGTTTGCAGCGCGGTTATGAAGTCATTGCGCGGCACGCGAAGGCCGAGGTCGTTCCGGTGTGGCTCGATCAACTATGGGGTTCAATCTTTTCATTCCAGGGCGGGAAATTTTTCAGGAAATTCCCGAAGCGAATCCGGTACCCTGTTACGGTGGCCTTTGGAGAACCACTCGAGGCAAAATCAGCCGACGTCGCGACCGTGCGCGAGGAGTTGCTAAAGCTGGGCGAATTCTGTTTCAGCCGCCGGCCGTCTTTGGATCGACATCTTGCCGAAGACGGCGTGCGCGGGCTGAAGCGGAGTCCATTCGCGACGGCAGTCGTCGATGGAATCGATCACACGCAGCTGAGCCGCGGAAAATTGCTCGGCGCAGCGGCAGCATTCAGCCGTTATTTGCGAAAAGAATTTCCTGACGAACGAATCGCGATCGTTTTGCCTGCGAGCAAAGGATCGGTCGTTGCCAATTTGGCCGTGATGCTGGCGAACAAGACTCCGGTGGACCTCAATTTCACAGTGGGACGCGCGGCTAATGAATCCTGCTGCAGGCGAGCCAATCTGCGGGTAGCAATCTCAGCGACGCCATTCATCGAACGCGTGAAAGATTTTCCGTGGCCGGAACGCGTTTTGAAGCTGGATGAGTTACTCCCGCGTATGAAACGTCAAATTGTTCTTTGGTGGATCATGTCGATGATCTTTCCCGCGCGTGCCCTTTTGTGGTTACTGAACATCCCGAAAAAAGGCGGGGACGCCGAAGCAGTGTTGCTTTTTACAAGCGGAACCACTGGCGAACCGAAAGGAGCGGTGATGAGCCACCGCAACGTCCTCGGAAATGTCTCGCAGTTCCGGGAACTGCTCGATGCAAAAAAAAGCGATGCCATCCTCGCGTCGCTGCCATTTTTCCACACGTTCGGATCGACAGTCACACTTTGGTATCCGCTCATCGAAGGCGTCTGCATCGTGACCTACCCGAATCCATTGGACGCGGCCAAATGCGCGGCGCTGATCGATCGATACAAACTGACGTTCCTGTTGCTGACGCCCACCTTTCTGCGTCTCTATTTGCGTAAAGCCGAACCAAAGCAGCTTAAGACTTTGCGCCTTATCATCACCGGCGCCGAAAAATTGCCTCTCGATCTTGCGAGCCATTTTGAGGAACGTTTCCACAAAAAAGT
>QHOX01000218.1:5503-6076 GCA_003219465.1 Verrucomicrobiota bacterium | reverse complement strand
GAAGGCTACGGGCTTACCGAGACTGCGCCGGTGGTAAGCGTCAATTTGCCCGATCCCGAACCGCCCAAGCCAGGCGACCACGTTCAACCGTCGAGCCGTTCTGGATCAGTTGGCAGATTGGCGCCAGGCATCGCCGCCGAAATCCGTGAACCGGAAACTGATCAGAAACTCTCGCTTTACGACAGCGGGATGCTTTGGCTGCGCGGCGTCAACATTTTCGAAGGCTATCTACACGACCCAAAGCGAAGTGCCGAAGTTCTGCGCGACGGCTGGTTCAAGACCGGCGACGTCGGCCGGTTCGACGAAGACGGTTTCCTTTATATCGAAGGCAGGCTCTCGCGCTTTTCAAAGATCGGCGGCGAAATGGTCCCGCATGAAGCCATCGAACACAAAATTATCGAGCTCATGGGACTATCCGGAAGAGACGAACGCCCCATCGCCATTGTTGGCGTGCAGGACGAGGCCAAGGGCGAAGCGCTCGTGCTACTCAGCGCTGTTGATATCGATGTTGCTGACTTGCGCAAAAAACTGCAGGAAGCAGGTGTCCCGAACCTCTGGATTCCGAAGCACGTC
>QHOX01000218.1:0-5447 GCA_003219465.1 Verrucomicrobiota bacterium | reverse complement strand
GAGAGGAGACCGTTCCGTAGAGTGTTGTCAACTCACGACTGGGTCGGCAAATCAGGGACGGCTGGCCGGATCTTCTTCTTTCAATCGCCACGGCGAAATTTTGCCAAAAAGATCGCGCGTCGCGCCTGCGATGTCTTCGGCTTTAGAGACGCCGCTGTCGATCAGCGCGCGTCCAGTACTTGCCCAAATCTTCCTCGCAACCAGTGCGCCATTTTCGCGAACGATTCGCCCGAGATGCTGGACGGCCGCAGCGGTAGCGGATCTTCGGATGGCTTCCGGCGAATGGCGCGAAGTCAATTCGCAATAGCGCCGCGCGACTTCACCCACGCGCAATGTGAGGAACGCGTTCGCAGCGCCGTTCGAAACGCATTTCACCAGGAGCGCTGAGATCCCGCTCAAGCCTGGAATTCCGCTTTTCAGCGCGGGCACCACCGACACTGCAAGCGGCGCGACCATTTCTCCGAGGTCAAGCGATTCGAGCCCGCTGGCAACAAATGCTGTGCCGCCAACATTCGCATATAGCCGCACCAATTCGCGCGGCGAAGGCCGCTGGACGTAGATGCGCGCAATACGGCCAACCATTTGAATCTGTGTGAACAGCACGATAAGCCCGTCGAGTCGGCCATTTTGCATCAACGCGGTGCTGAGAAAAACGGTGCTCGCTGTTGTGCGCACCACCACATCCGCTTCCTTGGACAGGTGCGCGATGGCGGCCTCAACCTCAGCCGTTGTAGCCAGTGGCAATTCGCGAGTTCGCGGATTATTCGCCAGCCGCGAGCGCAACGTCTGCAAATAAGCTTCGTGCTTTGGCCCGGACGTTTCCTTCGGCGGCACGAGTGCAGGCGGCAACTGCGCGTAAGCGATCACGCAATAGAGCGCAAAAAATCCCGCCGCCAGACAAAGTCCCCAGAAGACGACCGTCCCAGCGATCGGGTGAATCCTGTCGGCTAACGAGATCAAACTCGTCGCACCGGCGACGATCAGCGACAATATGGAAACCACGCCTAGCGCGAGAAGCAGCAAAATGATTCTTCTCAGACTCGAATTTTGATCTGCGGTATGTCCGCTCATTGGTCAGTATAACTCTCCGCCGAGTCTGCGCGGCTGCAATTGGGAATCGGGAAAATAGGAAGAGGTAGGGCGGGCAGTCCTCTGCACGCCAAGCCGGCAACGAGCAGCGCGCACGGGAGTGACGCGCCCTACCTAAAAAATCTGTGCAAATCTGCGGTAATGTGTGGACAATAAATCTGGTTGTATCCTGGGATGAAAAGTACGTTTGTCGCAATTTCTTCCGCCAGCCTGAATCGTGATTCTTCGAAGGGCGCGCGAGAGCAGCCGTTTTGGGATGAACACGCGGCGTTTATCGATCGGCTTGTTGACGAAGGTTTCATTCTGATGGGCGGTCCTTTGGTGGGTGAGGCTGGAATGCCGCATGGCGCTCTCCTGATTGTGAAAGCCGAAGACGAAAACGAAGTGAGAGAAAAACTAAAGAACGACCCGTGGTTCATGCGCGGCATTCTCAAACTCGAGAGCGTTAAACGCTGGGAGATCTTTATCGATGCAAAAAAATAGATCTCGAGCACCACGGCCTCGCGGCTGCTCCTGGCAATCTGCGAGTTCGCACTACAGGTAATCGCAGGCGAACATCAATGTGATGCAACCTCGTCGTTGGGTTCTCCGTTTTCTGAGCTTAACCGCTCTCGGAGTCGTGTCTGTCTGCATAATGCGCGCTGACGAAAGGCCAAAGATGCGGGCCGTGGTCGCGCACGATTACGGCGCACCCGAAGTGCTGAAGCTTGAACAAGTGCCGCGACCAGAACCGAACGACGATGAAGCGCTCGTGCGCGTGATCGCCAGCAGCGTCAATCCAGCCGATCCGCTCACGCTCAGCGGGAAATACGCGAAGGAATTCGGCACCCATCTGCCGCTGATCCCGGGCTATGACATCGCGGGCGTCGTAGAAAAAACGGGTACGAATCTCACCAGGCTCAAGGTAGGCGACGCGGTTTATGGTTACCCAACTTTCGGCGGCGGCTGGGCGGATTACGTCACAGTCAAAGAGTGGGAAGCCGCCAAGAAACCTCAGTCTCTCAACTTTGTGGAAGCGGCGGCGGTGCCGATGGGCGCCTTGACTGCATGGCAGGCGTTGGTCGACGTGGCGAAATTGCAGCCCGGACAAACAATTCTCATTCACGGCGGCTCAGGAGGTGTCGGCGGTTTTGCGGTTCAGATCGGGAAAGCGCGCGGTGCCCGCGTCATTGCGACCGCCTCCACAGCAAACCAGGAGCTTCTCAAGCAGCTCGGCGCGGACGTGGCAGTGGATTACACCAAAACGAAATTTGAAGATGTCGCCAAAGATGTGGACGCCGTGCTCGATCCAGTGGGCAAGGACACGCTGGCGCGTTCGTACGGCGTGGTGAAGAAAGGCGGCATTGTCATGTCACTGGTCGCGCGACCGGATCCGGCCGAGCTTGAGAAACATGGAATTCGCGGCGCGGGAATCTCGGTTCATGCCGATGCCGACGATCTCACTGAGATCGCGCAACTAATCGATGCAGGGAAAATCAAACCAATCGTGACGGAAGTTCTTCCGCTGACTGATGCGGTAAAGGCGCAACAACAAGCCGCGACTCATCACACGCGCGGCAAAGTTGTGCTCAGGGTTGCCGACGAGCCGAGAGGATGACCAGCTACTTTGTTCTAGCCAGAGGCAGCTACAACGCGCCGTGGAGAACTTTTTGGTCGACAGCCAGGTAGTCCGCTCGCGGCGGACTAAACGTATCGAGCACGCGCGTGGTCGAAAGCGTTTCCACGCCATGCGGGACATTGCTCGCGAGATAAAACGAATCGCCCGTTGCAAGCTCGTGCGGCACGCCTTCGACGATAAGTCGCATTTTGCCTTCGAGAATGTAAACGATCTGCTCCTGTCCGTGTGAGTGCGCCGGCATCTGACTCCCGGCGGCGAGCGTGGCGAGCATCTGATACATCGTCTTGCCGTGCGCGACCGTCCGGCGCGTGATTCCCGGACAAATTTCAATCGTCGGATTCTCTGGTTTCATTCCAGAATCTTACGCGAGTGTGGTTCTCGCGCGAGTCTCTGCGAAGGATCGCGTGTGCCAGCGAGTTTCAAATCCGTTACCAAATAATTCTAATCACACTTGTCACCCGCGACTCGTTACTGGCATAATGCGCGCCATGAAAACATTTACATTATTAGCCACCATCGTTTTCGCGACAGTGATCGCGAGTCCATCATTTGCGCAAAGCCCCGCGACGTCACCAGGTGTCGGTACCTCGCCGGCGGCAGCCGTGAGCGCTCCAGCCGGTCAGCCGAATCCGCAGGAGATGATGAAACAGATGATGGAGATGTCGAAGCTCAACGAGAACCACAAACTTCTCTCCAGCATGGACGGCAACTGGGCTTACACCATCAAATTCTGGATGAACCCAGACCCCAATGCGCCGCCGCAGCAATCTAAAGGCACCGCCACGCGCAAAACCGTCATGGGCGGCCGCTACGTTGTTATGGATGTCACGGGCAAAATGCAAATGCCTGATGAAACCGGCAAAATGAAAGACATGCAATTTAAAGGGATGGGCACCGAAGGCTACGATAACTTGAAGCAAAAGTTCGTGGGTTCGTGGATCGACAACATGGGCACCGGCATCCAGTTCTCCGAAGGCACGTACGATCCGGCGACCAAAACATTCACGTTCAACATGGAAATGGAAATGATGCCCGGAATGAAAACGCCAGTTCGCGAAGTCCTGAAGATCACCGACAAAGATCACATGATGCTGGAGTGGTACGAGAACCGCGGCGGCCAGGAAAAGAAAACCATGGAAATCGCCTACGCGCGCGCGGGTAAGAAGTAGCGAAGCTCGCGGGCTATTCACACGAGAGTCACGGCAGGCAATGTCGTGACTGTTTGCATCTCTGAAGCTCGGCAAGCTGTGACGCGGGACGCGAAACGACTTGCGTCCTCCGCTACGCCCTTCACTGCTTCTGGATCCGTCGCGTGATTAGAAAATGCGCTAGAAAACCGAGTGGAAATGCAATCAGTGCCGCCAATGGCCGCAGCGTAATCGCGACTAGTAGTACCGCCAGCCCAAATATCCAGATAAAGCTCTCTCCTGCGAAGGCCTGGCCCCATTCGGGGCGGAGATTCCCGGACGGAACGCGCGGCTTTAGTGCCGGCCAGAAACGCGGCACCGCTCGACAATACGCCTGATACGATGCCCCTTGATTTTTCAGCAGGGATTCTTCCTCACGAAAAATCAGCCGATAAACAAAAATCCAGTTCGCCAGCACCAGAAAGATAAATCCGGAACGGCTGGCCAGGACACCGATTCCAGCCGCCATCGGGATGTTTGTCAGATAAAGGGGATTGCGTGTACAACGAAAAGGCACGTCGGCTACGAGGGCTTCCGCATGTTGCGCAGTATCGTGCACGACTTCAGTTCGCAAATAAGCCGCTGCCCACGTCCGCAACCCTGCTGCGAGAAAAACAAGCGGGGAACCAAGTAGAATTATGATTCGTGCAAACCTTTCGGCGTCCGCGCTTCCTGCTGTGATCGATGGCGCAATCAAATGCCTCAGTGCGGCGATAAACGGTGTGTGATCAAAAACGGACAGGAAAAATCCTGCGAAGTAAATCGCGCATATGATCCAGAACCGTTTTTCGAACTCGAACCTGGTCGCACGCACGGCGCATTTTTAGCGGCGGTTACGATCGGCTGCAAACCCGGTGGTCAACTGTTTGTGACAGGTCGCGCTCCGTTCCAGAGGATTGAAGCGAAGGCGATTAACTGCCACTCATGAAATGTCACTCATCACTGACGAGCGCTCCGTCAGTCAGACGAAAGAACGAAACTATTTCCTTCGCTGTCTTTGAACATGGCGTAAGTGCCCCAAGGCTGTTTTTGTGGCGGACTTTCGAATTCTACGCCGCGCTTCTTCAATTCTGAGTATGTCTTCTCGATGTCGTCGCACGTGTAAGACATGTTCATGAACGACCCGATCCGTTTTTCATCTCCCTCCGGCGTAAACAACACCACGCGTGTTTCCGCTTTCGGGATCCGCAACTCGATCCAGCGCTGCTTTTCGTCGAACGGTTGATCTGTAATAATCGTGAATCCGAGTTTGTCGGTGTAAAAGTCGAGCGCGCGGTTTTGGTCGGCTACGGGAATGCTAACGAACTTGATTTGGTTAATCATGATGCCGGGAACCTAAATGGATCGACATGTTCGCGTCCAGCGCCGACCGCAACACGGCGCAACAAAATGCTGTCCATTTATCGGTATAGTGACTGTATGCTAGATGATATTTGAGCTTGGCAGTTGTCACTCGTCACATGTCACTTCGAAATCCTCGTTTCAAACGCACCGTTCTCATCGACGATTACGTGCTCGACGTGCTGATGCGCGATTTGATTGGGCACGACCAA
>QHOX01000047.1:15312-34047 GCA_003219465.1 Verrucomicrobiota bacterium | reverse complement strand
GCGCATGGCGCCGTTTCAAGCGCTCGTGCTGGGCGCGACGTTGTCGGTTTTCGGCGTCGTTTATCTGGCCATTATTTGCAACGCGCTCAGCGCGGTACTGACGGCAATCACCATCGTGATTTACATTTTTGCGTACACACCGCTGAAGCGCGCCAGCACGGCCAACACGGCTGTAGGTGCGATTCCGGGCGCGATCCCGCCGATGATCGGCTGGGCGGCTGCGCGCGGAGACATCGGTCCGGGGGCGTGGAGTCTCTTCATTATCGTGTTCTTGTGGCAGATGCCGCACTTCTTCGCCATCGCGTGGATGTGCCGCGAAGATTATTTGCGCGCAGGTTTCCGCATGATTTCAGGCGACGATTCCAGCGGCGAACGCAGCGCCAGTCAGAGTGTGTTCTTCTGCATTCTCCTCCTGGTGCTCGCCGGTCTGCCCGCATTTGTTGGAATTGCCAGTTACGTCTATCAACCAATCGAGCTTGTGCTCGGTGGACTATTCGTCGCGGTTGCGATGCGTTTTCTGCGACTGCGAACGCCGAGCGCCGCGCGTCTACTGTTTTTCGCATCGATAGCGTATCTTCCGCTGTTACTGGCCGCTTTGGTTCTGACGAAATTATGAAGACGACCTCTGCCACAATGAATCGTGCGCCATCACGCAGCGGTATTGCCTGGAAAATGACGCTGATCCTGATCCCGGTTGTCACGCTAGGCATGCTGCTATGGTTGCGAAATCTCGAGGTGTCAGCGCTGCGTCAGCGGACAGTTTCCTCTTACGGCACCGTGCCCACTTTTCAGCTTACGAATCAAAACGGACAGCCGTTTGGGTCAGGGCAGTTGGCCGGTAAAATTTGGATCGCCGATTTTATTTACACAACGTGCCCGGGGCCGTGCCCGATGATTAGCGGCCGGATGAGCGAACTGCAAAAGCCGCTGGAGAAAAGCGACGTGCATTTGGTTTCGTTCAGTGTCGATCCGGAGAAGGACACACCGGCGGTTTTGCGTGGCTACGCGGGGAAATTACAAGCCGAGCCCGGACGCTGGGATTTTCTGACCGGACCAAAATCCGCGATCTACAAACTTTCGCATGACGGTTTCAAGCTTGCGGTATCAGACGGAAGTGATGCACAGGGACTTCCTGTGCACAGCACGCGCATGGTGCTGGTGGATCGGCATGGCCAAATCCGCGGCTATTACGACGCGACCGAACCGGAAGCGATCACGAAACTGCTCGCCGACGCAAACCATTTGCTGCGTAAGCAACCAAAATAGACGCCGCCGCCATTCCCTGCTGTAGTGTCCGCTGTCCTCAGAGCGTTTCCACGATTGCCGTGGCTCAACCGCACGTTATGCGCTGAGGACACCGCACGCTACAGCAGGGCAGCTTCTATATAGTTCATCTCACTGGTTCCGGTCCCGCGTCGGGCTCTTCATCACAAACCGTGCGGAGATAATCGCGGTACTCATTTTTCGGTAATCCGTCGATGATCTTTTCGAGATCGGATTGGGTGATGAAACCCATGCGCAGCGCGACTTCTTCAAGGCATGCGATCTTTAAGCCCTGCCGGTGTTCAATGGTCGCGATGTAATTGCTGGCCTCGAGCAGGGTCGTTGTAGTGCCCGTGTCGAGCCAAGCCATGCCGCGACTGAGTAGTTTCACGTGCAGCTGATTTTGCTTCAGATACAGCAAGTTCAGATCGGTAATTTCCAGTTCGTTGCGCGCCGACGGGCGCAACCTTCGGCAAAGATCGACGACTTGATTGTCGTAAACGTAAAGCCCGGGGACAGCGAAAGGGCTTTTTGGTTGCCTCGGTTTTTCCTCGAGGCTGATTGCTTTTCCGTCAGCGTCGAATTCGACCACTCCGTAACGCTCCGGGTCGCGAACTTGATAGCCAAAAATGCACGCGCCACGCTCGATGGCGAGCGCGTCGCGATAGAAGTCGAGTTTTCCGTAGAAAATGTTGTCGCCTAAAATCAGCGACGCGCCGGAGTCCCCGATGAATTTCGCGCCAATCAAAAAAGCCTGGGCGATTCCTTCCGGCTTCGGTTGCTCGGCGTAATCAATGCGAATACCGAGCTGTCTGCCATCGCCCAAATAATCTTGCAGCATCGGCAAATCTTTTCGAGTCGAGATGATCAGCACTTCGCGAAGGCCGCCAAGCATCAAAGTCGCCAGCGGATAGCAAATCATCGGCTTGTCGTAAATCGGCAAAAGCTGTTTGCAGACGATTTTCGTCAGCGGGTAGAGACGTGTCCCGGCGCCGCCGGCGAGCAGAATGGCCTTTTTCATTTTCGATTTTCAATTGTCGATTTTCGATCGGTGCTGCTCCAGCGCAAAAGGGATTCCGTCCATTGCTGCCAGAAAGGCGAGCCTGTCGTCAAATCGATACCAGTCTTTTGAGTGATTAGCCCGAGCGTTTTCCGCGGCCCAGAGCGGAATGTCGTCTTGTCCAAAAGAAACGATCCATCGAGCTGCTCAACCAATTTCCGATTGCCCAGACGGCCGCCTGTGCATTCGGACAATGCCTGCCGGATCCACTCGCGAGCCAGGTTTGATCGCGGCTCGATCGTGGCGCTTACCGTTACACCGAGCAGGTTCTTTAATATGAGCGCGCAAACGAGCGCATGGGAACTCGTGGCGTGAATATGCGACACGTTTTGCTCTTGAAGCAATTTTCGCAGCACGAGCGCGAACCGCGCCTGCCGCAGGAAAATTGCGCCAGGCACTCGGCTAGTGTGTTGTGCCCGATCTTCTTCCAGTTGCTGCGCCAGAGCTGGGTTTGCGCGCCATTCCGCTTCCAACACCATCGCGTCCGGAAGAAATTCGAAGGACGGTCCGATCTGTTGCATCTGGCGATTCAGCCGCGCAGCCGGATTGAATTCACTCACGAAGGGAACGATCGGCACATTGCGTCGCTTCATCTCCTCAAGCTCGCGTTCCAGGAGCGGCAATTCGGGATCGGGCCAGCGGTCGATCAGATACGCGACCCCATGATCTTTTGTAGCTGCGTCCCTGTGGGGTGCATGCCGCAGAGACGAACTCCCTCGTTTCTCTAGCATCTGAACCAACGGCGTAATCGTCTGCTCAATTCGGAAATGCTGCTCAACCTGCGCACGCCCGGCCCGGCCGTAACGCAATCGCAAATCAGAATCGCGCAGCAACTGCTCAAGCGCCTGAGCAAGCGCCGCAGTATCGCCGGGCGAAACCAGGGTGCCGGTCTCACCGTGCACGACCAATTCGGGGATTCCAGCGAGACGCGTGGAAACCACGGGTCGCGCCGATGCCATGGCTTCGAGAATGACCGTCGGAAAAACATCAGTGGCTCCCTGTGCGTCGGTCGTCGAAGCCAACGCGAAAAGGTCCGCGGTCTGAAGCTTTTCCAAAACCGCGCTTTGCGAGAGCGAACCGAGCAAATTCACCCGCGAGGAAAGGTCCAACTGCTTGATCTTTGACTGAAGCGTCTCGCGCAGCGGGCCATCGCCAATTATTTCGCAGACAAAATCAACTCGCCAACGAGCAAGCTCGACGCAGGCGTCGATGAGATCCTCGAAACCTTTAAACGCAACAAGGCGTCCAACGCTCACGATTCGCGGGATTCGACTACCGTTCGGCGAACCGCGGGCCGGAAAACGTTCAAGATCGATTCCGTTGTAAACGCGGTGAATTTTTGCCGCGGAAGCAGGACACCGCTGGCGAAGCAGATCGCGGCTGTAATCGGTTTCGGCGGCAACAAATTCCGCCGCGGCGCAGATCTCGCGGAGAAGGTCGTCGCTGCCTAGGTCCTTCATAAAATCCTGGCCGTGCGCCGTCACGCTGAACGGAATCCCTGAAATCTCCTTGAGAAACAGAGCGGTGTGCGCCGCGCGGTTGGCGAAGTGCACGTGAACACAATCCACCCCGGTGCGCGCAAACAAATCTGCGAAGTAGAGGGCATTGCGCGCTCGGAGTTGTGTCTTGGCCCCGGGCCCATATTTGCCGTCGTGCTGCTCCACCAGGTCACGCGGCCATTTGCGGGCAGTTTTCGCATTGCGCTCGAGGATCTTTAAAATCTCCTGTGGCGGCGCGTAGTGAATTGGCGCGCCTAACCTGGCGATGTATTCGTGGCGCAAACTGGTAAGCGGCGGGTACACCGAGCCGATCACTAGCTCGATCCCTCGTCGTTCGAGTGCCAGCATCTCCGCGTCGCAAAATGTTTGCGAGATTACCGGGTAGCGGGAATAAAGATAGCCGAGCCGCATCTTTTATGTCGTTTATGTCTCTTTTTGTCCCTCTTGTGCAAGGGACATAAAGGACAAAAGGGACAAGAACGACTCAAGAAAACCGAACGTCTTTGCCCGGATCCATCT
The DNA here is from genome assembly GCA_003219465.1 of Verrucomicrobiota bacterium. GTDB lineage: Bacteria > Verrucomicrobiota > Verrucomicrobiia > Chthoniobacterales > UBA10450 > Udaeobacter. Next base: position 29,706 of record QHOX01000047.1, on the reverse strand, counting down.
CGAAGTCGAGCACCAGCGAATCCTCCGTGTTCGGCTTGATCACTTCTTCCACAAATTTCACGTAGATCGGGTCTTCACGGAAGATGGCGTATTTGTCCATCGACTCGAAATCGATGGCGATGAAGAATGGCCAATCCATTTCTGCCTCGATCCGTTTCCCGCATTTGATGCTGAGGACCTCGGGAATTTTCAAGAGCTGCATCCGCGTGTTCATCATCATCTCCTCCACGCGGGCGGGCGTGACCTCGTGCTTCAATTTGTAGAGAACGACGTGGTGAACCATGAGGGTAAAGCTAATAGGCGTTTCCAATGCGCCGTGCAAGTGCGAAAAGGTTGCCCGGCGATTCTCCCCCGGAGTAGGTGGAATTTGTGCGGCGGCATCCCCGAATAAACCAGCCTCGGCTTAGGCTCGACGGCTTAAATCCGTCGAGCTCTTTTGCACGCAAACGCCTGTGAATGCTGCGGGGCAAACGATCTGAATTGCTGACGCGCATCGGGGCGAGGGGAAAGATTCCATTGTGAAAAGCTGACAGCTTTTATCGAATTAGAATCGGCGTTTCGCAGTTGCGGCGAGTTGCCTTGACAAGGAGGGGCGATTTTTGCCAACCTCGGCATTACCAGAGGGGGGTCTGAAATCAGGGGGAGGACAATTTCCACGCCAAGTTCTTCGCCTCTTCCAGACCTGCAATTTGCAGAATCAACACCCACGGGGGAACAGAAAGATTTGTTTCATGAAAACGAAAACTTCAGTCACAAGAAATTCAATGAATCGCTCGCCGTTGCGACGCGGTTTGCTTCTTATCACCCTCATGCTGGCACTAATTGGGGGAGTGTTTGAGCGCTCGACGAACGCTGCGTTTCCCGGACAAAATGGGAAGATAGCGTTTCGTCGGTTAAGCGACGGCAAGTGGGCCATCTTTACTATCAATCCAGACGGCTCTGGACTAACCATGTTGACGAGCACACTATCTAACAACAGCTTCCCGGCTTGGTCAGCTGACGGCAGCAAGATCGTGTTCACGAGTGACCGCGACGGCAACGAAGAGATATACTCGATGAATGCCGACGGCAGCGGGCAAACAAGACTGACAAACAACGCCAGTGCTGATGAGTTTCCTGCTTGGTCGCCTGACGGAACGAAAATCGTGTTCAAGAGTAATCGAGACGGCAACTTCGAAATCTATTCCATGAACGCCGATGGGAGCGGCCAAACGCGGCTGACCAACAACCCGGCGACTGACAACGAGCCGGCATGGTCGCCAGATGGAACGAAGATCGCGTTCGACAGTGATCGAGACGGCAACCGCGAGATCTACACGATGAACTCCGATGGCTCGAACCTCGTGCGGCTCACAAACAACCCCGCCATTGACAGCGACCCGAACTGGTCGCCGGATGGAACGAAGCTCGCTTTCGTAAGCCATCGCGATGGCAACTTCGAGATCTACTCGATGAATGCCGACGGCAGCGATGTGACGAACCTCTCGCAAAACCCGGCGTTTGACGCAGATCCAGCCTGGTCGCCGGATGAAAGCATGATCACTTTCGCCACCGACCGTAACGGCCGGTTCGAGATCGCCGTGATGAACGCTGACGGAAGTGGCCAGACCGTCATCGCTAGCGGATCGCAGAACGGCTTCCCTGATTGGCAACCGCTTGTTTCCTCCGTCATAACGATACTGGTGGACATCAAGCCGGGGAGCACCACGAACCCGATCAACCTCCGCAGCCACGGTGTCATCCCGGTCGCCATCCTCACGACTGACACTTTCGATGCCACCACTGTCGATCCAAGCACCGTCTGTTTCGGAGACGCCGACGACCCAGCGCAGCGCGACTGCACCGAGGCGCATGGCATGGGCCACATCGAGGATGTGAACGGCGACGGAAGGCCCGACCTCCTGCTTCACTACGAGACTAGCCAGACGGGGATCGAGCTCGGCGACACACAGGCGTGCCTGACCGGCGAGACTTTCGATGGCGTCGAGGTGGAAGGCTGCGATGCCATCACGACGCACTGAGCAACAGCGACCAGCACCGGCGTGGTAGGAACACACAGACACATTTATCGCCGGCATTAGTGGGGGTACCCGTTGCTGGAGGCGTCGGTGTTGTTATCGATACGAACGGCCAGCTTGCTACCGTGGCCTCATCGGCACGTTTCGAGGCGGAGATCAAGCCCATCGACGAGGCAAGTGCGGCGATTCGTTGCATTAAAACCGGTGACCTTCCCACTACGAGAAAGAACTTGATATCGAGGCCATCCCCGCAGTCCGGCCTCGTGGCCAAAGGGGTACTCAAGGTCAATCCCGACCTGGTTGTCTGCGATGAGGAAGGGAAGCCTTACGCGGTTCGCTAGAAGCGGTGAACTCAATGTTGCTCAACGAGTTTCTCAAGGAGCACCGTGAAGTATAGGAACTGAAGAAACAAGTCGCACCGCTTACTGCAGCCGTTTGACCAGTTCGTTACCAGACCACCCGCGATCAGCCTGCGTAGCTCATCTTAAACGGTGTCAAGCGCGAGCTCGAGTGCGGACAGAGTGCCGCACGAGGCAGTGTACAATCAAACAACTATCGAGGGGACGGCCGAGCTGGGGAATGCGACTTTTGTCTTCTCTCGATTGCCCTTGCTGCGATATTAACGAGATGCAGAGTTAGTGAGGTCAGCGATTTTGCGTACCTTGCACCCTCTGTGCGCAAATGAATCTCGAATATACAACGGCAGACAAAGAGGGAAATCTTGAGTATCCAGTGTGCCCGTTATGTGGAAGCGATCGTCGTGAGTTTTTATTTCGTTTGAACGGCCCGTACAAGATTGCGCGCTGTGCTGCATGCGGTGTTCATTATCTTCACCCGCGTCTTATCGAAAGTGCGATTCGGGACGCGTATCAGCAATCGTCCTATTACCAGGGTGGAACCTGCGGTTACGCGGACACGAGCTACAATGACCAGGAACGAGCATTACGTGCGACATTCAAACGCCTGCTGAATAACCTCTCCAGACGCGGCTTGACTGGTGGCGATGTTTTAGAGGTCGGATGCGGCTATGGGTATCTGCTTGACGAAGCGCGCACGTATTTTGATCTGCGCGTCGGTACGGACTTCTCAGGCGCAGCCGCGGCAACAGCACGGGCGACAGGTGCTGAAGTATTTGTCGGTGGCATCGAAGAAGTTCCACGTGACAGTAGATTCGATTGTGTCATTGCCACTCAGGTAATCGAGCACGTATACCAGCCGTTATTTTTTGTTGAACAGTTAGTCAATCACACGAAGTCAGGCGGGCATATTGTTCTGGCTACTCCGGATATGGGAGGTGTATTGAGAAAGACTATGGGCCGACGTTGGCCGTCGTTTAAGGTGCCTGAGCACGTGCTTTATTTTGACTCTCGCACGCTAAGCATGTTGATGTCTCGGGTCGGATTACGCGATGTTCGCCGGCTTCCTTACCCGCATGCGTTTCCGTTGGGTCTGATCGCAGCTAAGTTTCGCTTGAGGATGCCGCCGCTGCTGGCACGCGTAAACGTGTGGGTCCCAGCGACGACGGTTGCTGTTTATGGAACAGTTTCAAATGGATAGCGCCGAAGCACAGCCGCCGTTCCTATCGATTGTCCTGCCGGTGTTTCGCGAAGGAAGGCATCTGCCTGCGTTTCTGACGGCAGTTCGCAGCTCGATGGGGAAATGCAACTTGCCGTACGAAGTTGTGCTTGTTGATGACGGCTCCCCCGATGAGACTTGGCAGGTCATAGTAGAAGAAGCGAAAAGATCTCAGGGGTTGCGCGCACTACGCCTGAGCCGGAATTTCGGCAAAGAATCGGCGTTGTGTGCGGGGTTAGAACACGCGCGCGGTAACGCGGTGATCGCGATGGACGCCGATGGGCAACACCCACCATCCCTAATTCCGGATATGGTTCGCCAGTGGCAGACTTCTGGAGCCGATATCGTGGAAGCCGTTAAACGCGGCCGTGGGCGCGAATCGTTATCCAACAAGCTTGGCGCCCAGCTCTTCTACTTCATTCTCAACAAGCTATCCGGGTTCCATTTTAAAGGCGCATCTGATTTCAAGCTGATGAATCGCAAAGCCGTCGATGCATGGTTAAAGATGCATGAGCGCAACGTTTTCTTTCGCGGGATGACCATATGGATGGGTTTCACAACCGTGCAGATTCCGTTTGAAGTAGTGCCCCGCTCCGCGGGGCACTCGACTTGGTCTGCATTAAAGCGATTGAAGCTGGCTCTCATTGGAATAACTGCCTTTTCGTCGTTCCCGTTGCATCTGGTCACCTTTGCAGGCGTGGTTTTTCTAGTCATATCAGTTCTTTTGGGGCTGGAGACGCTATATCTAAAGCTGGTAGGTCGCGCTGTCAGCGGGTTTGCCACCGTCATTCTCTTGGAGTTAATCATCGGAAGCCTCCTGATGATCAGCCTCGGCATCATCGGCGAATACCTGGCCCGGATTTACGAAGAGGTTAAAGGACGTCCTCGCTACATTGTGACTGAATCGATCGACCCCGATGAATGATTGTAGCGGCGCCTCGAAATCTTGCGGAACTGATCGTACCCAAGGAGAGGTAGATCGCAATTTGGGCTGAAACGATTGCGCCTGCTGGAACGTTTGCTCCGTCGGACGAACAAACTCGGATAAAGGCTGCCTTCTACGGTGGTCTTGCTTGTTACAGATCGATGGCTGTCACGCGATTCCCCCCCATGTTTACCACATAGAGCTTCCGGTTTGCCAAAGCCAACGCTGACGGCCCTTCAAGTCTATCCGGGGGCTTTGGGGTCAAACTGCCGTTTCTAGTTCCGTTCAGATCAAAAACAAGCACAGCGTTCATGTGAGCGCTCGATGCGAATAATCGGCCCGTCTTCGAATCTATAGCCAGATCTTCGAAGCCAACTGGCGGACCCCATTGAGGGATTTTCCACCCAGTTAGAAACTCTCCATTTGAGTCAAACACTTGGATGCGACTGTTACGCGGATCGGCGACGAAGACTCTATTGGTGGCCGGGTCAACAGCGACGGAGGTCGGGTCATCAAATTGTCCATCACTCCTCCCTTTGCTGCCCCAAATTGTCAGCACCTGCGCATCAGGGCTCAACTTAACAATTTGTGCATGGCCCTGATCAACGACGTAAATGGAGTCATCAGGACCAATGGCGATTCTCCGCGGTCCGTAAAATCCAAGCTCGGGGCCTTTCCACTCCATAATGAATGTCCCGTCTGGAGCCAATTTCTCTACAACGTGCTTGGCAGCGTCTGCCACGTAAATGTTGCCGCTGCGGTCAATGGCGAGCCCGTTCGGTGCGCCTAACTGGCCGTAGCTGGTGCCTTTGGCGCCGAGAGTCGTGATAAAGACACCACTGGACGAGAACTTTTCGATGCGCCCGTTATTAGTGTCCGCGACCAGAATGTTTCCGCTGGCATCGACAGCAATTCCAGCCGGCGAATCAAATTCTCCTTTTCCGGTTCCTCTGCCGCCTTTCAACATGTTAGCCACACCATCAGGCAGAGAACCACGCTGAGGAGGTAATGTTCCGGGTGTCACTTCACCAGGTGTAGCAGGCAACGTCCTCACGCGGTCCTGGAACTGCCGGATGTTCTTGTTAGGAACGTTTAGGACGTAAAACGTCCTTACTCTTCCTCCAAAGGAAAACGAGATAGAGTCCTCCGTTCCCAGATTGCGGAGCGATTGAAACATTCGGATGATTCCTTCTGTCTTTGGATCTCTTTCCCAAATCAGCTTCAGAACCTTATTGGTGGGCGCATAAGTAAGAATGGCGTTTTTATTAGCGTTCCATACATCCTGCTCGCTCATCACTCCGAAAAATGGCAAGTCGGAACAAAAGGAGAGGATTTTACGGGCATCATAATCGTGCAAAAACAGGTGGATAATTGAATATGCGTCGTTCTGGCAAATCAATGTATCGTAAGGAGCATCAGGAATGCCTTGGATCCGGTTGAACTCGTCGCGTTCCAAGTGAGGGGGCCCGGGGTGCTCCTGGCCGGCTACGACATGTTTTAAGAAGCGTGACACAGCGACCTGATGTTGCGAATAGTGGTGGATCGAAAATGGGCTTTTCGTCTTGGCATAGATATATCGGACCGAGGGGATCAACCCATCTATGAATATCAGGATTGCCAGAGCGCCGAGCACAATTTGCACGACTCGCCACGGCCGCAGCTTCAACAGCCCAGCAAGCGTGAAGCTCATCAGGATGATCCAGAATGGGATTGCAAGCACCAAACGCTGCTCAACAGCGGGTCCCCCCGTAACAAATACCCCTATGACGGGAAGCGTTGCCAACAGCACGACCTCAAAACGCTTCTGCCAAAGAGCTAGCACAAAGCCGGGCAGTAAAAGCCAGTAATATGGCAACGGAATAGGCAAACAATCCGGAAACAAAAGCCGAGGCCAGAAATGGGCAGCAAAAAAACAGTTCCAGAGCCCAGTCAAATAATATCGCAGATCATTAGGCGCTGGGGTTCCCCGCATCGCGTTCCAGAATTGGTGAAGGTACGTGCCTTCATAATACGTATAGGCTTCTCGATTGAAGACGACGTAAAGCAGAATTGTCGTGGCAGCTGCTAAAAAGCCATAAACGATAACAGCCACCGAGCTCCACGCGACGTTTGGCTTCAAGTCCTTCCAATAAAACACAGCGTAGAGCGGCGCCACGATCAGAAGCGTCAGCAGATATTGCTTGCCGGGTATGGAGCTGGCTAAACAAAGCCCTGCCGCAATCCCGCCCAGCGAAAGGTAAAAACGAGAAGTGATCTTAAATCCCAGGTGCAGGAAATAGAGAGAGATCACGGCCAAGGCCGCCGTTATCGGGTAACGGTATCCAACGAAAGTGTAAATGAATGCAAAGGGAAAAAAATTAAAGATTAGCGCCGTGACCGACGTGACAATGTAAGACCCAAAGAACATGTCAACTAGCAAGAGCGTGAACCAAAAGGTTGTCAGCCAAATAACAAAGAGCGCTGCTTGATAAGACAAGATGTTAAAGCCGAACAGCTTTAAAAATCCCCAAACGTAATAATGGAACAGGGTCTCTCGCGAAATAATGCCATGAAACCAAGCCGCCTGATATGGATGACCGATAACGTGACTTTTTAGATACCCGAGGTCATTAGCGGACTCGTCAAAAAGTGAGTCTCCGTTCCAAGGGGCCGTGGGGAAATTCCACAGGTGCGAAGCTACAAAGAACAGGATCCACAACAGGAAGAACGCCGTTTTCGGCTTTATTAAGGCCTTCACACTCGTAGCCAGTCCGCGTGGGCCTGGCAGAAACGCCAACAGGAAAAAGAACATGCCAAGCAGCCAACCAATCGGCTGCCACGGATCCCCCCAAGCAGCTCTGCGGTAGTGCGCGGTGCCGCCTACCGCGCAAACAACTAGACTAACAAGTGATAATCCAAGGAGAAGAATTCTCGCAGGCGGAAGGGCCGATTTTCTTTGCGCTAACTGCACGAGCCCGCCTATTTATTCTGCAAAACCGAATCCCTAGATGCCCCTTCACAAATGCGGAGCGCTGTAGCCACAACGCTCTGCGCCGTTCGGGACATCCCTCTCCAGGCCAACTTAACGTTCCACACGGGCGTGGCTACAACGGTTGTTAGATGGCTTTGAGACAACGTACCCATCGTTGAGGGAGACGTTCACAGATCGATCGCGCTTACACTATTCCCATACATGTTTAGGACGTAGAGTTTCCGATTCGCCAAGGCCAGCGCTGACGGCCCTCGGAGCCGATCAGGGGCCTTCGGCGTTGAACGGCCGATCCTGGTGCCATTCAGATCAAAGATGAGCACTGCCTCCATGTTTGCACTGGATGCGTACAATCGACCCATCTTCGAATCTACAGCCAAATCTTCGAAGCCCGCTGGCTGTCCCCACTCGGGAATTACCCATTTAGTTAGAAACCTCCCATTTGAGTCAAATACCTGTATCCGCCTGTTACGTGGATCGGCGACATAAACTTTGTTAGTCCGCGGATCAACTGCGACAGAGGTGTGATCGTCAAACTGTCCGTCGCCATTGCCTTTGCTGCCCCAAACCGTCAGCACCTGACCATCGGGACTAAATTTCACAATTCGCGTGCGGCCTTGATCGACGACATAAATTGACTCGTCAGAGGCAATCGCGATCCGGCGCGGTCCATAAAACCCAGCATCTGGCCCCTTCCATTCGTCGATCACTGTTCCGTCGGCAGCTAGTTTCTGCACGCGATGATTGCCAGCGTCTGCCACGTAGATGTTGCCAGCCCGGTCGATGGCGATCCCGTTGGGCGCGCCTAACAGTCCGTAGCCGGTTCCTTTGATTCCTATGGTGCTCAGAAAGGTGCCGGTCGGCGAGAATTTTTCGATTCGTCCGTTATTCGTATCGGCGACCAAAATATTTCCGTTTGCATCAACAGCAATTCCAGTCGGCGAATCAAATTCTCCCTTGCCGGCTCCCCTGCCGCCCTCGAACGCGTTAGTTACACCCTCAGGCATGGAACTAAGCTTGGGGGGCGGTGTGTCCGGCACCTTGTAGATTACAAGCCCATTGTATCTGTTGTCCTCGAACACCTTTGGGAAATAAGTGGCATACAGCCCTTGATTGGGTCGTTTAATGAACTGACCCTGCCGAATCGCATTATCATACGCCACGTACTTGATGCCATTCTCTTTCAAAAGCCGGAACACTTTCCACGGGTCCTTGCTCTCGAACAGCTCTGTGTAAAGCCTGTCGTACTTGGCCGCGTTGTAACCGGCTGACCACCCGTAGTAAGGCCAGCCATACAAGATCCGACGGCCAGCCATTAAGATAGGATGATTGACGAAGCGATCCGTGAGAAAGATATCTCGCGGACTCGTCTGTTTCTTAAGCCAGTCGATCAATGGATCATTCTTATACGTCACTTCGCTCCAGCCAGTGTTATGAATCGGGAAGAAATCGATGAGGCCGCCCAGAATGATCACCAGGAAGAGACCGAGGGCAACGACTTTCCCCGGCAGCGTAGTCCCGCCAAGTGAGAGACGCCATAGGCGCCAGAGCGCAAACGCGACGAACAGGTTGGCGATAATTACCCAAATGTGGAAAAACTTTTGGTTAGCAAGGCTCTCAATGGTGAATTGAAAACAAAACGCAACGGCAAGAAGGCTTAACACTGCTAAAAAGAAACGCCTTTGCAGACTGGTGGCGAAAACCAACGCCAGTGCGATCAACAACCACTTGAATCCAAAGGTGAACCCAAGATACTTCGCCACATTTACTGCGGTAGGATGGTCTATCGTATAACCCCAGTGAAGGAGTTTCGGCATTTGGGCTTTGCCGCTTCCGGTGCTCAGATAGAGCATCTGTGGCAGCGCAATCACACCTGAAGTAACAGCCGCCGCCAACATTTGGAATCGCAACGGGCATAAGATGAATAACACTCCGAGGATCGCAGCGGCGGCAATAAACACCGCACTATTCCACATGGGTAGTAAACCCAAAAGGACACCGGAAAAAATGAAAGGCGGCAAAGTATCTAGGAAACGTTCTGGAATGACGACGGTTTCTTGTCTGGGTTCCGTGGCTACCGACGCCGACGCCATGTCGGTTTGTGATCCTCTGACATCTTCAAGCTGATTGGGATTACCGGAACTCGAGATTGGAGCAGTCTCGGGCAATCCATTTGGCCGGCGGATCATTGTTTCGGAGGCGCGTGCTTCAGCTCGTTTGGCCGCGACTGCGCGGTAGCGAATCACGAGGAAAACCAAGACGAGAAGTAGTATCCCAATCGCACTGGCGAAGTGCCGCTGGTTGAGATAAGTCACTTGCGACCATGTTCCCCAGAGTTCGCCACGATACGGGAAGATCGTCGGCAGATACTCGCGCTGGTTCTTGATCGCTTGGATGGCAGCGCGGACTGAAGCCTGCTTTTGAAGAAACGGGACGTAAGCGAGCGATCCGAAAAAGAAAAAGAGCACCGATCCAAGGCGTCCGACAGCGCGGGAATTGAACAGCACCTCCCCGAGGGTCATTACGAGTACGAGCATCGCTACGAGCGTGGTTATGCTAAGGAAATTCAAACTCCACGCTGGGTCGAGCCCGAGGAATTCAAGGTTTCCCGCCTGAAAGTAGAACAAGAAATGGTAACGAATACGATCGCCGGAGAAATGGGGGTACTCCGTAGGAAAATTGTGTCCCACGGCAAAGCTCTGCATGAGCGCCGTGTTCGGGCCGAAATCGCTGTACTCAGGGTTGGCGATCTGGAGCTTGCCGCCCTTGGAATTGAATGAGGCAAACATCATCCATGAAACCAGAACGATGTATCCAGTTATGAGCAGCCAGTCAGCTATTCCTGAACCCTTTGCCCGCGGCACGTACAAGCCCGCTCGGGTCTCATTACCCTTGGCCGAAGTGTTCTTAGCAATTCTGCCTTTCCATTTCGGCCAGGACAGTACGGCGATCGCTGCTACAAGGAACAACAGATTGGCCCAGACGAGCGGTCGTGATGCCCAGAAGAAGGCCAGCCCTGCCAGGTAGGTGAACCATGAACTGACCAATAGCCCGACGAGGATTGCTGCCGCGCATCGGTGTGCAACCGATGCAAACTGGTAAAAGCGCCGGCAAAGAAAATCCCCGAGACAAGCGGCCAACCCAAAATAAATCAAAGCCAACATACCCAAGTCCTCGCTGATTTAGCACCCACGTCCGCCTTCGTACGAGGCTTCGGCCTGGCAGGCATAAGCGGAAATCGTAAACGCTCGTTTTTTTTCGTCAACACGTCCGCATTTCTCCGCCGAAATGACCCGTAAATGCTGCGACTTTCCGACCTCACATTCTTACTACTCCTGGATTTTGTCGGTCCACAAAAATAGCCAGGTAGCGGTTGCATTAATCACGACCGACACGGTGAAAAGTGAAATCTCGGTGACGGTCATTTTTGGTGGTCCATTACCTGTGAGCAAAAGAAACATCCATGGAAGGAGAATCATGGCGTAGCGGTACGAGAATTGCCAACCACCGGGATTTCCATGTGCCCAAAGCACGAACGTTAAAATGCCGATCACAATCCACGACACGGCGCTATACCTCCCGCCTGCTCTAAAAAGGAGGAAAAGAAGCGGACTACTGAGCAAGATCGAGCACCCAAACGGAGGAAAGCTAAGAAAGGGAAAATCAGGGTTGTCGCGGAACCCTTCGAACAACATCGTGTGAACGTTCCAGGGAATAGAGTGGATCGAAAACAGCCCGTGTTCGTACCAAGGCTCGTCGCGCACTTCAGGGATGTGAAAGTAGCCGAAATCGAAAATCGAATGGAACCGTCCGAAATTATAAGCGCCAGTCAGCAGCACCAGAGCGACGGGCAGAGTTAAAAAGTCGAATAACATCGGTGCGTTTTCCCGGAGCGCTCGCTTAACGCGGTATGTGATGCCGTTCCGGCCTTGCGGCGGACTGGCCGCCTTCGCCGTTCCAGCCTCCGCAGCCGCTTCGGCGGAGTACGCGGCTATGGCGACCGGGGAGACCATCATTCCTTGACTTGTTCCATTTGAGCAGCGCCAGAAGAGATAAAGGTACAAAGGCGCCGTAATCAGCAACTCGGTGCGATTTCCAAAAGCAAGAGTGAAAAATACCCCCGCGATGAAAGGCGATGGGCGGACCAAGGTAAAATAGAGAGCCGCAGTTTCTCCAAGCAACGCGAGACCGAGAGCGATTTGCCAAGCGCCGCCCGTTCCGAGATTGCACCAGGTCCACGTTCCAAAGACTGGAAATAACGCCAGCAAAATTCGCCGCGCGAGAGGTTTCGGTTTGAGGCCGACGTAGTCGGGTCCGAATGCTTTAGCGAGTTGAAAGAAGAAATAAACACAAGCTCCGGCAATTAAGGCTGTCAGAATCCGCGCGGGAAAGTCGTGGATGAGTGACGTTTTTTGCAGCAACGCAACCGGCACCATGCTAAGCACTGCGCCAAGCGGAAACGCGGAATAGTAACTGTTCCCGTACGGAATCATTTCGTTGAGCCACTCCGGCGGTTTTTCCCGGAGGCCAAGGTTGCCGTGCAGCAAAGCTGACGCGATTTCGACGGTATAATCCAAATTGCGGAGCGTGGGATTGGTCGAAAAGTAGAAGGCCAGCGTTGCAAACAGCGAGATGGCGATCGCCACCCAAAGCTCACGCCTAATCGGCTTTTTCTGTCCTTCGGCGTCCATCAGAGTTCGAAACCGGCGGCAGCGGCATCCCGGTGAAACATGCGGACGGTATCAAGCGATAGTTCCTCGAGGTCTTTGCCAGCGAGTTCGACGAATTTTTTCAGAATATCGTGCGGCACCGTCACGATGTGACAACGGCAGGCAGCAGCTTGAAAAACGTTGAGCACCTCACGTACACTTGCCCAAAGAAGTTCAGCTTTCGGGAGATCGCTCAGTATTTCAATCGACTCCTTCATGATGGGCATCGGATCGACCCCTGTATCGGCGATTCGCCCCGCGAACACCGAAACGATGGCTGGAACACTCGGATCCAAGACGGCAGCAACCGCTTTTACCTGACGCGGCGTTAACACGGCCGTAATATTTACCTTCACGCCTTCACCAGCCAGTTGCTCGATCAATGGAATAGACGCTTCGCCACTCGTATTTGTGATTGGAATTTTAACGTAAACATTGCCCTGCCAGGCATGGATCTTGAGCGCTTGACGGCGCATCTCGCTAAAATCATCAGAGAAAACTTCAAATGAGATCGGTTTCGATTTGACCTCTTTCAACACTGCTCTGGCAAAGATTTCGTAATCAGTCAGACCGACTTTCCGCATCAAAGTTGGGTTCGTCGTCAGGCCATCGATGTACGGCTGGCGCGACAGTTCCGCGATGCCCTGAAGGTCGGCCCCGTCCGCGAAAATTTTCACGGGCAAATCCAGAAGACGTTGAGTCATCCCCTCGATCCTAGGAAAGGTTCAGCGCCGAATGCAAGCAGTTAGACGCTCGCATCGCGCAGAATAGCACCCACCGCGTCCTTGAAGTTCGCCGCGGTAACATCGGGAGATTCGCGCAACTTTTCTTTGTAACCGCGCTGGATAAAGATCGCGCGACAACCTGCGGCGCGCGCGCAATCGATATCGCGCCACCGATCGCCGATCACATAACTTTTGCCAAGGTTAATGTTCAGCTCGTGTGCTGCCCGCAGGATCAGGCCGGTTCGAGGTTTGCGACAATCGCACGGCTGGCCGTAAGGCTCGCCCCCATGATAGCAAATCTCAATGCGATCAAGTTGTGGAAGCGCCGATTGCATTTTCAGATTCATCGCTTCAACGGCTTCCCGACTCTGGGCGCCGCGTCCAACATCTGGCTGGTTCGTGATGACAACCAGAAGGAAGCCCGCGGCTTTCAATCGCGCGCAGCCGTCCGCTACATCCTCGTAAAGTTCGAACTCGTTGAGGTTGGATGGAGGATGCGGCTCTCCATTCCGGATCACGGCCCGGTTGAGAACCCCATCGTGATCGAGAAAAACTGCGCGTAGGTTTATTTCATACTTTCCCATTTCGTCTCGGTGAGTTTGAGAGTGGGATGCGACGTCCACAAGTGCCACACGATTGCTTGGAAAGCCTCGGTATGCGGCGTGACGTTTGCGGTATTGACGGTCGGGATCACAATTGCCACGTCCGCAACCTGCGCAGTGTAACCTCCATCGCGACCGACGATTCCAAGGATTGCGCTTCCCCGTTCCTTCGCCAGTTGCAGCGCCGTAACCAAATTCGGGCTCACATTTTTTTCCAAGCTGCCGCCGCCTACCGATAACACAAGGATAGCGTCTTTTTTGCTCAGCTGGCTTCCCCTCAGCCACTCCGTGAAAACGGATGTCCATCCGTCGTCGTTAGTGCGAGCCGTTAGTTCCGAGACATTATCAATCGGCGTGTAGGACTCGATGCCTGCGATCTTCCGAAAATCGTTCACCGCATGTGAGGCATTCGCTGCGCTGCCTCCAACACCGAGCACAAAGAGCCGGCCACCGCGCTCGCGCACGGCTGCGAGTAGTTGGACCGCTGTTTCGCAAAGTGCCGGGTCAAGTTGCGAGATGATTTCGGCCGCCTCGCGCAGATGTTTTTTCGAATAGCTCATACCGAAACGGAGACTGTTTTGTTGCGCAACAGGGAATCGAGTTCAGCAAGTCCCCCAGCCGAGCCGATCTCATAGAACCGTTGTTTCACTTCATACACGGCCATCTGCATCTCCGCTATGAGGCATGAGTAAACGTCAGCCAGATCAAACGGCGCATCGTTAGGAAAGGCGGCGAATACTGCCGGGCTCAAAACGGCGATGCCGTAGTCGATGTGTCGCATTTCCGGTGTGCGAAGTTTCTTGTTGTAGCGACGAATTTCTCCGTGCTCAAACCAGAGATTACTCGCATCCCAGCGCCCCTCGTTTTCGAAC
>QHOX01000047.1:0-15301 GCA_003219465.1 Verrucomicrobiota bacterium | reverse complement strand
GCCGGCTTCCCGCTCGCAACAAAGGCACGTACAATGGCTGCGTAATCGACCGGCATGTATGAGTCTCCATAAATGACCAGAAAATTTTCAGCGAGTTTTGGAAGGGCGCGCTTCAGCGCACCGCCGGTTCCGAGCAGCGTTGGTCCATCGAACGAATAATCAATGTGTAAACCCAGCGTGTTTCCGTCGCCAATCTTTGCCTGGACCGTCTCGCCCAGATAGCCCACGCAGATTACGATGTTGCGAAACCCTTCGGAATGGAGGAGCCGCAATTGATGGACGAGGAACGGTTCGCCCGCGACGCTCAACAGCGCCTTCGGTGTTTTGTCAGTCGCCGGCCGGAGTCGCGTGGCAAGGCCGCCCGCGAGGATGGCCACGGGCCAATTCGCTAAGTCCATTTCTTTCCTGGTGCTGTCACTGAATTAGAATTTTTGTGCCTTCAGGTTCAAATCGGAAACGCACTTCCATCAATCCTCTCTCTCGCATCGCATGACGCAGGCGAGCTTTGTCATCGGCGTAAAACATCAGAAAACCGCCTCCGCCAGCGCCAATTAGCTTTCCGCCGAGCGCGCCGCTAGCCATCGCGACATCATACGAATCGTTGATAAACTCATTGCTCATGATAGCCGACCGTTCCTTTTTTCGCCGCCAGTGAACGTCCATCAGCCGCGCGAATTCGCGAAGGTCATTGCCTTCCAACGCGCGCTGACTTTGGCGCGCCAGTTCCTTTACGAAGTGCAGGTTCTCCAACATCGCTTCGTCCGATTGCGTGCTTTTATCGTGTTGTTCCTGCAAGATTTTTGAGGCTGATCGGGCATAGCCTGTAAAGAACAGCAACAAATTGTCCTCCAACTCAAGCAAAGTTTCTTCACTGACGTTGAGTGGTGACGTCTGCACCTGCTCATCTGGCAGAAACTCAAAACAAGTGATCCCACCGTAGGCGGCGATATATTGGTCCTGTTTACCAATTGGTTCGCGCAGTTTTTCCAGTTCAATGTGACAGGCCTGCTCGGCAAGTTCAGACGGATGAACCAGATTTTTGCGCAGCGCGTGCAGAGCCTTGAGCAGCGCCGTTGTGAAACTGCCAGACGAGCCAAGTCCCGTCCCCGCTGGGATATCGGCCATGCTGGCGATCTCAAGGTTGCGTTCCTGTACGCCGGCTAGTTTGAGTGCTTCTCTGATGATGGGGTGTTTGATTTCGTCGATGCTGCCTACTTCCTCGAGATTGGAGTACTTCAGCAAAAAGCCGTTTACAAACCGGCGATGAACAGTGATGTAAACGTACTTGTCGATTGCCGCCGCTATCAGGAATCCGCCGTGCTTGCGATAGAACGAAGGCAGGTCAGTCCCGCCGCCACCGAGCGAGATTCGCAATGGAGAACGCGTGATGATCATTTGGGAACGGCAAGATGGAAAAACCGGAGCGACTTGTCCAGCGCTCCCGTTCGCTGGTTAACCTTGTGACGTTCGGCCGAGAAACTGATTCCATTTCATCCGGGTTGCCTCCGGCACGTTCATGTCTGCTTCCACGAGCCACGAGACGGTCGTCAATGAGTTGATCACTACCGAGACGACAACGAGACCAATAAGCAAATAGCGCAACTGAAATGCAATTTTCCCCCGCCGCAAAAAGATCAGAAAAGCGAATGTTAGAAACGGGAAAAGCTCCGCAACGTAACGTTGGGCCAATCCCATGAAGGACAGAATCGCGAGCACTTGAAGCAGGAAAATCGCGGCGATTGCGCGGTCCACGCCGTCAGCACCTTCACCTCGCAGCAACATCGCCACGCCGATGACAGCTCCAAGCAGAATCCAAGGAGAGGACCAAAAAACCGAGGAGTATGTCTCAGTGAAAGGCATGACATAAAGGGTCTCGTGGTCATAAGACTGCCGTTCGGCTTGCAAAAACGGAGCCTCACGCTGCAGTTTGGGACTTCGCAAGAAGAAATAGTCCGCAAAGCTGTAAGGCACACGTTCGATACGAAAAAGTCCGTGCTTTACCGCAAACTCGCGTTGAACGGGATTGACGTTATAACGCATGTTCATTCCGCTGAAGTCGCCGAATCTCGCGTAGCTAAGAAAGAGGTAGAAAACTAATGCAGCGCCGAGCGGCAGAAGCAGCGCGGTAATGTTGCGTATGGGTTGTCGATGGAACAAACAAATGGCGAGTACTGGCGTAATCAGGAGGAAAGGTGCGCCGAAAGTCGTCCGCGAAAGTAGAGCCGCGCCGGCGCAAAACGAAAACGCAAGCAGTGAGCGCGTTAACGCTGCGCCCTCAGTTATTCGAGATCGCCACGCAAAATAGAGCGCAGCGATAGACCAGGCCATTCCCCAGATGATGGCCTCGTCGTAGATCGACAGATTACCCAGCAACAACAGCAACGGTGAGCCAAGCGCGAACCCGATCACGCACGCATTACCGACCCAGTTGCGCGCGCGCGGCAAAAGCGGGGATGAACGCAACGCTGTTTTCACCAGACCGGCAAACGCAAACAGGGCGATGAGTCCCGCGCAAAATCCTGAAATCCGCGACCATTTCCCGTGCCCGGCCGAATAGATGAAATTCAGCGGAATGCGAAGCAGCGCGGGGAACGGTCCAAAGTACATCCGTACTTTGCCGTTCACGATCATAGATTCATGTGCGCTGGCGGCTGCATCGACGCCCACATCGCCTCGCAAAAAGTGTTCCGCCTGCGAATCGTAGGCGGCACCGAGCACTTCCTGAACAAAAATGTCTTTGCCGCCGGTCATGGTGAACAACCAGAGGACCACGCTTAGGATGAGAGTGACGGGCAGAAGATTCGGCGCCCGATTGCCGTCAGTGATCTGCACAGGAAGTAATATATGCCGACTGAAATGCGATCAGTCGAGGATGTGACCAGTTTCGCTAGTCATGCTGGTCGGCGTCGTCCTTCTTGGCAGCTGCAAAGAGATTCAAACCGAACTTGTGATACCGCAATCGGATCTGGCTCGGTTTGAACCCGGCGCGAACGAGCATGGGCCACAGATCGCGTTTGTCGTAATACATTCTGTGATCGTCGATCTCTAGTTTCGGACTGAATCCGAGCCGGAATGCGGACCACTCGAGGAATCGCTTCCCTCTCCACGTTGGGACATTTGCCAGGAGCAACCCCGAGCGTCTGAGCAAGCGCCACGCAGATTGGATGACAAACTGCGGCTCAGCGAGGTGTTCCAACACCGAGATGAGCATGACGACGTCCACGGTCTGGCTTTCGAATTTTGGCACCGTTTCTTCAATTGTGCCTTGATGGAACGTGAATTTCTTCAGTGTTTGCAGCTCAGGTGCGATCTGGAAATCGACTCCGATACCCCGCTTCAACTTCGGTTCCAAGGCGATCAACTGCGTGGCGCGATAGCCACAACCGAGTTCCAACACCTCCAGATCGTTGCGGCCGCGCAGATGCCGGCGTATCGCGCGGTGAGATAGCCACACTCCCAGGCGATCGACCGGAGTCAGTCCGTGCCGCCCATAGCTTTCATGCGCCCGCAGACTCACTGCCGGGATCTTGAGATGACGCGTTTTGCCATTTCCATCAGCAGCGTAAAGCCGAACGTTTGGAATCCGAGGATAACCAGCAGAAGACCGAGAATAGCAGGATGCGAAATCGCTTCGAGTTGCAGTCCGCGTTTCAAATAGTGATAGGTCAGATTCGCGAGAAGCACGAGACCCGCGACGCTGAGACAGGCCGACGCGATCATCCCGCGATCGTAGGTCATAATTTTTTGGAGCCGCTCCAGGAAACGAGGTTTTAATCCGTGCATTACCCGCGCAAGAACTCCGATTTGGATTGAGCTGTAACCCAAAGTCGCGCACGTCACCCCGAGCAGCATCCAGTACAGGCTAAAGCCAATTCTCCCAATCCTGACGGGCCCGGCTGCCAGGCCGAAAGAAAGCACTAGTCCAATTACCAGAAGTGCAGCACCGGCCTTAAGCAGGAATGAATCTGCGGCGTAAACCAGCATCACCTTCAGGTTGACCCAACCGGCGAGCCAAGGCGATCGCCAGCCCACACGCAGGTGGTGGCTCAATCGTCCTTCGCGATCCTTGTAGAATTTGATCGGCACTTCGGCGCTGGCGAGCTTCAACCGCGCGGCTTTCAAAACCATCTCGCTCGCATATTCCCAGCCCTCCGACGTGATGTTGATTTTATCGAGCGCGTCGCGAGTCACGCCGCGTATCCCGCAATGAATATCGGAGTAGTTGCTGCGGTAAATACGGTTGAGGATCCAATTTGTCAGAGGTGTGCCAAAGTAACGGTGCAGTTTTGGCATCGCGCCCTCTTCGATGCTGCCTCGAAACCGGCTGCCCATAACGAACTCCGCGCCGTTTCGAAATTCTTCTACGAAAGGAGCGATCTCGCGGAAGTCGTACGTCAAGTCGGCATCGCCCATTAAGATCCACTTTCCGCGGATGTAAGGAATCGCATCGATGTAGGCACGGCCAACACCTCGTTTTGGCGTGCGGAGAATCTCGCCGCCGTGTTCGAGCACGATCGCGGGCGTATTATCGGTCGAGCTGTCGACGATGAGGATCTGCCCGGATACCCCGGCACGCTGGAGGCCTTCCTTGCACCAGTCTATGAATTCCCCGACGGTGATTTCCTCGTTCATCGCAGGGATAACGATGCTTAATTCCACCGCGCCGTGATTTGCGTTATCCGGCCGGAGGTGCTCAATCCCCCCTGTGTTGTGTTTGGCGGATGGCTCCAGCACGTGCATCACGGACGGTGTAGCGAATCGGATGCCGCCGACCAAAGGTCCGGGATTATTTTCTGAAATCGAGCGCGCCTTTTTTAAGGGCGTACGCATAGCCGACCATCAGTATGCTAATGAAGCTGAGCATGCTCCAGAAGATCGCGCTGCCATGCTTAATCGAATCCCGATATGCGACTGCCCAAGGATACATAAACACGATTTCAAGATCGAACAGGATGAAGAGCATCGCGACTACGTAAAATTTAACGCTGAAGCGCGGCTGCCGTTCACCTTGGGGAATCATTCCGCATTCATAAGCGGTGTCTTTGGCTAGAGTGCGTCTTCCTCGCTTGCCTACCAGGATGCTGACGAGCAGCGCGGAAACAGCAAAGACGGCGGCAACGATGACTTGCAGGAGGACCGGCAAATAGTCGCGCAGCATCCGGGAATTTGGCCTGAAATCACTTGGTCGTGAAAACCGGCTTACTTTACGCCGGCCAGATGACCATTTTGCTGAGCAATCGCCTGGGCCAGAGCCGATGGCAATCCCTTGTATTTCTTGCCATTCTTCCTGACCGCACCGCGCGCCACGAGATTTTGCAATTTTTCGTACGCTCGCAGCCGGAGCATTTCCTCGCCGCCGCTGGCAGCATTTCGGGCCCGAAGATTTTCGTGCACGATGTCGAACAACTGCTTAAACTCGAACGAAGAACGCCTGGAGAGAACAGCAACCAGCTCCTCAGTTACCAAATCAGGAACACGACGGGAAAATGCATTTTTCTTTAGGATAGCCATAGGGGCGACAAAATAGCAGGTTTTTGACAAATTGCAGCAGTTTTCTTTGTCTTCGTTAGGGCGAGTTGCAGCGTGCCGGAACGGCACAGGACTTTTACGGCCGGGGCTTCCAACGTTTATCACGGAACGTGTGTCACGGCGTGCGAGAGGGACTTGGAGTCGGGGAAGCCGCCATGGGAGGAGTGCTCGAACCAATTTGTCGCGCTGGCGCCCAGAAGCTGCCAAGAATCGCAAGCCCAATTCCCAATTGGTCCAGCGTAATGGGTCCGATTGACTCAGCTACGTAACCGTCGCGGTCGTATCTTTGCGAGGAGACAATAGGGCTTAGATGTTTCGTGATAACCTCCGGTGCTGGGAGTTTGGCGGGATCAATCGAGCCAGCAAGCGCCGGGACAAACGCCGCAGCCATTAAGAACATTGGGCGCAGTGACGCATCGAGCCGCGAATACAACAGCGCTGTGTCGATGTAGGCAAAGAAGTTCGTGGGAGTCGGCAGTAGGCGTGCGGCTGACTTGTATGTTTGGGAATCTGCCAACTCGGACGAGCTGCTACCGCCGCGTTTTATGGCCTCTTCCACCGACACCGGATTCAAACCAGCAATTAGAATCCGATCCGACAACGCGATTGTAGGCGTGATCGCCACAAAACTCGCCATCGACTGCTTCGAAAAATAGCGGACCCCATCTTTCTGTGTTTGCGTCCAAGTCGCCTCTTCATCGCCGCGTAGGAGGGCCTCGACGATTTTTCCGGCTTTCGCCGTGTCCGTCACAGGCAGAGTCACCAGCAATGACGGCCAGTGCGCGCTTGGAGGCCAATCCGCCAGGGACCCGAGCTCGATTCCGAATGCCGCTCTCCAATCCGCGGCGGTGATGCCGCTGTCGCTAAGAGCCTGAAATATCTTTGTCCCCGCAAACGCCGCCGCCTGGTTGAGAGCGTCCATCTTGTCCCCGAGATTGAGTAGCAGTGTGAGGTAAAGAAATGTCTCCTTCGTTCCGAGCGAGACCGAGGAGCGGGTAAGCGTTGTATTGTGCTCAAGCTTCGGCATGCCCAAAAAAAGCACGTCATGTATCTTTCCGTTTTCGAACTGCATCGAACCCGTGATGCAGCGCATTTTCTCGAGCATTGTGCCTTCGCCGGGAGCCGGAGTTGATCCGACAGCGGCACGCAGCGCTGCGAGTCGTTGCGAAAATGTCTTTGGCTGCAAATAAAAGAATGCCACTGAATTGGAGGGCCGGCGGGAGATCGCTGCACGATACGCATCTTCCTTGTCGAGTCTGTTCTCTGGACTTGTTCCGCGGCGATCGGCGCGATCGAGCAATGCTTCCAGTTCCGGCACGTCCGTTGCCGCGAAAAACCAGGGAGGATTGTAAGCCGTCGCGACAGAAAATGGGATCGCTTTGGCCACTTCAATTTCGTGGCGCTGGTATTGCACTTTCTCGCGCTTGAGATTTTGACCCATTAAGGCCGAGCGCCATCTCTCAATGATTCGCTCCGCTTCTTCCCGGCTGCCACCAAAACGGAAGCCGCCTACGACTTTGGGATTGTTGTTTTCAATCGAGGTCAGGGCGATGAAAGCGTTCTTTGGTGCCAGCTGTTCGATTTCCCGCAGCGTTTGAGAGACCGCATCACTTTTCGGAACGTTGCCCAGCGGCTTCCGCAAAAAATCCTGCACGGCAGGTTCGCGGTACAGCTGATAAATCTCGCAGCGCTGCCATTCATCGTAAGCCCCGTTAAAATCGGGCATTTGCGCGACAAAAATTGTTTCCCGCGGCAGGAGCGCCGCCACCGAGGCGCTGGAGATCTTCTGCGAAAAATTCCAATAATACCAACCAGCGAACGCAGCGACGGCCAGCGCGATTAAAACCAACAGAATTCGCTTCATATAGATGGCTGCGTCACAAGAGTGGATGCTGGATACTCGATGGTGGATGGGCGTTCAACACAAATCCCCAACCCACAATCCCGAATCAACCTTGTTTCGCCGCTAAGCCCGCGGGTGAAATTGCCGGTGCACAGCTTTGAGCCGTTGTTGGTCGACGTGGGTGTAAACCTGCGTCGTCGAAATGTCAGCGTGGCCCAGCATTTCCTGGATGATCCGCAGATCCGCGCCGTTGCTGAGCAGATGCGTCGCGAAGCTGTGCCGCAGAAGGTGAGGATACACGTTCTTTTCCAAGCCGGCGCGCTGCGCGTGCTTCTTAATGATTTGCCAGAAACGCGCTGTCGTTAGCTTCGTGCCTCGCTCGGAAAGGAAAATTTCGCTGCCGCTGCGCGCTTTCACAAGGCTTGGCCGTTCAGCGGAAAGATATGCCGCCAGGGCTTCGCACGCTTTTCGACCGACGGGCACGAGGCGGGTTTTGTTCCCTTTGCCGGTCACACGCATTATGCGCTCTTCAAAATTGAAATTCTCAAGTCGCGCATTTGCCAGCTCGGAAATTCGGAGCCCGCTTGCGTAAAGCAGCTCGATCATCGCCCGATCCCGCAACCCGTGGTTAGCTTTCGTGTCGATCTTTTCCAGGAACTGTTCCACCTGCAGTTCGTTCAGTGTTTCCGGGAGATATCGCTCAATTCTCGGCAGCGTCAGGGCCTCGGATGGATCGCGATCAATCATTGCTTTCGCGGCGAGAAACCGGAAAAAAATCTTCAGCGCCACTACGATCAGCTTGATCGAAGACGCCGAAAGACCGGCGCGTTTGCGTTCGGCAAGATATTCGCTCATGATCGGCAAAGTCACACCGCGCGGGTGAGTGATCTTTTTTCTCGCAGCGCACCACTGCGTGAATTCGCTTAGTGATCTTTGAGTAGAAAGCTGATAATTTTGAGAAAGACCGCGCTCGACGGCGAGGAAACGGATGAATCTGTCGATCGACTCTTCCATCGCACCAAAGCTAAATCAGCAGTAACTGGTGACCAAAGGAAAATTGATGTGCTGTAGCCCCGAATGCTTTCGGAGCTGTTCTCGCGGAGATCGCGGTGTTCCGGATATCCGCGCATCGCCGCCTGGCCGTGAAGTTATTGACAAGCGAACATTAAATGTAGGATGTTTCGTACGATGAGCTTGGATCTCAATACCCTCCTGCAAGATTGGCCCTATGAGAGTGGCACGATCAAAGTGCGCAAAATCACCGGACTCGACGGTCGCGAAAAATTGCAACTGCGCGTTGATCTCGGCGTGTTGCAGATGGAAATGACAGGCAGACCCGACGGGCGGCGTCCACACAATTGCGAATCGCTCCTGGAATATCATCAGAGGCGTGCGACCCGGGCCGAACAGAAGGGTGAGGCTTACCAGCTTACCCCGGAGCAATGTGCGGAACTGCAACAGGAAGGCATCCAGTATTATCATCGCTACCTGAGTCTGTTTCAGATCAACGATTTCGAAGGCGTGGTGCGCGATACGCAGCGGAATCTCGACCTGTTCGCTTTCGTCAACGAACACACTGATCGCGAGGATTTTTCGTGGGGCTTGCAACAGTTCCGGCCTTACGTGCTCATGATGAATACGCGCGCCAAGGCGTCCATTTTTCTTGCTCAGGGAAAATTTCCCGACGCCATCGCGGAAATTGAGCGCGGTCGCGAAGCGATTGTGGATTTTTTGCAACAATCAAACTTTCCGGAGCTCGCGTCGAAAAGCGCTGAGATCGCGTTTCTCGACGAATGGCTTGAGGAAGTGAAATCGAAGCGCCCGCTCTCGAAGCTGGAGATCATGCAGCGCGAGATGGAAACCGCGATTGCAAAGGAACTTTACGAGCGCGCTGCCGAGTTGCGCGACGCAATCAAGCTGCTCAAAACGCAAAAGCGGGCTTAAATAGTTGGCTTGGGAACGGCCCACAGGGCCGTAGCTACAGAGTAATCTAAAGAATGTGTTCGCGATTATCCGACCGAAGCCGGATCGTCTTCATCTGTAAATCGTGCCGGGCTCGAATAAAACGGACCGTCTTGCTCTTCGCCCGCATGAGGATCGAGTGCGTGATTGCCGTCACGCCTCCTCGCGCTCGCACGCCGGGGAGAAGCGCGCTGTCGCTGATCCCGGTTGCGCAGAAAATGATGTTCTGCCCGTTAGCGAGGTCGTCCGTCACATACACGCGGTCGAGATCTTTTTCCCAGCCCTCGGCGATCAGACTTTTCCGCTCCTTCTCATCGCGCGGCCACATTCTGCTTTGCATGTCGCCGCCGAGACATTTGATCGCCGCCGCCGCCAGCACCGCTTCGGGCGAACCACCGATGCCCATGTAAAGATCGACATCTGGCTCGGGTAGCGACGGCGCGATAGCCGCTGCGATGTCGCCGTCGCCGATCATCCGCAACGAAGCACCTGACGCGCGAATCTGTTCCACGATTTCCTTGTGGCGCGGCCTGTCGAGCATCATGACCGCCACGTCCTGCACGCGCTTGTCCACGGCGCGCGCGACGATTGCCAGCATCTCGGCGATTGGCATGTCGAGGTGAAGCGAATCGCCGCGTTTCTTCATGTATTCGATCACGCGCGGGCCGTAAGCCAGCTTCGACATGTAAAAGGACGGAATATCCCGCAGGGCCACCTTCACTCCTTCTTCGGGACTGGCGGCTGCGATGCAACTGATCGAATTGGGCGCGCCCTTGGAAATGTTCGTCGTGCCGTCGATGGGATCGATCGCAATGTGAAATTCCGGCGAACCGGGATACCACGTGCCGAGTTGTTCGCCTTTGAAAATGCCTGGCGCTTCGTCCTTGATTCCCTCGCCAATCACCACTTCGCCGCAGATGTTCATTAGATCGAACATCCCGCGAATGGCGTCGCTGGCTGCCGCGTCCGCCGCTTCCTTGTCGCCGCGCCCGAGCCAGCGCAATGAGTTTAGCGCCGCGGCTTCAGTCGCGCGCACAAAATCAAACTCGATGATGCGTTCAATGTCTTGGTAATCCTGTTTCGGCAGTCGCAGAGCCATGGCTCGTTGATTTTCACGCAGGTGGCATGCGATGACAAGAAATCAAGGAGTGACGGCTTCCCCTTCACTTGCCGTAGCTTCGGCGAAGGTGGCAGCCGTTACTGCAGGTAGGCTTGCTTTTGACGCGATTTTTTACTTGGATCGCATTGTGAGCCCTGCACCCGATGAGGTTACTTCGACGGCCGGGATTGGCGCGAGCGGGCAATATGGCGGCGCCGCGTTCACGACCACACACTGGAGCGTGGTGCTGGAGGCGCAGGGCGAATCGCCGGCGGCACAAGAGGCGCTGGAAAAACTTTGCCGCATGTATTGGCGACCCATTTTCGCCTTTCTGCGGCGACAAGGAGTTTCTTCGGACGAGGCAGAGGACATTACCCAGGGTTTTTTTGCGCAGCTATTAGAGCGCAGAAGTCTGGATGCTGTGCGTAAGGAGAAGGGACGGCTTCGTTCCTATCTGCTCGGCGCGCTCAAATATTTTCTTGCCGATGAGCACCGTCGCGCGATGGCGATCAAGAGAGGAAAGGGACGGCGCCTGATCCCGTTGGAAGAACTGCATGCTGACGAACGAATCGACATCGAACCGGCAGATCCAGTTACTGCCGAAATGATCTACGAGCGCCGCTGGGCTTTGACGGTTTTGGAACGCGTGCTCAGCCGACTAAAGGACGAATACCGGGCGGCGGGCAATGCCGCATTGTTTGATTCGTTAAAGGAATTGCTACCGGATGAACCGGGCTCGCCATCACAGGCGGAGATCGCCGCACGCTTGGGGATGACCGAGAACGCAATCCGACAGGCGTTTTACCGATTTCGACAGCGCTATCAATCGCTATTGAGAGAGGAGATCGCTCACACCGTTGCGACACCGGGCGACATCGAAGATGAGCTGCGCCATCTGATTGCTGTGCTCGGGGCGTAAAGACACGAACTACACAAAGGCTCGACACGAATTACACGAATTGTCACGAATTTTTAAAGCTGTAGTGCTGTAGTCGATTTTGTAGACACGAATTACACGAATTACCACGAACTTCAGAAGGATTTCTGTCGATTAGTGTAAATTCGTGAAATTCGTGTCTGAGATTGGTGTGAATTAGTGAAATTCGTGTCTCGTAACGTATGCCAGAGTTTTACGGAGTACAAAAGGGAGCGTGCGCGAACGACTCGACAATGATCAGAGTAATCAGAATTTGCCGAAAGTGTGGCGCCAGGATCTTTTCCGACGCGCCTGAAGGGCTTTGCGCCAGATGTGTGCTGAAAACCGCGCTCGGTAATTTCCCGGACCCATCTGTAGCCGGGGTCGATGACCCCGGCCGCGCGGAAAAACCTTTACCCGCTGATGAGAATCGAGCGCCTAACAACAAGAAATCAGCGAGCGCAGCCGAGCTTCTCGGCGAGTTGGGCGATTACGAATTGTTGGAAGAGGTCGGTCGCGGTGGTCAGGGCGTGGTATTTCGCGCCCGGCAGAAGAGTCTGAACCGCACTGTAGCCCTAAAAGTCATTAACCTTGGTCAGTGGGCGAGCCAAGCGCACCTTAGGCGATTTCGTCTTGAAGCCGAAGCTGCGGCGCGTTTGGAGCATCCCGGTATCGTTCCGATCCACGAAGTCGGCGAGCGCGACGGCTCCTGCTACTTTAGCATGAAGTTTGTCGAAGGCGGACAACTCGACGAAGTCGTCAGGCGAAAGCCGATGTCTATCCGGCAGGCGGCGGAGCTTATTGCCAAGGTGGCGCATACCGTTCATTACGCGCATGAACACGGCATTCTGCATCGGGACATCAAACCGGGGAACATTTTGCTCGATGCAAAAGGCGAACCGCATCTTACGGATTTTGGCCTCGCCCGATTAGTCGAATCTGAAAGCAGTGTCACCCAGACCCTGGATGTTCTTGGCACACCCAGCTACATGACGCCGGAACAAGCAGTGGGAAACAATGCGGCTGTCAGCAACGTAACAGATGTCTACGGACTTGGCGCAGTATTTTACCAATTGCTGACAGGTCAGCCGCCTTTTGCCGGAGGAACAACTTACGAGACGATCAAATTGTTGCTCGATACCGAGCCGCGCAAACCGCGCCTGCTCAATCCGAAAATCGATCGCGATCTCAGCACAATTTGCCTGAAGTGTCTCGAGAAAGATCCGAAGCGCCGATACTCTTCGGCACTCGCGCTGGCCGAAGATCTCGAGCGCTGGCTAAAGCATGAACCGATTCAGGCGCGCCGCACTGGAATTTTCGCGCGAGGGAAGAAATGGGTGCAACGCAACCCAAACAGCGCGCTACTTACAGCGTCCCTGGTCGCGCTAGCAGCAGCCGCGGGCTGGATCATTTGGAAAAGTGAATTGATCCGGCAACCGCTAACAACTGGAATCGCCGTGCTCCCGTTTGAGAGTCTGAGCGAACAGAAAGAGCAGACGGCCTTTGCTGATGGCGTGCAGGACGACATTTTGACCAAGCTGGCGAAGATCGGCGATCTCAAAGTCATCAGCCGGAACAGCGTGATGGAATATCGTGGCAAACGAAATGTGCGCCAGATCGGCGATACGCTTCGCGTGTCGCACGTGCTGGAAGGAAGCGCACGCAGAAGCGGTGATCGCATTCACTTGAATGCGCAGTTGATCGACACGCGCACCGATACCCACGTTTGGGCCGAGGAATACGACCGCGATTTGAATGATTTGTTCGCAATCCAAGCTGAGATCGCGCAAAAAGTTGCCGATCGCCTTCACGCCAAGCTGTCAGCTAGTGAAAAGGCGTCCGTTGAAGAAAGACCAACCCAGGACTTAGTGGCCTATGATTTTTATGTCCGTGCTGTCTCCCTAATTTACAACGCCCAGTTACCATCGTCGGCGAATTCAGTGGATCGTTCAGAGGCTGTGGAACTACTTAATAAGGCAGTTGCTCGTGATCCTAACTTCTTTCTCGCCTATTGCCAGCTAGCCTTTGCCCACGATTTGGTTTATCAACAAGAGACCGACCGCACCCCCGCTCGCTTGGACTTGGCAAAGTCCGCCATAGATTCTGCATTTCGGCTGAGACCGGATTCGGGGGAAGCGCACCTGGCGCTGGGCTGGCATCTCTACTGGGGATATTCCGATTACGCCCGCGCCCGCGCCGAACTTGCGGTTGCTCAACAGAGTTTACCCAATAACCCGCGAGTTTACGAGTTAGCTGGATTGATCGACCGAAGGCAGGGTCGCTGGGCCGAGGCCACACACAATCTCGAGCGCGCGTGTGAGATCGATCCTCAAAATATCCCTTACCTGATTACTCTCGCAACGACCTACCTGCGGTTGCACGACTATGATCAAATGGCCAGAGTTATGGATCGTATCATTTCACTTCAACCAGACCGCAACAAGCCGCGGATCATTCGTGCTGGTATCGAAGGAGATAGGCGAGCGGACACACGACCTGTGCGTGCTGCTATTGAAAGGGCCCTGGCCAATGAACCTGGGGCAGCGGAAGATCCATGGATAGCGGGGATTCGCCTGGATCTTGCTTTGTGCGATCGCGATTTGGAGACCGCAGGGAGCATTGCGGCGGCGCTTCCACTCAAGCAGACGCTCGATGCCGGGTTCAATCAAGGTAGCCGTGACTTTTGGCTAGGCGTAGTTGCTCGTTTGAAAGGCGACACGGTGGCTGCCCACGCTGCCTTTATGAAGGTGCGTACAAAACTGGAGGAAGAGCTACGTGTTCACGCTGATAATATGGATCTACTTTTTGATCTCGGGCTGATCGATGCAGCCCTGGGAAGAAAAGAAGAGGCGCTGAGCGCAGGCCGACGCGCGATGGAGCTGCGCGCACGCGCGCTGCCCACCGCCCAAGACCCGATGTTCGGGTCATATACTAATGAGGCATCTGTAAAAAGGTCCTTTGCCATGATTTGTGCCTGGGCGGGCGAAACTGACCTGGCGCTCGAGCAACTTGAAGCCACCACGAAAAATCCGGGTGGTCCAAGTTATGGCGAGTTGCGCTTGGATCCGATGTGGGATCCGCTACGTGGCGATCCGCGCTTTGAAAAAATCGTCGCCTCCTTAGCCCCGAAAGAAATGGTTTCTAAATAACGCCTGGTTTTCTCTCGGCAGCGCAGCGTCGGCTAACTTTGGGAGTCTGGATTGAGCTTGCCATTAATCCGTTGGCTAACTCAGAGTCGGGAACCAAAAGGACGGCTGTCAATGAAAGCCAGCGCAATCCTTCCCCCAATACGGCAAACTGCCTTCGCTGCTCTTGTCGGTGTAAATCTGTTAATCGCTCCCAAGCTTTGCGCTCAAGCGATTGTGCCGGCGACGGTAGCATCGCCGCCTCCGACCCAAGTGGCGACGGGCGCGAGGGCCGAAGTGGAACGTATCATTGTCACCGGCTCGAACATTCCCACAGCTGAAGAAGTCGGCCCAAATCCAGTGGATACTTATCGTCCGTCAGACATCGAAAAGCTGGGTATGCGCAATGCAACGGACCTGACAACGTTTCTGCCGCAGGAGGCGGGGGGGACCAAGAACCTGAACGCCCGCACTGGCGGGGACGGCACCGTTCAATTCAACTTGCGCGGCTTGTTGTCCAAAGAAACTCTGGTGCTCGTTGACGGAAAACGTGTCGCCCTTGGTTCGTTAAATGCCGTCGGGTTCAGCGGAGGCGTGGACATTAACCTGATTCCATTTCCGATGATCGATCACACCGACATCCTGAAGGATGGCGCCTCGGCGGTGTACGGCTCCGACGCCATCGCCGGCGTAGTTAACTTCTTTTTGGTCCACAAGTTCCGTGGGCTGGAGATCGGGGGCAGTTACGGGAATACCAACCTGGGAGCGTCTAACGACATGGGCGAATGGGAGGCATGGATCAAAGCCGGCACTGGAGATGACAAGAC
>QHOX01000046.1 GCA_003219465.1 Verrucomicrobiota bacterium | reverse complement strand
CCAGGAGGGCCCGGAGCATGCGCACTAATTTTTCGACGATCTCGTGACGAGATCGCAAAAACCAAGTAAACTAAATATGATACTACCAATACTCGCAGAACTGGGCGGAAGCATTCACGTTGGGCTTGCCGCGATGGGCGTCGGAATCGGAATCGGCTTGACCGGCCTGGGAATGACAAGCGCGGTCGGTCGCAATCCAGGTGCGTTCACGCAAGTGCTCGTGCACGGAATTCTCGCCATCGCGTTGACCGAGGCGATCGTTTTCTACGCCCTTTATCTCGTTCACTAATTTGAAGCGGGGAGCAATTATGTTGCGCCCGAGACTTAGTTTATGAACCTGATTATTGCCGCCAGCAGCGGAGGCGTCACCGACATCTTGCGCGAAACAGCTGAGACCTTCGGCTGGAATTGGAAGTTGTTTCTGTCGCAGGTCATTAGCTTCTGCATTGTTGCATACCTTTTGCAACGCTTCGCTTACAAACCAATCCTGGCAGTGCTCGAGGAGCGCCGGCGCAAGGTCGAGGAAGGCCAGATTAATGCCGAGAAAATCAAGAAGGAGCTCGCTGAAGCGGAGAAGCGTTACCAGGAAATTGTCGCGAAGGCCAATGCGGACGCGCAGAAAATGATCGATGAAGCGCGTGAAAGCGCCGCCCATTTGTCCGAGCGGAAACAGCAGGAAGCTATTACGGCAGCCGAGCAGATCATCGCCAAAGCGCGTGAGGCCGCAGCGATCGAACACGACCGCACGATGGAATCGTTGAAGCGCGAACTGGGGCGGCTCGTAGTCGACACAACGGCGAAGGTCACGGGGAAAGTATTAACGCAGGACGACCAGCGGCGCTTGCAGGAGGAAGCAGCTCGAGAAGTAGCCTGATGAAGCTTAACAAAGAAATTCGTCAACTCTCGCGCAAAATGCTTCAGGCAAGTTTCACTGATGGTCAGCTTGACCCTGGCAGAATCGCGTCCCTGGTCGATTCGGTTATAGCAGAAAAGCCGCGCAATTACATTAACGTGCTAAAAAACTACAAACGTTTGCTTCGCCTCGAGGTAGAGAAGCGCCACGCCACGATCGAAACCGCAAGCGAAGTGGATCCCGCAATACGTTCGGAGATCGTTTCCAATCTGAAGAGTAAATACGGCGACGACCTCGCTACCGAATTTCACGTTGATCCCCAACTTCTTGGCGGAATGCGGATCCGCGTCGGAAATGATGTCTGGGACGGGAGCGTTCGCAACCGCCTCGAACGCCTTCAACACGAACTATAAAATTTAAAACCATGAGCACCATACTCGAAGAGATCGAATCAAAAATTGACGAGCTAAAAACATCCACGACCAAGAGCAATGTGGGCGTTGTGCGCGAAACCGGCGACGGTGTCGCGCGCATCGAGGGTCTGAGCGACGTGATGCTTAACGAGATGATCGAATTTCCTAACGGCGTTTACGGTCTCGCACTCAATCTCGAAGAAACTGAAGTCGGCGCGATCTTGTTAGGCGACAATACCCTCGTTGAAGAAGGCGACGAAGCTAAAACAACTGGCCGGCTCCTTTCTGTTCCCGTAGGTAAGGCGCTCCTCGGACGCGTGGTCAACACGCTCGGTCAGCCGTTAGACGGAAAAGGTCCTATCAAGAGCGACACATTTTATCCTCTGGAAAAGATTGCGCCGGGCGTGATCAAGCGCCGCAGCGTGAACCAGCCGGTCCAAACCGGCATCATGCCCATTGACACGATGATTCCAATCGGACGCGGTCAGCGCGAGCTGATCATCGGCGATCGTGCAACGGGTAAAACGACGATTGCCATCGACAGCATCATCAGTCAGGCGCGGTTGAATAAGGCGGCTGAGGATGCGGGCGACAAAAATTATCGGCCGCTCTATTGCATTTACGTCGCAGTTGGCCAGAAAAATTCCAACGTGGCGCGAGTGCTCGATACTCTCGAGAAAGAGGGCGCCATGCCTTACACAACAATCATCTCCGCGCCAGCATCGGACACTGCAACCAACCAATATCTCGCACCCTTTGCCGGCGCCTCGATGGGCGAGTGGTTCATGGATAACGGGATGGACGCCCTGATCATTTACGATGATTTATCAAAGCACGCGGTGGCTTATCGTCAGGTCTCGCTGGTCCTGAAACGGCCTTCAGGGCGCGAAGCGTACCCGGGTGATGTGTTTTATCTACATTCACGGTTGCTCGAACGCGCTGCGCGGATGAGCGACGAATTCGGCGGCGGCTCATTGACCGCCCTGCCAATCATCGAGACCCAAGCCGGGGACGTGTCCGCTTACATTCCGACGAATGTCATCTCAATCACGGACGGTCAGATTTATCTGGAGACTGATTTGTTTTATCAAGGCGTTCGACCTGCAATTTCGGTCGGTTTGTCCGTCAGCCGCGTTGGCTCCGCGGCGCAGATCAAGGCGATCAAGCAGGTTGCGGGCAAAGTGAAGCTCGATTTGGCGCAGTTTCGCGAGCTCGCTGCGTTTGCGCAATTTGGTTCGGACCTCGATGCGGCCACAAGAGCGCGACTCGATCGCGGTCAACGTATTGTCGAGCTTTTTAAGCAGAAACAGTACAACCCAATTTCGGTGGAAGAACAAGTGGCTGTGATGTGGGCGATGCAAAACGGCTACATTGACGCTGTTCCTGTCGAACGGGTCAAAGAATACCAATTGAAACTTCAGGATTACCTGCAAACACGCAAAGCCAGTTTGCTCCAAACGATTCGCGATAAAAAAGAGCTCGATAAGGACCTCGAGGCGCAATTGAAAGCGGCCCTCGACGAATTCAAGACTGCTTGGCGATAATCTATCTAATTAGACCTTCAGATGGCGAACACGCAGGATATACGGCGCCGGATCAAATCGATCCGCAACACCGCGCAAATCACCAAAGCGATGCAAATGGTGGCTGCGTCCAAGATGCGTAAAGCGCAGCAGCATGCCCTCGCCGGACGCCCTTACGCAGCAACGATGAATAAGGTTCTTGTTTCCTTGCAAAACCGCACAGATCCAAGATTTCACCCGCTCCTCGCCATCCGTCCGCTCCAGAAGGAGTTGGTGTTAATTATCAGCACGGACAAGGGACTCTGCGGAGCGTTGAACACGAATCTCTTTCGGGAAGCTACGAACTTTGATCCGGCCAAGACGAGTTTTATGGTAACGGGAAAGAAGGCCAGACAATTTATCGCGCGCACAAAGCGCGAACTGTTGGCAGATTTTGAATTGAAAGATTCGCCCAGCTTCGTTGAGGCGAAGCCAATCTCGAAATTCTGCATGGAAAAATTTCTGAGGCGCGAAGTCGATAAGGTCTCGGTGCTGTACACGCATTTCATCAACACAATTAATCAGCGCACCGTCGTACAGACATTGTTACCGATCAGCAGCTTCGATTTACCCAAGGGGGAAGGCGCTCAAGGTGAAACTAAAGGAGTCGATCCGATGATTGGGTATGTATTTGAGCCCACTGCGGAGGTTGTGCTCGACTCGGTGCTTCCCTATTATATTTCTTTCGAGGTTTTTCAGATGATCCTCGATGCACGTGCGTCTGAGCACAGTGCTCGCATGGTCGCGATGAAGAACGCCACGGACAACGCGAACCAATTCATTAAGGATCTGACGCTCGAGTATAATAAAATGCGCCAGGCCGGTATCACTACCGAGTTACTCGAGATTGCCACGGCGCAAATGGCGCTCGGTGGGTAAAACAAGTTTTATGAATAAAGGAAACATAGTTCAAGTGATTGGTCCCGTGGTGGACGTCGAATTTCCGGACGGAAAAGGGCTGCCGAAAATCTATAACGCGCTGGAAATTGAATACGAAGTTCACGGGCAGTCAACGAAGCTCACGCTCGAGGTCCAGCAGCACCTCGGCGAAAACTGGGTGCGCTCCATCGCGATGTCTTCGACCGAAGGACTGAAGCGTGGCATGAGCGTAACAGATACTGGCAGTACGATCACCGTGCCGGTAGGCGAAGCAGTACTAGGACGCCTCTTCAATGTGACGGGCGATCCGATTGATAACCGCGGCCCGGTTAACTACACCAAGCGCTACCCCATTCATCGACCTGCACCTTCGCTTACGGACCAAGACACAAAAGCGCAGATCCTTGAAACAGGCATCAAAGTAATTGATCTCGTGTGCCCGTTTTCGAGAGGCGGCAAGGTGGGCGCATTCGGCGGCGCGGGCGTTGGCAAGACGGTTATCATCCAGGAGCTAATCAACAACATCGCCATAAAACATGGTGGTGTCTCGATGTTTGCAGGTGTAGGCGAGCGTTCCCGTGAAGGTAACGACCTTTACAAAGAAATGAGTGAAGCAGGCGTGATCGATCAAAAGGATTTGTCGAAGTCGAAGGTCGGGATGGTGTTCGGTCAGATGAACGAACCGCCAGGCGCGCGTCTACGCGTCGCTCTTTCGGCGCTCGCAATGACCGAATATTTTCGCGATGAACGCAATCAGGACGTTCTTCTTTTCATCGACAACATCTTTCGATTCTCGCAGGCCGGGTCAGAGGTGTCAGCCTTGTTAGGCCGAACGCCGAGCGCTGTTGGTTATCAGCCGACGCTCGCCGCTGAGATGGGTGATTTGCAAGAACGAATTACATCGACAAACAAAGGGTCAATCACCTCGTTCCAGGCCGTCTATGTTCCGGCAGACGACCTGACCGACCCAGCTCCGGCGAACACATTCGCGCACTTGGATTCCACGATCGTGCTTGAGCGTGCCATCGCCGAGCTTGGAATCTACCCAGCGGTTGATCCGCTGGCGTCGACATCGAAGGCGTTAGCGCCAGAAATTGTCGGCGAGGAGCATTATAACGTTGCGCGCGGCGTGCAGCGCGTTTTGCAACGTTACAAAGATTTGCAGGACATCATTGCAATTCTCGGAATGGATGAATTAAGCCCGGAGGACAAGCTTACTGTTCATCGCGCACGTAAGATTCAGAGGTTCCTAAGCCAGCCATTTCACGTGGCAGAGGTTTTTACCGGTTTCAAAGGGCAATACGTGCCCGTTGCAGAGACCGTCCGCGGTTTCAAAGAAATTCTGGAAGGCAAACATGACGATGTGCCCGAGCAGAATTTCTATATGAAGGGCGGCATCGATACGATTAAGGAAGGTTAAAACGTCACAAGAGTTACGTTGTTGAAATCCTTTCCAGCACGCGTCCTTTGTAACTGTTGTAACCTTGTAACTGTTATCCATGGCCACGCTCAAGCTCGAGATCGTAACGCCTGAGGAAAAAATTTACTCCGAGGACGTCGAGATGGTGACGCTGCCCGGCTCGGAGGGCGAGCTTGGCGTTTATCCGAAGCACGTCCCGCTTCTGACCACATTGAAGCCTGGCGAACTGCGCGTGATAAAAAGCGGCCGCGAGACGACGTTGGCCATCGGCGAAGGCTTTGTGGAAATCAAAGGAGACGCGGTTTCGGTGCTAACCGACATGGCGCTTGAATCAGAGAAAATTGACATTGCTGCCGCCGAAGCGGCCGTCGAGCGAGCCAAAGCGGCGATGAAAGAAGATCACACGGCCGAGGAAGTAGCCGCCATTCAAGCCTCGCTGCAAAAAGCACTTGCCCAGTTGAACGTCAAACGCCGCCGCCATCACGGGTAAGAATTTGTAGAGGCGCTTGTGTCAGGCGCCTGTCTATTTCAAATTCGGTGCTTGGCACAAGCACCGCTACACGCCCTGGGGATCATTGCCGGCAACGGCGTCTATCCTCTACTGGTGGCCGATGCAGCGCGGAAAGCCGGCGTTAAAAAGATCGTCGCTGCCGCATTCACCGGCGAGACCGATCCGGTGCTCGGGCAACATATCGATGTGGTCGAGTGGATGCGTGTTGGACAACTCGGGCGGCTCCTGAAATTTCTTCGCGAGCAGGATATTCATCACGCGATCATGGCCGGACAAATCGCGCCTAAAAACCTTTACGATCTGCGGCCGGATTTGAAGGCGGTGATGTTGCTGGGAAAACTTAAACAACGCAACGCTGAATCCATTTTCGCGGCGCTCGCAGATGAACTGGCGAAGATCGAAGTCGATCTCCTGCCAGCCACAACATTTCTCGAACAATCGATTGCCAAACTGGGACTAATTGCGGGACCGAAATTATCATCTCGTGAAGAGTACGACGTCGAGCTCGGTTGGAATATTGCCAAGGAAATTGCCCGACTCGACATCGGCCAAACTGTGATTGTCAAGAATGGAACAATTGTAGCCGTAGAAGCGTTGGAAGGAACAAACGAGGCCATCAGCCGAGGGGGCGCACTTGCACGTGAGGGTGCAGTCATGGTCAAGGTCGCCAAGCCAAATCAGGACATGCGCTTCGACGTGCCCATAATCGGCGTTGAAACAATTCGCGTAGCGACGGAAGCAGGACTTCGGGTAATTGCCATTGAAGCAGGCAAAACCTTGTTTTTGCAAGCGGATGCGATTGCCAATCTTGCCGGCGCCGGATCAATTTCGATTATCGGCCGCTAGAGCAACAGCGATGGTAAAGCATGAAGTAAGGCGACCCCCGAAGGAATTCGCCCTTGATGTTGTATTGCTACGGCACTTGTGACGATTACGCTTCGTGGAGCAATCATCGGCGTGTTGGCCGTGGCACTGTGCATCGGTCTATATCTGCTCTGGCTTTGGCGACCCGAGCATCAGGTCCGCCTCCACACAGAACATTTCTTTCACGCGATCGATGGCAGAAATTGGGAGACTGTTGCCGATTTCATTGGCAACGATTACTGGGACCAGTGGGACGATGATCGGACCCGGCTTCTCGAGCGTATGCGGGAAGGCTTTCGATGGGTACGCGGGTCCAGGATTACTGCGCCCGATCCCGTCGTACACGTCGAATCGCCGCGTGCGATCTGGATTGGCAAAATCAACGTCTATAGCAGCGACGAAGGGGTGATGGAAGTGCTGGAGGAGCGGGTGAACAAACTGCCCAGTCCGTTCCAATTGGAGTGGCATCACGCCTCAGGAAAGCCGTGGGATTGGAAGCTCGTGCGCGTGCGCAATCCAGCGTTCCAAATCCCGGCGGATCTGTCTTACTGAGTGCACGACGTTCTTATTTTCCCTGCGCCTGCCGCAATTGGTTCTTTGCGGCATCGACTTCGCGTTGCGTTTGCTGGCAAAGAAGAATCGCGCGGAGCTTATCCCCTTGGTAGTATCGGGCGCTGAATTTTTTCTTCGGATATGATCCATCAAGGTTCACGCGCGTAGGCGGCAGGGTGAAATCGCCCACGAAATCCATCCGCAAATCGAACATCTCCGTCCAAAAATAGGGGACCTGCTCGTAACGGATGCGCTTCTTGCCCGTCATATTAGCCCCTGCTACCAGACCTTGCTCGCGGGCGTTT
Organism: Verrucomicrobiota bacterium; assembly: GCA_003219465.1. Taxonomy (GTDB): domain Bacteria; phylum Verrucomicrobiota; class Verrucomicrobiia; order Chthoniobacterales; family UBA10450; genus Udaeobacter. The sequence goes on along the minus strand of QHOX01000046.1, from coordinate 26,216 downwards.
TCCCAGTGGGTCTGACGCCGCATGCCGCCCATGATCCTGTCCGGGTAGAAGGCAAGATCGCCAATGGCGTAAATTCCTTTTTCTTCGGTCTCGAGATATTCTGTGACAGGCGACCCGTGCGGCCCCGCTAACGGAGTGTTGCGCACAAGATCGAGATTCGGTTCTGCGCCGCATGCAACAACGGCAAGGCCGACCGGGAAACGGTTACCGCTCTTGGTTTGAATGTTGCGCAAGACAGTTTTGCCTTCGAATCCGTTGAGGGCTTCTCCCATCGAGAGCACCACGCCGTGCTTCGCAAAATAATCAGTCAACCATACGCCGGTGTTAGGATCGACGTAACGATTCAACAAGTAAGCGTCGCGATGCATCAGTCCGACTTTCATTTTCATCATGCGCAGGCTTGCTGCCGCCTCGGATGCCAGCAAACCACCTCCAACGACCATGATCGTTTTCTCCAAGCTCGCCATTTCGCGTAATGCGAGAGCATCACGGATTGTTCGCAGGTAGATCACGTTGCCCAGACTTGTCCCTGCCGCTGGCGGGCGTACCGGGCGGCTACCCATCGCCAGACATGCCTTCGTAAATTCGATGCTTTCGCCATTGGCCAGCACAGCCAGGCGGCGGTCGATATTGAATTGCGTGACTACCGTGCCGAAGCGTGTCTCGATTTTGTGCGCTTCAAACCAGCGCTCATCGAACTCCTGGAGTTTTTTTAGATTGGCTTCCTTTTCTCGTAAAAAACTCTTGGAAAGGATCCAACGCTTGTAAGGCGGGAACGCTTCCGCGCCGACCAGCGTGACGGAGCCGCGCTTGTCGTATTTGCGAATCCCTTCGCATGCGCTCGCTCCGCCGATACCCGCACCAACGACGAGATAATCGCGCCGAATCATATACGAAACTTTGACCATAATTTCAGCGGAGGTGCGGCGACAAGCGAAATCGTACGAACGTGACCGGGCCAAGTGCCAGTGAGTAGGGCGTGGAACACCGGGCACCTCGCCCTGAACCGGGAGAGGCGACAAATGCAAGGGTTCTGACACGTCAAGGGAGTCAACGATTTAGGATGGTTAAGCCATTCCTTCTTGCATTGTCGCTCTTTCTTTAGGCACACTGGCGTCGCCATGAACGAATCCACTACTCACCTCAAGGATACGACAGCGAATCCGGCGCCCCTTGGGCTGCTGGGCTTCGGCATGACCACCGTATTGCTTAACCTTCACAACGCCGGGTTCTACGAACTTAACAGCATGATTCTGGCGATGGGAATCTGCTACGGCGGCGCGGCTCAAATTGTGGCTGGGATTATGGAATGGCGGAAAGGCAACACTTTCGCCACCACTGCCTTTCTTTCGTACGGCTTGTTCTGGTTCTCGCTCGTCGCGCTGATTGTTCTGCCGAAGTTAGGATGGGCCACCGCTTCCAACGCCACTGCCATGGTAGCTTATTTTTTCATGTGGGGTTTGTTCACCGCCGTGATGTTTATTGGCACGCTGCGATTGCACGTTGCCGGGCAGGTCGTTTTTGGTTCGCTAACGATTCTTTTCTTTCTCCTCGCCATTGGGGATTTCATTAGCGCAGGTCCTGGTTTCAAACAGTTTACCGGCTACGAAGGAATTTTCTGCGGCTTCTCCGCGATTTACGCCGGCCTTGCGCAGGTGCTCAACGAAATCTACGGCAAAGTCATTCTACCCCTCGGTCCGGTGATGAAATAATTTTTCCACCACGAAGGACACGAAGAGCATGAGATGGAATTTGTAGCCGTCGCCCTGCGGGCGACACGCACGCGTCCCACAGGGACGCGGCTACAGCGTAAGCGCGGTGGATTAGGGCCTCTCTTTCAGTAAGCTCGCTGCGAGCTTAAGCGCCGAATCGCTTTTGCCGCCAAGCATTCGCGCGATTTCTTCCTGGCGGGATTTGCCCGTGACTGCGTGCAGATTGGAAAACGTGCGGCCACGCGACACGTCCTTTGTCACAACAAAATGCGACGAAGCGGTGGCGGCGACTTGCGGCAAATGCGTGATGCAGATCACCTGATGATCACGCCCTAACGTTTGCATCTTGGCACCAACGGCGTGAGCGATCTCGCCGCCGACGTTCGTGTCGATCTCATCGAACACGAGCAACGGAATCGCGTCATGCTCAGCCAGCGCGGATTTGATCGCGAGCATCAGCCGTGAAATTTCGCCGCTCGATGCGATCGCGCGAAGCGGTTTCAACGGTTCGCCCGGATTTGGCGAGAACAGTAATTCTACCGAATCAAATCCGTTCGGGCGAGGCTCGTCGAGCGCGCTGAGGTTTGCTTCGAATTCTGACTGACGAAACCCAAGGTCGCGCAAATTTCGCCGAATATTCTCGGAAAGTTTCGGCGCAACTTTTAGGCGCGATTTGCGCAGCGCTTCGCCGGCGCGGTTCATTTGCGCGCGAACATTCTCGATGTCTTTGGTGAGTCGCTCCAACTCTGCGTCCCGCCCTTCAATCTTCCGCATCCGCTCGGCGGCGCGTTCACCGAACACGATCACGTCGGCAATTGAACCGCCGTATTTGCGCTTCAACGTTTCGAACAGCGAAACGCGTTGTTCAAGTGCGGCGAGTTGTTCCGGATCGAGATCGAGTTTCTCGGCGTAAGCCGACAGAGTGCGCGCGATTTCGGAAAGCTCGACCACGGCAGCGGCGTGCGCCGACGAGAATTGTGCGGTCGAGCTGTCGATCTTTTCCAATTCTCGAAGCAGCCGTTGCGTTTCCGCGAGCTGGGCGAGAACGGAATCGTCTGCCTCGGAAAGTCTGTTCGCGATCCCGCTGGCAAGCTCAATCAGCCGTTTGCTGTTGCTGGCGAGCTTGTAGCGTTTCTCGATTTCTTCTTCTTCGCTCGCGACGAGATTCGCCGATTTGATCTCGATGGTTTGGTGCCGAAGCAAATCCATCTCCTGCTCGCGCGCGGTCTCCGCGGTGTCGAGCGCGGCATGTTCCGCGAACAATGTCTGCAAGTGCCGATAATGCGTTCGATATTCCTCGAGCTGTTGTTCGGCGCGCGCGAAGGAATCGAGCAATCTCAATTGCGTCTCCGGCGAGAGCAACGACTGGTGATCGTGAGGACCATGAAGATCCACGAGTTCATCGCCAAGATTTTTCAACACCGACAGTGTCGTCGGCGACCCGTTGATGAACTGCCGATTCGTTCCGCTCGAGGAGAGCGTCCGTTTCAGGATCAAATCGTTTTCGCATAGTTCTATGCCCGCTTCGGCAAGTTGCGGATTGAGCTTACGCACGTCTGTGCCGGTAAAAACTGCTTCGACCGTGCAAAGATCGGCTCCCGTGCGAATCAGGGATTTGTCCGCCCGCTCACCCAGCAAAAGTTGCAGGGCGCCAATAATGATTGATTTCCCCGCGCCTGTTTCTCCTGTGACCGCGACAAACCCCGGCTCCAACTGCCACTCGAGCTCTTCGACGAGCGCAAGATTTCTAATTCGCAATAGTGTGAGAACGGCAGACATCCCTGGGAGCCTGATCAATCATCATCCGCGTAATCCGCGGTCACAAATCTCACCTAATAATTCCGCGCTCGCTTTGTTCGATGAATTGGATGATCTCCGTGATTTCTTCTGTCTGGGGCAATTCTTTCTGCATGGCTTCGATTGCCTGACGTCGGTTGTTTTTCGAGCGGTAAATCAGGCGAAAGGCTTCTTTGATCAGCTTCACGCTCTCGGGCGGGTAATTCTTCCGTTCCAAACCAATTAGATTGACGCCGCGAATCTCGGCCGGGTTGCCATCGGCGATCATGAACGGTGGAATGTCCTGGACAATTTTCGAGCACCCGCCGGTAATGGCGAACCGTCCAATCCGACAAAATTGATGTACAGCTGTGAGGCCGCCCATTACCGCGTGGTCTCCCACCTGAACGTGCCCGGCTAATGTGCCGTTATTCGAAAAAACAACGCCGTCTCCCACTTGGCAGTCGTGTCCGATATGGCTGTAGGCAAGAAAGGTTCCTCGATGGCCGATGCGAGTTTTTCCTTTGCTGGTGGTGCTCCGGCTGATTGTAACGAATTCGCGAAACGTATTTTCATCGCCGATCTCCAGATACGTCGGCTCACCCTGATATTTCAGGTCCTGCGTCTGCTGTCCGATCGAGCAGGAAGCGTAAAATCTGTTTTTCGCTCCGGCCTTCATTGGTCCGCAAAGCGTGACGTGGTGCTGCAGCCAGCAATCTGGACCGAGCACGACGTCAGGGCCGATGACGCAGTATGGACCGACGCTTGTCGCAGCACCGAGTTCTGCTCCGGGTTCAATAATGGCCGTCGGGTGAATCTGCGCGGCGCTCATTTATCGAGGAACGTAAACATCAGTTCGCCTTCGGAGACGATTGCATCATTGACGACGCAATGACATTTCGCTTTTGCCAGGCGTTCGCCACGCGACTTGGTAAGTTCGGCGTGGATGAAGATGGTGTCGCCGGGCAAAACGGGTTTGCGAAATTTCACTTCGTCTGCGCTCATGAAATAACCGATGCGGCTGGTGGTTTTCGCCAACTTAAACAACAAAATGCTGGCCACCTGTGCCATAGCTTCGACCTGCAAGACGCCCGGCATTACCGGGTGGCCTGGGAAATGTCCCTGGAAAAATGGTTCATTGATCGTGACGGTTTTCACACCCACACATTTGGTTTCCGTGTCGAAACTGACGATCCGATCGACCATCAGGAACGGGAAACGATGCGGCAAAATTTGCATCACCTGATCGGTATCGAGTCCCCCGTCGCCGCTTGGAAGAGGGCGCGACACGGCCACCGCGCTTCTGCGCGTTTGCTCGCGCGCGATTAATCGAGCCAGATCCGCATTGCTCGCGTGACCCGGTTTCACCGCGACCACATGCCCACGAATGCGCCGTCCAACCAGAGCGAGATCGCCGATGATATCGAGAATTTTGTGACGCACAAATTCATCGGCAAACCGCAACGGTTCCTTGCTTAATACTGCTTCGCCGCGCACGACGATGGCATTTTCGAGGCTGCCGCCCTTGATGAGATTTTTGTCCATCAACGGCTTGACGTCTTCGTAGTAAACAAATGTCCGCGCCGGAGCGATCTCGCGCTCGAAAGCTGCCGGCGTAACCTCCATCGACAAGAACTGCGTGAATTTGTTGTTTGGCCCGGCTTGCGTGCACGAGATGCGAAACTTGTCGTCGGGCAGCAAAACGAGGAGCGCGCCCGTTTTCGATTCGACGTGCATCGTGTCTCGCGCGCCAAAGAATTTTCGCGGCTCGTCCTGTGCGACAACACCAGCCTTACGGATGAGATCGACATACACTTGGGCGCTGCCATCGCCGATTGGCGGCTCGTTTGCGTCCATTTCCACAATCGCGTTATCCACACCCATCGCCCACAGCGCCGCTAGCACGTGCTCGACGGTGTGCACGCGCACCGAGCCTTCGCCAATTGTAGTGGCGCGCTCGACCGTCTTCAGATTCTCAATTTTGGCGTCGATTGTCGGCTCATCCTGCAAATCTTTGCGCTTGAATTTAATTCCGTGATCCACCGGCGCGGGATGCAGTCTGAGCGTAACTTTTTCGCCGGTGTGCAGCGCAGTGCCGGTAAAACCGGCAATCTTGCCAACGGTCTGCTGGAACTCGGTAGCGGCCATCGCGGGCTTAAATAACAGAGATTTTGAATCGTTACCAGCAGGCGTTCACATTGTGTTCGCTCGAAACACCTCGCCGGAGCGAGGTGTTGATGAGAGGCCTCATCTCAGTTCAAATTCGCCGCAATCGAAGGCCATCATCTGATCAACGTTCGAGACGCGGAATTGATGCACGGTCGTGCCGTCGTCCTGCCAAATATTGACGGCATTCTCACTTTTGGCCGCGATCCCTGCACGCGTCACATTCGGTGTCTCACTGATTTTGAACAGAGGCAGACCGTCGCTGGTTTTCAGGTAACTTCCGTCGCTATTAAATCCAATGCCGAGTTCGACAACTGGCCTTTTATCTTTCCGCAAAGGATTGCGGACTAATCGGACTTTCACCACGTTCGCTTCCATTTCCGTTTGGGGCCGCGAATTCTCGCCCAGATCTTCGCGTTTTAGTGCACCGACCAGGTACCCGCGCGCGTGATATCTTCCAGAGGGCAAGTCCTGGTTTCCATCATCCTTTCCATCCCATCGCGTTACGAGCGCGTCCGCGCCGATCGCGAAGTCGTTCAATTGCGCATTCTGATGCAGGACGCGCACCATTCTGCCGGCCTGATCATAGATCCCAAGGCTGATCGTTCCTTCTATCGGCGGAGGAACGAAACTGATCCGGACGGTTCTCGCAGGCGAAGGTGAAGGCGTTTGTTCCGAAGGGGGCGAGGGCGCCACAGATTGTTCTGGCGAAATCGAGGAAGAAGAAGAAGATGCGGCCGGCGTCGGCGAAGGAGTTAAAGTGGGCGATTCCTGCGCAAGTGCGACAGAAGGGAAAATGGCGATCAAAAATCCGAGAGTGGACCTCGTTGTCATGTCGAGCGAAGTCGAGACATCTCTAGCTCTTTAAATGCGGCGTGCTCTGCCAGCAATATCGAGAGATTCCTCGACTTCGCGCGGAATGACAGAACCTAAGCATAATAGCGCCAGTTCACGTTCGGAAAAATGTTGTCCTGCCATTCGCAGTCGCGCAGAAATTCTTCATCGAGATTATTTGTGACAAACTGATCGTGCAGACGGTTGAAGCGAGCAAGGTGATCGATCGTGCGTTTAGTGGCGTATTCGCGCGCAGTCCCGGTTTTCATTAGAAATGCCCAGTCACTTGATTGTGCCAGCAAAAGCTCGCGGGCGAGTTGTTTTAGTACGCGATCAGCGAATTGTAGGGCAGGCCCTTCGCCTGACAATCCCGCGCCCGGCAACCGAAGCGGTTGCCCTACAACGGTGTTGGTGTGCTGGCGCGCGAGCTGAGTCATGCGGTCCGTCGCAGATTGCAGTTGCGGATAAATCCAGGCATTACTCGGATCGAGCCAGACGGCGAGATGCCCGTTCTCACCCCACGTGGAAGCAGCGGGCTCAACGATTTGTTGCGTTGGATGCGCGGCCAGATATTCACTCGGGGTTGTCAGCGGGAAATCTTGTTCGTTTGCTGCCTGGCGAACCAATTGTTCCAGGAAAATTGGTCCTTCGAACCACCAGTGACCAAACAATTCCGCATCGAACGGCGCGACAATGATCGGGTCGAACCCGACTTCGCCGATTTCGCGAATCTGCTGCTGGCAGAGTTGCAAAAAGTGAATTGCATGGTGTGCTGCCGCATTTTCGGCTGCCGTTCGGTCATACAACTGTTTTTCATCGCCGCGTCCGGTGATCCGATGGTATTTAACGCCGGAAAATTTCCTGGTTCCACGCGCGATCGATCCCAAATGCTCCATCGGCAGATCGAAACCGATGTCTCGATAAAATTCCCGGTAAGCTGGATCGCCGGGATAGCCTTCGTGCGCACTCCAGACTTGGCGGCTGACGTCGGGATCGCGTGCGAAGGCCGCCGGCCCCCCTGGTGTATAACAGGGAGCATAAATAGAGCGGCGGGGGCGCGGCGCTCCAAAGAGCAATCCGTGTGCGTCGAGAACGAACCAGCGAAGATTCGCTTCCTGTAGAATCCATTCCAGACCAGGAGCGTAACCGCACTCGGGTAGCCAGAATCCATCGGGCTCTGCGCCGAAAAATTCGACATAGGCGTCGCGGCCGATCAAGACCTGCGCGCGCGCTGTGTGACGCGATTGCTGCTGAAGGACCGGCAGCAAGCCATGTGTTGCCGCGCTGGCGATGATTTCTAGCGCGCCCGTTTGTCGCAGCTCACGTACCACCGATAGCAGATCGCATTTCCATTCATCGACAAAGAGGCGGCGAGCTTCTGAAAACACACCAATGTAAAACTCAGCCAACTCGCGTAGCTGAGGATGTTTGCAATTTCGCTTTCGTTCGCGTGTAGCAAGGTCGATCAAAAGCTCGAGGTGTCGGAGGTAACGCTCGCGTAACAGTTGATCTTGAAGCATCGCGCAGAGCGTCGGCGTAATCGACATCGTGAGTTTGAACGGCACAAAATCGTCGACGAGTCGCTGCATCGCGCGCAGCAACGGGATGTACGTCTCGGTGATCGCCTCAAAAAACCACTCCTCCTCGACGAAATGCTCGTGCTCCGGATGACGAACGAACGGGAGATGAGCGTGTAGAATGAGGGCGAAATGGCCAGGCATTCAGACGTTTACAGCGTCGTTCCGAGCGAAGTCGAGGAATCCCGATACATTACTTGAGCTTAAGCCGCCAGGCCCTCGCCTCCGCTCCGCTCCAGATGACAGCTCAGAGCGTTCGGCAAAAGTCCTGGAAGCGGTCCAGACCCTTTTTGATCACGTCAAGACTCGTGGCGTAACTGAACCGCACGGTGCGATCGTCACCGAAGGCAGCGCCCGGTACGACGGCGACATTGGCTTTGCTAAGCAATCGGTCGGCGAAATTTTGCGACGTTAGCCCAAGCTGGCTGATGTTTACTAAAATATAAAACGCGCCCTGCGGTTTGACCGCGGTGACATTGGAGATCTTCGAGATGCGATCAAACATGTAGTTGCGACGCATATCGAATTCCTCGCGCATATCGGCGAGCGGTTGTTGATCGCCTTTGAGCGCAGCAAGCGCGCCGTATTGCGAAAAGGACGACGGGTTCGAACTGGTATGGCTCTGGATTGAATCAACGGCTTTCGTGACCGCATCAGGCGCGGCGAGGTAACCGAGTCGCCAGCCTGTCATCGCATAGGATTTGCTAAATCCGTTGATCGTGATTGTGAGATCGTACGCCTCCTTTGACAGGGACGCGATGCTCACATGTTTGGCGTGGTTATAGACGAGCTTCTCGTAAATCTCGTCGGACAACACATAAATGTCTTCTTCAGCGGCGACGTTGACAATCGCCTCTAATTCCTCGCGCGTATAAACAGAGCCGGTTGGGTTGCCCGGGCTATTCATGATTAACATCTTCGTGCGTGGCGTCATCGCGTTTTCGAAATCTTCCGGGCGCATTTTCCAGGCATTGCGCTCGCTGGTGGGCACGATCACCGGATCCGCGCCGACTAACCGCACCATGTCGGGGTAGCTGACCCAATAGGGGGAGGGGATTATGACTTCATCGCCGGGCTGACAGGTTGCGAGGATCGCATTGTAGCATGCGTGTTTCGCACCATTACTCACCACGACCTGCCCGGCGCGATAATTGAGTCCGTTGTCGGCTGCCAATTTGTCCGCGATTGCCTGGCGCAGTTCTGGGATGCCAGCGTTTGGCGTGTATTTAGTGAAACCGGCTTCCAACGCCTCGATTGCTGCCCTTTTTATATGCTCGGGTGTATCGAAATCCGGCTCGCCTGCCCCGAAACCGCAGACGTCGATGCCTTCGGCTTTCATGGCCTTCGCCTTGCTATCGATTGAGAGAGTCAACGACGGAGTCAATTGGGCAGCGCGTTCAGAAATTTCCATGGCAATGATGTGATCCAAAATGGGAGCGCAAACTATTGGCGACGATAGAAGTTTTCAATCAGAGGTTTGAAATTATTTTCTTCGACTCGGATGATCGCCATCTCGCGTCTCACGTTCTCGACGGAATCCGATGCATGCGCGGCGTTAACCATGATCGTTTGTCCGAACTCCTTTCTAATCGAACCGGGCGGCGCTTTCGCCGGATCAGTGGGGCCGAGGACGTCGCGAATCTTACGCACGGCGTCCACGCCCTGGTAAACAATCGCGATCGACTTTTCGGTTCCAGGCGCGTCGCGTTGGTCTCGATCGCATTCGCTGGGCCTTTTACCGGCCATAAACTCGATAATGCTCTCCCAGTTTTCCCGGCCGCTTTGCGGACCGAGCTTTTCCTCAAGCACCGACAGCACAGGCCCGTAAAACTCCTCCGCCTGTGCGACGCTCATCTGGTGAACTTTGAAGCCAATGATCGAGAGGCCAGTGCGCGAAAACACCTCGATCACGCCGCCTGGACGCAAATTTGGGAACCGGAAATTGTCCGGTTTAATGAGCACGAGCGTCTTTTCGATTTGCGCCCCAGGCGGAAAGGGCACGGCGTGATCCACGATTCCACCATCCGAATCAGAAAATTCCGCCCACAGTTTCAAATCGCGCACGACCGCGCCGGGTGCGAACTCGGTGATCACTCCCGGTTCGAAGTAAACAACATTGCCTGAATCATCGGTGATGTAATCGCCGTAGGTGTCGCGAATCGTTTCGCCGCTGGTCCGCTCGTGCACGATGTGGCCCACCACGTGATGAATCCGTTCAACCGCGTCTGGTCCGCGAAAAATGAGAAACAAAACGCGCGGATGCTGACCGTTTTTTTTGCCCGTGAAATTTTTGAGCACGTACTCGCGAATCAATTCCTGCGTGGCACGGTGGCGCGGGTCAGTTTCCGTCACAATTGTGTCGGCGTAGCGCTTTGTTAGCTCGGCGCTGGGAGCGAACATTCGGCCTCCGACCAAATCGAGTCCGGTGCGGGAAATCAACCTGCCGACGATGCCGCCGGTGCGCGATTTCCGCATCGAATAGGGTGTGACAATGGCATACGTAAGCTGTTCAGTTTGCATTCTCGCTATCTTAACGGCGGTCAATCAGTGCCGCAAAAATTCTTCTACCTGCGGGATGCTGTAGAGTCCGCTGTCCTAAGTAGATCCGAGCGGGGCGTCTGGGGCATGCGCTGAGGACAGCGAACGCTATAGCCGGCGCGTACGTGCCAGAAAAGCCATCCATTTCCGGCGACGCTTCGCGCTGATGATGTCGAGGTGGTTCTGCTGTTGCGCGCGAACGAAGTCGTCTTGCTGGGCGCGCAAAATTCCTGAGAGAATTAGCCACGCGCTGCCGCCTAATTTCGGCATCATTTCAATAAGTGAATCGCTGTATAAATTCGCCGTGATCACGTCGGGCTCCTTTGCCGAGTCCCATTTGTGCACGTCGCCCAATTGAAAACTGGCGCCCCGAATCCTGTTTAGTCGGGCGTTTGGTTTGGCCATCGAAATTGCGGTGGGGTCGTTGTCGATACCCATCACGGGGCCTGCACCGAAACATTTGCCGCGAAAGCAAGAATTCCGCTGCCAGTCCCAAGATCGACGAGCGACCAGCTGGAGTTCCAGCAGCGGGTCAGTTGCTCCCAAAAACGAAGCGACATTGCCGTCGTGACCTGTTCGCCCGTGTATCACGGGGCTGGCCTGCCAGCCGTACCTTCGAGGGGTTTGGGCCGTCCGCCTTCGCCAAAGCTACGGCGCACCCGCTCCAGCTATCGGCTTACATTACATTACAAGCGAAGGCTGGAGCGGGTGACGAGGCTCGAACTCGCGACGTCCACCTTGGCAAGGTGGTGCTCTACCAACTGAGCTACACCCGCAGTTTGAGAGGGACAATAATGTCCAGCCAACCGCGCCACGCAACCTTTTTAATTGCCTGGTGAGGCGCAAAAATCGTTGAATCCAAATCGGGCGTTTACTGCATCCTATAATCAAAACACTCTATGAATAAACTATTCCTCCTCTGTATTTCCTCGATGGCGCTGGCGGGGAGCTTGTTTGCGCAGGTTCCAACCGAAACTCCGATTGCCAGCCCAACAGCAGCGACGGCAGCAACTGCCGCGACAGCGGCAACCTCAATTGCAGCGCCAGCATCAACGGCAACGCCAGCATCAACAGCAACGCCCGTACCGAGGGCAACCTCTAGTTCCGCTTCATCGGATCTCGCCGACAAAATTCACCGGAAGCTGGAGAAAAAGCTTGGTCGCAAGCATGGGATTGTGATCGATGGGGGCGACGAAGACGGCGATCACGAAGGCCACGGTGAAGATATTCCAGCGATGGTCATTCCACTCGTTGGTATCGTTTTCATGACGATCTTCGGTGCGCCTGTGCTGATCGTGATGGTGATTGGAATCATCGCGCTTGTAGGCACGCGCATGCGCCAGCGGACGATCAGAATGATGGTGGAGAAAGGTCAACCCGTTCCCGCTGAACTGCTCGCCCCCACCACGCGAGGCATGCGTCGACGTTCGGATGTCCGGCGTGGGGTCGTATGGACGATGGTGGGTCTCGGTTTGATGATCTGGCTTGCATCCGTCAACGACTGGGAAGGCGGTGCGTGGTCGTTCGGACTGATTCCGTTCCTGATCGGGCTTGGTTATTTGCTTATATGGAAGTTGGACGACAAAAAGGGCATTCCTCCTCCCCCACCGGCACCGTAATATTGCGGCTGTGGAGCTCACTGATGCGGATCTCGTTGCGCGAGTTCTTGCCGATGACGATCAACACGCCTTCGGCGAACTCGTGCGGCGGCATCAGTCCAGTGTGCGCGGTTTGCTGCGGCAACTCACTCGCACAGATATCGCTCTGGCAGATGATCTCGCGCAGGAAGCTTTTCTCCGGGCTTACAAAAACATCCGCAGCTTTCGTGGTGAAGCGCGGTTTTCCACATGGCTCTATCGAATCGCATACAACTGCTTTCGCGAGGACGCGCGGCGTCGCAAGGAGTTGGTGGGCGTGGATGAGGAGCAATGGCAGGCAGAACATGATCCGCAGACTGTCGACCCCGGTTTGAGACACGATCTTATGCACGCGCTGAGTTTGCTTCCGTTGCATGAGCGCACCGCGGTTGTACTTTGCTGCCAAAACGGTCTGTCGCACGATGAAGCCGCGCGGGTCCTCGACATTCCGCTTGGCACGGTCAAAACGAACGTTCTGCGTGGCCGCGAAAAATTGAAACGCACACTGGCGGCCTGGGCACCGAATTGATACAATGAATCCAATGATTGACGACGAAATGCTGGACCGACAGTTGCGGGAAGCGGTGCCGTATATAGACGACGACGGATTCACCGCGCGCGTGATGGCCAGGCTGCCGACAGCGCCGCGTGAGCCGCGATGGCTGCGTGCGATGGTATTGCTCGGCTTGGCATTACTCGGAAGTGGAGTCGCCTACTTGCTTTCCGGTGGCCTCATTCGCCAGGGCCTGATCCAAATGGCGGAGTTCCCGATTTGGCTGTTGCTCGTATTTGCGTTCGGCTGTGGCCTGGTCGTCGGCGCGTTTGCCGTCATCTTTGCGATCCGTAAGACGCCCGAAGTGCGCGATTTGACGCGGCTGAATTTTTGAAGCCCGCCGACGCGATTACACCGCCGCCAACTCACGCGCCTGTTGCACATCGCGCTCGATTTGCCAAACCAACGCCTCGACGCTCTCGAATTTCTCTTCCGGTCTGAGATAACGGACGAAGCGCAGCTCGAGATCTTTGCCGTAGATATCGCGATCGAAATCGAGGAGGTAAACTTCAAGAGTGCGGTCCGATCTGCCGCTGCTCATCGTGGGCCGATAGCCGAGATTCACCACGCCGGGATAGACAATATCGTCCAGCCTTGCTTCGGCGAAATAGACGCCGTTCGGCGGAAATTGCTCGCTGTGGGCGCTTAGGTTTGCGGTCGGAAATCCGATTTTCTTTCCCAGATCGTCGCCATGCACAACTGTTCCCAGGATCGTGTATTCGCGGCCAAGCATGGTCGCGGCTTTTTTTAGATCGCCCCCTTCGATAGCGCGACGAATCGTTGTGCTGCTTACAATTTCGCTATTAACAGTTACCGGCGGAATGCCCACTACGTTGAAATCAAATTGCGCACCGAGCTTTTTAAGCAATTCGAGATTCCCACGCCGATTTTTTCCAAATGACCATTCGTGTCCGACGCAGATTTCACGCAGCGGTTTCGAATGCTGGATCAATTGCTGCACGAAATCCTCAGGCTCGGTGGCAGCAAAATGTTTATCGAACGGAATGATCAGCAGATGCCGCACACCAAGCGTGCGAATCAGAGTGATTTTGTGTTGCGTGGCCGTGAGCAAGTGCGGTGCTTTGTCGGGCCGCAGTATTTTTTCAGGGTGCGGATCGAATGTAACCACCACAGGCGTGCCACTTACCGCCCGAGCGTGCTCCGCAGAAGTGGAGATCACCGCCTGATGACCAAGATGGACGCCATCGAAGACGCCGATGGCGAGAAACAGAGGATCGGGTAAGTGCGAGAGCTCCGGAATCGAACGGAGAATTTGCATCATAACCTCTTACGCTCCGCGCATCCTGGAAACTTCCGGCAGACTCAGCATTCGCCTGAGAATGTCCTCTCGCGTCGCGTTTTTGATCTCGTCGACACTGATCGCATTGGCAACGTCGAAGCGGCCTGATTTCGTTCGGCGCAGGGATTTTAAATGGGCGCCGCAACCGAGCGCTTCGCCGATATCGTGAACATAGGTGCGGACATAAAAACCTTTGCTGCACAGCACGCTGAAATCGATTTCGGGTAATGCAATCCGGTCGATTGTGTAGCGATAGACGTGGACGAGGCGTGGCTCGCGCTCCACTACTTTCCCCTCGCGCGCCAGCTTATACAACGGCACGCCACCGTGTTTTTTCGCAGAAACCATGGGTGGCAACTGGTAGAAATCGCCGCGGAATTTTTCAAAGGCAGTCCGGATTTGAGTTTCATCCAGTGGAGGCACCGAACGTTGTTGGATCACTTCACCTTCGCGATCCTGTGTGTCGGTCGTCACGCCAAGCGCGAACGTGCCCACGTATTCTTTGTCCTCGCTCATGAGCAAATCCTGAACCTTTGTGCCGCGGCCCACAGTGAGCAGAAGCAGGCCCGTGGCGATCGGATCGAGCGTGCCGCAATGGCCAATCTTTTTTGTTCCAAGTTGTCGTCGCGCCAGCGCCACAACGTCGTGCGACGTCATCCCTTCGGCTTTATCCACGAGCAGGACGCCGTCAGGAGACGCAGGCGCGCTTAACGGCTTCACGAGTTTCCTCCAGAACTTTTTCTTCGACTTCCGCCAACGTTCCGCGCACACGCGCACCGGCTGCGAGTGTGTGTCCTCCGCCACCAAATTTCTGGCAAATCGCGCATACATCCACCCGTTCGTCTTTGGAACGCATGCTGACTCGCACCTTTCCGTCAGAGAGTTCTTCGAAAAACACGGCGACGATGACTCCGTGAAGTGCGCGAAGATGATCGATTAATCCTTCGTTGTCTTCGGGAATCACACCAAGTTCTGCCGCAGTCTTCAAGCTGAGGCCAAACGTTGCGATTCGGCCGCATTCACTAAAGCGCATCGTTCGCAGCAGCTCACGCAAAAGTTCGAGTCGGCGTCGGGGGTAGTTTTCGTATAGTTGCTGGCTAATTTTCCCAACGTCGAGATCGCCCTCGCGCACCAACCCGGCAGCAATTTCAAACGTCCGCGCGCTGGTTTTTGGATATTGAAACGAGCCCGTATCAGTTGAGATCGCAGCGAAGAGATTTTCCGCGATATCGTGGTCGAAGGGCAGGCCCTGGCTCTTGATTAATCTGAAAATGATTTCTCCGGTTGCGGGCGCGCTTGGATCAATGATCACCAAGTCCCCATAGCCTGGATTAGTGACGTGATGGTCGATGTTGATCCAAATTTTCGCCGACCCGACGGCGGCGAGGGTCGTGCCCAATCGGTTTTGAATTGCGGTATCAAGCGCGATGGCAACATCCACGTGCTCTGCGGTTGCAGGCGGTTTAGTTAGCAATTCCGCGCGCGGAAGGAATGAGTATTTTTCCAGCATGCCTTCTTCGTTCCAGACGCGCACGTTTTTACCAAGTTTCTGAAGTGACAGGCCAAGCGCGAGCTGGCTGCCAAGCGCATCGCCATCGGGGCGGACATGACCCAGCACAACGAACTGCTGATGTTCGCGAAGAACGCGGCCGATCTCTTCGAACGTGGTGTTACTCACTCGTCTTGGCCGTCGCGTTTGCCGAGGTCGTCCAAAATTTCAAGTACGCGTGCACCGCGTTTGATGGACTCGTCGAGGTGGAAAATGAGATGCGGCGTGTATTTCAACACGACGTGCCGGGACAGTGCCGCCTGCAACGCCGGCCGATGCGCCTCCAGCTTGTCGATCACGCTTTTGCCATTGTCGGCGCCGAGAGTGCTCACGAAAACGTTCGCGCTCTTAAGATCGGGGGCGACATCAACAGCATTAATGCTGACCAGTGCTCCTTGGAAATTGATCTCGCGCACAATGATGGCGCTTAGCTCGCGTTTCACCAATTCGTTTACGCGTAGTTGCCGATGTTTCATGATTTGTTGTCATCCTGGGCGGAGCGAAGCGGAGTCGAAGGATCCCGTGAAATCAGATTTCGGTTTTGCAACGGGATTCCTCGACTTCGCTTGGAATGACTAGCGTCACAATTTCTGGGCAATTTGCTCGAGCTGATAGCACTCGATCACGTCGCCTACCTGATATTCGCTGAAGTCGCCCAGCTTGATTCCGCATTCCAGACCGGAACGAACTTCTTTCACGTCGTCCTGGAAACGGCGCAGCGTCGAAATCCCGCCGTCGTAAACCGGTTGGCGCTTTCGCAAAATGCGAGCGCGCCCGGCGCGCGCAATCCGACCATCGGTAACGAGGCAACCAGCGACGATGCCTCTGCTCAACCCGAAAATCTGTTTCACCTCCGCGTGTCCAATGACGGTTTCGCGCAATTCCGGTTCCAGCAGACCGGCCATGGCGTCTTTCATTTGATCGAGCAGCTCATAAATAATGCTGTAAAGCTTGACTTGCACGCCTTCGCGTTTTGCAGCTGGGACCGCCATGGTCTCAACTTTCACATTAAAACCGACGACTACTGCTTCGGATGCGCTGGCGAGCAGGATATCGGATTCCGAAATTGGTCCGACCGCTGAGTGAATAATTTCCAGATCGACTTTTTTGGTTTCGATCTGTTTCAACGCGTTGACGATTGCTTCGACGGAACCTTGCGTATCGGCTTTTAAAACGATCCGCAGCACTTTTCTGCCTCCGGCGGTTTCGAGCAGGCTCTCGAGCGTCGCGCGTTGCGGAACGAAAAGCTTGTTGGTGCGCTTTGTCTCAAGCCGCTCGTCGCTCAGTTGCTTTGTGCCCCGTTCGGATTCCATGACTAGGAATTCGTCGCCCGCATTCGGCAGTCCTGTGAATCCGAGAACTCTCACCGGCGTCGAAGGCCCAGCTTGCTTGACAGGTTTGGCCCGGTCGTCGAGGAGGGATTTGACCTTTCCGCTGTAGTCGCCGCAGATAAATGGGTCACCGATTTTCAACGTGCCCATCTGCACGATTACGGTGGCCGTAGGCCCGCGGCCGGCTTCAACTTGTGCTTCGATGACGGTGCCCCGCGGTCTGGCCGTCGGTGAAGCTTTCAGTTCCATCACCTCTGCTTGAAGCGACATCATCTCAAGCAGTTGATCAATTCCAGTGCCTTTCGTTGCCGAGACGGGACAAATAATCGTTTCTCCTCCCCAATCTTCCGGAGTAAGACCGCGCTCTTGCAGTTGTTTCTTCACGCGATCGAGGTTCGCACCCGGGAGATCCATCTTGTTGACGGCCACCATGATCTTTACATGCGGTGCGGCCTTGGCGTGATTGATCGCTTCGACCGTTTGCGGCATTAGGCCGTCGTCGGCTGCAACCACCAGAACAACGATGTCGGTGACATTCGCGCCACGCGCGCGCATAGCGGTGAATGCGGCGTGCCCCGGCGTATCGATAAACGTAATCTTGTGGCCGTTATGATCGACGCTGTACGCCCCGATGTGCTGCGTAATCCCGCCGGCTTCGCCAGCTGCGACCCGCGTCTTTCGAATCGCGTCTAACAAACTGGTTTTGCCGTGATCGACGTGCCCCATGAAGGTGATAATCGGCGCGCGTAGCTTGAGTTCCTCTTTCTTTTCAATCACCGGGGGAGGCGGCGCGACCACCGGCTGTTCCACCTTGTGAACACCACCGCCCTTTTCCCGTCGTTCTTTTTCTAGAATGAACCCGTGGTTTTCAGCAATCTTGGCGGCGATATCCGGCTCGATTGTCTGATTGATATTAGCGAAAATATTATGCGTCATCAGCTCCGCGATTATCTGATGCGGTTTTAGTCCGAGCTCGTTTGCGAAATGTTTAACAACGATTGGAGGCTTGATCAGAAGAACCTTCTGCTGCGGCCCGGCTTCCATTTCAGCAGTAGTCAAAGCCACTTCGGCAGCCGGTTGCTTTGCCGGTTCAGTTGTCGGGGGTTCCGGTGACGGCGTGGGCAGCGGAGGCTTGGAAGCAGCCTCAAGCGACGCGCGGATACGCGAGATCGGCGGTAAAACAGTACGCTTTGTTTTTACCTCGCCGTCCTGAGATTTTTTTGGCGGCCGCCTTCGATCAATCAGCGAGACGGTCTCCGCGTGGGGAGTGGTGTGCGCGGAACCTTCGGGTTTTTTCGGCTGCTTGGCGGGTGCGGTTGCCTTCGCCGGAGCCTCTAGCCCCTTTTTGGGCACCTTATCTTTTGGCGCTACATCAGCTGGCTTCTGAGGAGCAGTAGTCTTGCGCCCTGCCCCGAAAGCCTTCGGGGCCGGCTTACGCGTTGCGGTTTTGCTGCTCGTCTTAGTTGCCATTGTTGTTGCTCTAAAATTTCGCTCATGGCTCAAGCGTCCTCAAACGGAGCCATGTTAGTGTACAACTTCCTGCCGGTGCACTGCATCGTATATTTCGCGCGCCTTTATTTCGTCGACCGTTAGAATATCCACTAAATCCTGCACATCTGCATCGCGCAATCCTTCCAGGTTGGTAAAGCCGGATTTCACGAGACTAAGTGCCTGTCCTTCGGTGACGGGGAGCGCGCCGGCGAGCGTTTGGGCGGCTTGAGCCACCTTCTGCTCGACAACGTTCGTCGCCGACGTGTCCTTGCCGATGTTGATTTCCCACCCGGTGAGCCGCGAAGTCAGCCGCGCGTTTTGTCCTTTTTTCCCGATGGCGAGCGAAAGCTGGTCTTCATCCACGGAGATTTGCACGTTCTTTTTCTCTGTATCAAAAACCAGATTTTTTACTTTTGCCGGTTTGAGTGCTTCCAGAACGTATTCCTTTGGATCTGAACTCCAGCGGATAATATCCACCTTTTCATTGTTGAGCTCGCGCACGATGTTTTTCACGCGAGAGCCGCGCATGCCCACACAGGCGCCGACTGGATCCACTTTTTGATTCGCGCTCCATACCGCGATCTTGGTGCGATAACCGGCTTCGCGCGCGATGCCACGAATCTCAACTGTGCCATCCGCGATCTCGCTTACTTCCAATTCAAACAGGCGCCGTACGAAATTCGGATGGCTGCGTGAGACAATTATCTCAGGGCCGCGTGCACCGTTTTCCACCGCCACGACGTACGCGCGGAGACGATCGCCAACATTATAATCTTCCACCGCGACTCGTTCGCGCTGCGGCATGACGGCTTCGAATTTGCCGAGATCGAGAATGACATCGGAACGGTCGAACCGTCGGACCGTGCCACTCACAATTTCGCCCGCGCGGTCCTTAAACTCCTCGTAAATCATCTCCTTCTCAGCCTGGCGAATCCGCTGCATCATGGCTTGCTTTGCGGTCTGCGCCGCGATGCGTCCGAAATTTTTTGGCGTGACCTCGACTTCCACAGTGTCGCCGACGTTGGCGTCTGGCTTGATTTTACGCGCCTTCGAGAGCTCGATTTCATCCTGGGGATTGGCTACCTGATCGACGACAACTAAATTTGCGAGGGCGCGGATTTCGCCGGTCTTGCGGTTGATATCGATGCGTAAATCGCGGGAGGCCCCAACGCTCTTTTTCGAGGCAGAGAGCAGGGCATTCGACACTGCCTCAAGCAGGATTTCGCGTTTGATCCCGCGTTCCCGCTCCAGGTAATCGAGCATGGCGATAAATTCGGCGTTCATATAAAACATGCAGCCCGCAGACTAAAAAGAGTGGGACACCAGTTCCCACTCCGATCAGCGCGCGGACTAGGGCTGCAGGTTACCTTTACGAACCGTTCGCGTCAAGCTCCGGTTCGGTTTGATTTGACGTTCGGTGCTCGGCTTCGGATAAATCGCGAGCAACAATTTGAGTATTGAAGATCTAGTCAAGTCGCGGCTTCGAGCTGTCGCTACGGTGGTGCTCGTGTGGGCCGTTATCTATTTACCTGCGCTTGGCTCGATCGCCATCAAGGGAGAAGAGGGACGCCGGATTTTGCCGGCTGTTCGGATGCTTGAGACGGGGAACTACATCGTCCCGCAAGTGGGTAGTAACCCATATTACCGCAAGCCGCCGCTGGTGAACTGGCTGATAGCGGCATCTTTCAAAATCTTTGGGGTGCGCAACGAATGGACAGCGCGGCTACCGTCGGCCCTTTCCGTACTTGCCGTAGCCATTGCCTTCGTCACCGTCGCCTCTGCCAGCCTCGGCGCGAGAGGATCGATCATCGCGGCTATGATCTGGCTGACGAACATCGGTATCATCGAAAAAGGCCGGCTAATTGAAATCGAAGCGCTGTATGTGTCTCTTTGCGGTCTGGCGATTATTTTTTGGCTGAGCTTCTTCCTTCAAAGGAAATCTCCGTGGCTCATATGGCTTCCGCCATCTGTTTTTCTCGGGCTTGGTCTGCTGGCGAAAGGGCCGACACATCTCGTATTTTTCTACGGGGTTGTGATAGCCGTTCTGGCCTATTGGAAAAAGTGGCGGCTTCTTGTTCATCCGGCACATTTTGTCGCGATCGTCGTCATGCTTGGGATCGCAGCAGCGTGGGCAATTCCATTCGTTCACAGCACGACGTCGCAGGTTGCGATCGACAAGTGGTCGGGTCAGTACACCGGACGGTTGAAGGGCATCGATTTCAAATTCTTTAGTTGGATCCAAAATGTCCCCCGCGGTCTGATCTACTTTCTGCCATGGGTTCTCCTGTTTCCGCTTGCACGATTTTCAAAATTGCAGGAGCAAGGCCAACAGCGGCTGGCGCGCGCGTTGTCCTGGGGAACTGCAGTACCGTTTTTGGCGGTCAATCTCGTCCCTGGCGCGGTCGCCCGATACAGCATCCCTGCAATAGTTCCAGCATCGTGGCTGATGGGGACGATCTGCGCCGGCAACGCATTCCAATACCCGCGACGCTGGATAAAAGACGAACGAGTTTGGGCCAAGCTTGTGGCGGCGTTCATTGGGCTGGGGCTTGTGATTGGGGCGATCGGGTATCCGATTACGGCGATCGTCTTAAGAAACAAGCAGCAGGTAAAAAAGGCCGCCGCGGAAATCAATGCGCTGGTGCCCCCGAACGAGACGCTCTACGCAGTGAATCCGGATTATCAGCCAGTCTTTTTTTATGTGAAAGCGCCGGTGAAATACGTGAGCTACGTGAAGAAGCTGCCAGGGAACGTGCGTTACTTTCTCGTTCGACATGAGAATGAAGCGGAGGCATCAGCGGCGCGAAAATGGGCGCCGCTGCGCGCGCGGCCGATTGCCCGCGTGCGAGATTACAGCAAACGCGAGATGGTTCTCTTCAAGGTGGCGCCCCCGAACGAGGATTGACAAACTCGTAGATTAGAATTGGTTAGCATACTAACTAATTTAATCTGGAGTGTTATGTCCAGCGGCGACTCCACTGAAATGTTTGGCCAGTTGGTCCACGGCACGGCGCGTGCATGGCGGCAAAAACTCGATGAGCGTCTCAAGCCGATGGGACTGAGCCAGGCCAAATGGCGCACGTTAATGCATCTGTCGCTGGCCGGAGATGCGCTTACCCAAGCGGAAATTGCCGCGCGGCTGGGGGTTGAGGAACCGACTGTCGTGAATTTGATTCATCGGCTGGAAAGGGAATCCTGGATCATACGAAAGACCTCGCTGCATGACCGTCGTTGTAAAATGGTGTTGCTGGGCCGGCGTGCCCAGCGGGTAATCGCGCAGATCAGCGCCACCGCAGCGAAACTACGGCATGAACTGTTAGCGGGGATTCCGAGCGGCGATGTTGAGACCTGCATGCAAGTGCTGGGGCTCATTCAAGAGCGGGCCGAGAAAAGCGATCGACGTCAATCCACACCGCGCAGCCGGCCGTCTCACGATTCCGTCGATCGCAACGGCCACACCAAACAGCGATGTTCGATTGCAAGAAAGGGCGCAATTTCGCGGCGTGTCGGAGGGTTCAAATGAAACTTCACACAGAATTGAGCGACTTTAAAACGTTGAATCACGGCTCTTCTCACAGGTCGCCTCAGCCACAAGCGAAGCGGGCGCGTACTGCGAATCAGAGAATTCCCAAATGGGCGTACTTACTTTTCATCCTGCTGGCAGGCTTCGTCACTTACCGCATTCTTCAACACAGAGCCACCGAGGTTACAGCTACTCAGCCTGCTCCCCGTCCGGCGACCGTCGCCAAGGTAATCACAAAGGACGTGCCGCTTTATCTGGATGAAATCGGCACATGTGCAGCGTACGAGACGGTGCAGGTGCAGGCGCAGGTAAGTGGTGTGATCATGGAGCGCCATTTCCAGGATGGCTCCGACGTGAAGAAAGGCGATCTGCTTTTCACAATCGATCCTCGGCCGTATAAGGCCGCTCTCGATCAGGCGAAGGCGCAGGCCGCGTTAGATCAAGTGACGCTGAAGCGACAAGAGGACTTGCGTGCGAGAAAAGTCATTGCGCAACAGGACTACGACATTGCTTTGGCGAACGCGCAAAAGTCGCAGGCAGCGACCGAAGCTGCTCAGGTGAACTACGACTATTGCTTCATCAAATCGCCGATCATTGGACGAATCGGCCTGCGCAATGTCGACGTCGGCAACTTGGTTGGACCTTCCACTGGGGCTCTTGTAACGATCCAGGGATTGGATCCGATTTACACCGATTTCACCGTGGCGGAGAACGATCTTCCGCTAGTGCGAAAATATCTGGGCGGCCCAAACGTAAAAGTCGAAACGTACCTCGCGGATGGCTCGATCACGCCGCGAACGGGTGATTTGTATTTCATCGACAACGCAGTTCAGCCCGGCTCGGGAACCGTGAAAGCGCGCGGGGTCATGCCGAATCCCGATCGTGCGCTGTGGCCATCCGAGTTTGTCCGTGTGCGTTTTATTCTGGACACGCTGAAGGATGCTACGCTTGTGCCGTCGCAGGCTGTGCAAGTTAGCCAGAGCGGGCCGTTCGTTTTCGTGGTGAAAGCGGACAATACGGTCGAGCTTCGTCCCGTCACGCCTGGGCAACGCCAGCACGGGGACCTGACCGTTATTGAGAGCGGTGTCAAACCCGACGAAACGGTGGTTGTCACCGGCCAGCTTGCGCTTGCGCCGGGATCGAAAATTGCGCCGCAACCGTACGCGCCGAAAACCCCCGCGACGCCTGATGGCGCCGCCGGTTCAAAAAGCGCGATGTCCAATGAATAACGCGGACCAACATGACGGCGAACGCGAAGTAAAAGATCGTGACCGCCGGAGGCCCGGATCGTTTTCCCAGGAGCAGCCGCGGCCGACCGCAAAGCTAGTTCCAGTCAAAGGCTCGGGACTCTCCGGACCGTTTATTCGCCGGCCCGTAATGACCGTGCTGCTGACGCTGTCGGTCATCGTCGCGGGCTTGGCGACTTACGGGAAGCTCGCGGTGAACGACCTGCCGGCGGTCGATTATCCGGTTATTCAAGTCAGCTGCTCGTATCCTGGCGCGGATCCAACCACCATGGCGAACAACATCGCCACGCCGTTAGAGAAACAATTTTTGCAGATCCCCGGGCTCGACATCATCACCAGCACCAGCACGCAGAGCAACACGCAGTTCACATTACAATTTGTTCTGAGCAAAAGCATCACAGACGCCGCGACCGACGTGCAGGCCGCGATTCAGCGCGCCACCGGAAAGTTGCCAATCGATCTGCCAAGCCCGCCGACGTTTACCAAAACAAACCCGAATGACCAGGCGGTTTACTTGTTAGGCCTGATGTCGGACACGCTGACCGATGGAGACCTGTATAAATATGCGTCCACTGTTGTAGCACAGCGTATCAACATCCTCCCCGGCGTTTCGCAGGTGAGCATTTACGGCGTGCAAGGCGCGATTCGCGTCAAGGCGGACCCCGCTGCGCTCGCAGCGCGCGCCCTGACGATGGACGATCTGGCCAGCGCGATTAAAGCAGGAACCGTCTATTCCGGTGCGGGGCAATTCGATGGTGCGCATCGCACATTTGTCCTTCAACCCAATGGCCAGCTCGACAAGGCTGAGGGCTATAGGAACCTCATCGTCGCGCGCAACCCGAACGGTGCGCCGGTTTATTTACAGGATGTAGCTGATGTACGCCAGAGTGTTCAGGACGAACGCATCTCGCGCTTCTTCTGGATGCGCGGTTATAAGCCAGCACGCGCGGTGGTCGTGCTGGCTGTTTCACGGCAGGCAGGAGCAAACGCAGTCGAAGTGGCCAAGTCCGTCAGAGCGCTCTTTCCCGAGCTGCGCGCTAGTTTACCTGGGTCGATCCAATTCACGCCGGTCTTCGACCGTTCGCAAAGCATCGTCAACTCCGCCAATGAAGTGAAATGGACGCTAATGATCGCGTTCGTGCTGGTGGTTATCGTGATCTACGTCTTTCTCGGTCGCGCTACCGACACGCTGATCCCGGCTGTGGCCTTGCCGATGTCGTTGTTGCT
Organism: Verrucomicrobiota bacterium; assembly: GCA_003219465.1. GTDB lineage: Bacteria > Verrucomicrobiota > Verrucomicrobiia > Chthoniobacterales > UBA10450 > Udaeobacter. The sequence continues at coordinate 1,755 of QHOX01000046.1, read as the reverse complement.
CACCGTAGCCGTGATGTACATGCTCAACTTCTCCATCAATAATCTCACTTTGATGGCGCTGACTCTCGCCATTGGTTTTCTTGTCGATGACGCCATTGTGTTTTTGGAAAATGTCGTGCGTCGGGCCGAGCACGGGGAATCAATCCTGAAAGCAACTTTCAACAGCGCCGGCGAAATCTCGTTTACCATCCTGTCAATGACGCTTTCGCTTGCCGCGGTTTTCATCCCACTGGTTTTCATCCCAGAGCTGCTTGGCCGCATCTTCCGCGAATTTTCTGTCACAATCATCGTGGCCATTCTCGCCTCAGGCCTCGTTTCGTTGACGCTTACACCGCTAATGTGCGCTCGCATCCTGGGTGAGCGCAGAGCCGGCCATAAGCGCGCCTGGATGGAACGGCACACCAGCAATTTCATCCAGCGGGTGATTGCTGCCTATGGCCGGCTGCTCGATAAGTTTCTCGATCGCGCATGGCTTGCTGTGCCGATCCTCGTGGCTTGCATTCTTGGTCTTTGGTTTTTCTTCACGCATTTGCCGTTCACATTGTTACCGCCGGGCGACAGCGGTTTCATCCGAGGCTTGTTCATCGCGCAAGAAGGTAGTTCGCCGGCGCAGATGCGCGCGTTTCAAGCGCAGGTGAACCAAAAACTCCAGGAGGATCCAGCCGTCGGGCAGTTTTTTACGCTGGCCGGTTTTGCCTCGCGCGGCCCGCTATCGCAGGGATTGATGTTCCTTTTTCTGAAACCGCGCAGTGAGCGTCCGTCCGTCGACAAAATCGTTTTGCGATTGCAAAAGTCGCTCGCCTCCATTCCGGGAATCACCGCAGTGTTGACCCCGACTCCAGTTCTGCAAATAAGCGTCGGCGCGACGAGCCAGAGCCAGGGCCAGTACGCCTACACCATTAGCGGCATCGTGCCCCAGGACGTTTACGCGATGGCCGACGAATTGATGAAGAAACTTCAACAGTTCAAGGGCTTCACCAGCGTTCGCTCCGACTATTACCACAACACGCCCAACCTTAGGATCGACATCAACCGCGATCGCGCCGCCACGTATGGCGTTTCTACGTCTGCGATTCAAAGCCTGATCCGCAACGCTTACTCCCAAAACTACATCTACCTAATCAAGGAACCAGACGACCAGTACCAGGTCATTCTTGAAGTCAAAGACAACGAGCGCGCGCATCCAGAGGACTTGGACGATCTCTACGTCCGCAGCAGCACCAGCGGCAGTTTCAGCGCCAGCGGCTCGGGTGGGGGAACCATCGCCACCACCACAGGTAACATGACAAGCCTCGTGCCGCTGCGTGTTGTAACGTCAACAAAGGAAGTCATCGGGCCGCAGGCGGTGAACCATTTCAACCAGTTCACCAGCGTAACGTTCAATTTCAACCTGTTGCCAAATGCCGCGATTGGGGATGCTACGAATTACATCGAAGACGCGGTATCCCAAATCCAGCCGCATTATCCGACGGTGCAGGGAACCTTTCAGGGCGAAACGCTCGTGTTCAGACAGCTGTTTCGATCGCTGCCCCTGCTGCTGCTTGCGGCAATCTTCGTCATGTATGTGATCCTGGGAATTCTTTACGAGAGCTATGTGCACCCGTTCACGGTTTTGTTCCCGGCCATTGTGCCCGCGGTGGTCGGCGGGTTGGCCACATTGTATATTTTCCACTCAGTGCTTTCGCTCTACAGCGTGATCGGCCTTTTCCTGTTGTTAGGCATCGTGAAAAAGAACGGAATCATGGTGGTTGACTT
>QHOX01000211.1 GCA_003219465.1 Verrucomicrobiota bacterium | reverse complement strand
CAGATCGTTCGTGCCGAAGCTGAAGAACTCGGCGTCGCGCGCGATCTGGTCGGCTAGCAGCGCGGCGCGCGGGATCTCGATCATCGTCCCCACCAAATACCTGAGTTTTGTTCCTTTTTCCCTGGCGACTTCGTCAGCCACGCGCCGCACAATGTCGATTTGCAGCTTTAGCTCGCGCGGGAATCCCACCAGCGGAATCATGATTTCAGGGTGGACCTTGATGCCTTTGGCTTGCACCTCCGCAGCCGCTTCAAAGATCGCGCGAGCCTGCATTTCGGAGATCTCGGGGAACGTGATCCCAAGACGGCAACCGCGATGACCCAACATTGGATTAAATTCGTGCAACTCATGCACGCGGCGCGAAATTTGTTCCACGGGAACCCCAAGCTTGTTCGCCAATTCGTTTTGCTGCGCGTGATCGGCGGGCAGAAATTCGTGCAGCGGCGGATCCAAAAAACGAATCGTGGCGGGCAAACCGTTTAGCGCCGTAAAGATGCCGACGAAATCTCCGCGCTGGTAAGGGAGCAGTTTCGCCAGTGCGCGCGCGCGCTCATCCTTCGTGCCGGCGAGAATCATCTCCCGCATCGCGTCGATCCGGTCGCCTTCAAAAAACATGTGTTCCGTGCGGCAGAGCCCAATTCCTTCCGCGCCGAACGCGACAGCATTTTTGACCTGCTCGGGCGTGTCAGCATTTGTGCGCACCCCCAAGCTGCGGAATTCGTCCGCCCACTTCATCAACTTCGCGTATTCCTGATACGTGACGCTTTTCTTCGGATCGAGCGAGCCGTCCACGAGCACCTGAATAATCTCCGATGGTGCGGTGGCGACTTCGCCGGCAAAGACTTCGCCAGCAGTTCCATCGATGGAAATGTAATCGCCTCGATTCAATGTCGTGCCGTTCGCGCTGAGTGTGCCTTTGTGGTAGTCGATCTGGATCCCAGTGGCGCCACACACGCACACTTTGCCCATTTGCCGCGCAACCAGGGCCGCGTGCGAAGAAACGCCGCCGCGCGAGGTAAGAATCCCTTCAGCCGCGATCATGCCGCGCAGATCTTCCGGTGACGTTTCGATGCGGGCGAGCACGACCTTTTCTCCGCGATCCGCACGCGCGACAGCTTCTTCCGCGCTGAACACGACATGGCCGCACGCCGCGCCCGGTCCAGCAGCGAGACCGGTCCCAATTTTCTTCGCGTTCCGTACTGCCTCGCGATCAAAAACTGGCGCGAGGAGATGCGAGAGTGAATCGGCAGGGACACGGCGCACCGCCTCCTTTTTGGTTATCAATTTTTCGCCGACCATGTCCACGGCGATGCGCACGGCTGCATGGCCGGTGCGTTTGCCGTTTCGAGTCTGCAAAATGTAGAGGCGATTTTCTTCGACCGTGAATTCGAGGTCCTGCATATCCTTGAAGTGGCGCTCAAGAATGCTGCGAACCTTCATCAGCTCGTTGTGCGCGGCGGGCATTTCTTTCGCCAGATCGGCGATCGGATGCGGCGTGCGCACGCCAGCAACCACGTCTTCGCCCTGGGCATTGATGAGGTATTCGCCGTAGAAAACCTTTTCGCCGGTGGCCGGGTCGCGCGTGAAAGCGACTCCGGTCGCGCTGGTGTCGCCCATGTTTCCGAACACCATCGTCTGCACGTTCACCGCCGTTCCCCACTCGTGCGGAATGCCGTACTTCCGCCGATAAACGATGGCGCGGTCATTCATCCATGAGCCGAATACGGCGCCGATCGCACCCCAGAGTTGTTCGTTCGGATCCTGGGGAAAAGATTTTCCGGTGCGTTCCTTAATCAAAGCCTTGAACCGCTGCACGAGCTCTTTGAGATCGGCGACGGTCAATCGGACATCGGGGAAGTCGTGCTTGCCATAGCGCTCGTCCTTCAAGCGTTCAATTACTGCTTCGAACGGCTCGTGGTCTTCGCCCGGCCGTTTTTGCACGCCCATCACGACGTCGCCATACATCTGAAGGAATCGGCGATAAGAATCCCAGGCAAACCGTGCGTTGTTCGATTTCCTCGCAACGATCTCGACCACTTCGTCGTTCATGCCGAGATTGAGAATCGTATCCATCATTCCCGGCATGGAATCGCGAGCGCCAGAGCGCACGGACACCAGCAGAGGCCGTTCCTGGTCGCCGAACCTTTTGCCGGTGGATTTTTCGACCTTGGCCATTGCCGCCCCGACTTGTGCCTCTAGCTGCGGCGGATATGCGCGATTATGATCGTAAAAATAACTGCAAACTTCCGTGGTGATGGTGAACCCCGGCGGCACAGGCAGACCGATCCTCGTCATCTCATGGAGATTTGCGCCTTTGCCGCCCAACAAAGCTTTCATCGTGCCTGTTCCGTCGGCGTGGCCATCCCCGAAGTAATAAACGTAACGCGGCGCGCGCGTTCTCTTCCCGGCGGCGGCTTTCCGCGGGCTGAATCGCGTCGGTTTCCGCGCGCGTTGAAGTCGTTTGCGAAGATTAGATTTTTGTTTTGTGGCCATAATTTAGCAGCGGCAGCGGTCGCTGGAATGACGAAGCGCCAAACTAAATTCGGGCGTCGCGATGTCAACGATGCGGGGGACAATAGGCGCAAATGGCATCGACTGTAGCGTCGGGGTTTCGCCTGCAGGAAGAACTGTAGTGGCAGGTGTGTCGCCTGCGGACTAATGGGCGTGCAGCCGTCACGGCTGCCTCTACAGAAAGAGAATCAGCAGTTCAGCGGTTAAGCTGGCGCGGTCTCGCCGTTTGTCAGAACTTCAGTAATCGTCGCCGTAAACTCCTCAATGCCGGTACTCGGCACGATGATGCTGTTCCGGCGGCCGTGAGCTTCCTCGGTGATGCGCAAGAATCTCCCGCGGTCGTTCTCACGGAGCTCGACGTAGAAGTGCTTACGCTCAATCTGCAGTTCTCTCGCCTCGATGATGTTGTCCATTTTGCCTTAAGGCCGCCGAGTTTAGGCACCGCCCGACAGAAATGGAAGAAAAATCCGTAGGTTTTTTCACTATTTTCGGGACCGGAATAGGCCGCTCTTTTCCGGTCGCCTGCCCAGATTGGACCTCAGCGAGAGAGGACAAAAGGCCCGCCACGCGTTGAAAGCGTGGCGGCTGATTTACGGCAGCCTGCCGCTTAACTTGTCACTGGGGGCTCAGGGCCTGGGCGACGGAGTGGGGCGAGGGGCCGGGGTCGGGCGGGGCCTGGGCGTTGGTGTACATCTGCCCGTGCATGGCGTCGCAGTTGGCGTAGGCGTTGCCGTCGCCGTAGCCGTAGCTGTCGCGGTTGGGGTCGGAGATGGTGTTGGTGTTGGACCATTTGCAGCAGCGCAGTACCTTCCGCCGGTGTTTCGCCAGCAGCATCCACCCCAGACGATCATCTCACTGTCCGTCCAGACTGCCGTGAGGTCTTCTGTCGCAGGGGGCGCGTTGGTGATGCTGGTCGGTGTCCAACTGTCGGCGATGGGATTGTACCTCCCGCCGGTGTTGAATTCGATCTGACCAACCCCGCCGCAGATGATCATTTCACCGCCAGTCCAAACTGCCACGTGCTGCCATCGGGGAGCCGGTGCGTTGGTTAGGCTCGTAGCTGTCCAACTATCCGTGCTGGGATTGTACCGTCCGCCGGTATTTACATGATTTGCGCCGAAGCTGAGGGCGCCGGCCCAGACGATCATTTCACTGCCGGTCGACACTGCTGTGTGATTAACTCGGGCATCGGGTGCGTTGGTAGTGCTGGTCGCTGTCCAACTGTCGGTGATGGGATTGTACCTCCCGCCGGTGTCGTAAAAAACGTTTCCGCCATCAAATCCACCCCAGATGATCATTTCGCCGTCGATCCAGACTGCCGTGTGCCAGAATCGGGCAGAGGGCGCGTTGGTGGTACTGGTCGCTACCCAACTGTCGGTGGTCGGATTATATCTTCCGCCGGTGTTAAGGGGACAGCATCCGCCCCAGACGATCATTTCGCTGCCCGTCCACACTGCCGTCTGAAAGCGCGTAGGGGGAGGCGCGTTGGTAGTGGTGGTCGCTGTCCAACTGTTGGTGAGAGGATTGTATCTGCCACCAGTGTTTAAAAAGATGCCGCCATCCCATCCGCCCCAGACGATCATTTCGCTGCCAGTCCACACTGCTGTATGCTGGTATCGGGCAGAGGGCGCGTTGATTAAGCTAGTGGCTGTCCAACTATCCGTGATGGGATTGTATCTACCGCCGGTGTTCGTTGTGGGATCTCCGCCCCAGACGATCATTTCGGTGCCGGTCCACACTGCTGTGTGATAGTCTCGGGCAGCGGGGGCGTTGGTGAGCGTCGTCGCAGTCCACGTGTCATCGATGCAGCTACCCGAGGGACTGGCTATTACAGGAAGCTGGTAGGGGCGGTTCACCTGAACCGCCTTGGCGATTGAGTCAATCGCCGCTACCTTCTTCGGCATTTGCAGCTCGTACGTTCGCAGCGACTCAAGGCGCCCAGTTTTGTCTTGGGTCAACACATCGGCGGTTAAACGCTCTGTTACTATTGGCCTGGCCAAACATTCGGCGACAACAAAGGGATCGTTCCCAAGAGCGTCAAACAGTTCCTGCAAGACTTCGGGCTGCTCGGTGTTACTGGCCATGCGCTCCATCTCGGCTTGCAGTTGGTCCGCGCTAATCGGCCGTTGCCAGTAATCCTCGAGCATCTGCGAATTGCATAGGTAGTCTTCCACTTTCTTTTCGATCTGTGCCTGAGACATTACTGCGTCGAGCGATGGCTTGGCGCCGGCGTTCGTGTTTGGCCAGATCCGGTGACGCCAGTAAACGTCTTCGATCGCCCTCTGATACGCAACGCGATCGGCGAAGCTCAAGCTTTGGCTCTGATGTGCATTCGCGCCGAAGGCGGCGTTATCCGGCATAGGGATAGCATTGTGAGGTTGCTCAGGTGGATTGATCGCAGAACAGAGAGCGACAATCACGCATGAAAAGAGCAGCACGGCCGTGCTGCTGCGAAGAATGTAAGCGCTAATTTTGTTGTTCGTTTTCATAGTGATACTTCAGTTTTGCGACGCGAGCCCTGGTCGCGATTGACCCGGCGGGAAGAGGGCCAGGTGGAGCTCCTGGGGGAGACGCCTAACGAACTTGACGCAGGCGCATATTGCCCCTTTTTCGCCCGCCATGACAAGACAAATGTGACATGGCTCAGAGGCTGACTTCGTGTCTGACAGATTTTCTCCCGGATCCGCATGGCAAACATCATTTCAGCTGGAAAGTAGCGCTGCCTACAACCTGACTGTTGATTAGGATGTCAACGCGATAGGTGCCGACACCTAGCGCTCCCGAGTTCAGGTTGTAGATGTACTGACAGCTATCTATTCTAAAGTTGGAGCCGGTGTCAGCCGACATGCTGTAAACTGACTCATTGATCGCGCCTGTCGTTCCCCCGGCGGTGCGGGTTAGGGCGATAGTCGCGGGCGGCAAGTCGCAAGTCGGATTGCCATTGCACGTGAGGCTAAACTTCGTCGGCACGACTCCTCGCCTGACCGTAAACACACTTGACCCATCTGCATTGATCGGTGGTTGTACCTGCGCAGTGCACGCTGGCGCCGGCGTTGGGGTGGGCGTCGATGTAGGTGTCGGTGTTGGGCTCGGGGCCGGTGGCGTTGGAGTAAATGTGGCGGTGGCAGTTGCTGTCGGCGTCGAAGTTGGCGTTGGGCTCGGCTGTGGGGGAGTTGGAGTAGGTGAGG
>QHOX01000210.1 GCA_003219465.1 Verrucomicrobiota bacterium | reverse complement strand
CGTAACAGTTGGTTTGCTCTCGCAACCATTGGCCAAGCTCCGGATCGCTTTTAGCGTAGTCCAACGCCGCGCGAAATTGCAGATCCGAATCGTCGATCGTTCCGCGGTAGAGAAGCAGGATTTCTTTGGCTTCACGCGTATTCATTTGGCCTGCTCAAGCGGTAAATTGGTTTCACTCAACCGGCGCAAAAGCTGAATTTTCGCGCGCGCGATACGCGACTGCACCGTCCCGAGCGGAAGCGCCAGGACATCGGCGATTTCTTTGTAGGACAAATCTTCCATGTAATAGAGCACAAGCGGCGCGCGAAAATCTTCGGTGATCTCGCCCAGAATGCGAAGCAACGTTCGCGAATCGGCTCGCTCCGCGCAGTCCGCCGGCACGTTCGGCAAATCCTCCGTACGTTCGTCGATTGATTCGTTCGAGAAACGGTTTCGGCGTCGACAGGTTTTGAGAAACTCGCGGTACAACGTCGTGAAGAGCCAACTTTTGACGCTCGCCGCCTTCTGGAGCTGGTGACCTTTGTTTGCCCAAATGTAGAACGTCTCCTGGGTCAGATCAGCCGCATCGGTTTCGTTTCCGGTCAAACTCAAGCCAAACCGATACAGATCGCCGTAGTAAAGTTTCACAAGATTTTCAAATTCCAGGTCGGCGGACATCTCGCCGTTATCCCAAGATGGGAGTCCTCAAACCGAAGTTTGTTCCCGCTGACAAGCAAAGATTTGCGACATAACGGGCGGGAAGGTTCCTCAAATTTTTTATGGCGCGGGAACAATAATGACTCTGATGCATCTCATCCGAAACAAACACATGAACGTACGCCGAATCTTTTCGTTCGCAGTCACAATAATTGCAGCTTCGCAACTGGCGGCCCAGCCGGCCAAAAGCGTCCGCGTGGTCGATGTTAAATCAGCCGACGGCACCATTTTAAAAGGAACGTACTTCGCCGCAGCGAACCCAGGACCTGGTGTGTTGCTGTTCCATCAGAGCAATCGAACTCGCAAGTCGTGGGACGAGTTGGCGGCACAACTCGCAGCAATTGGCATCCACGTGCTCACCGTCGATAGCCGCGCACACGGCGAAAGCGGCGGCAAGTACGACACCGAAGCCAACCGCGCCGCGTACTGGAAAACCGGGTGGCCGAGCGATCTGGAGGCCGCGTTTCAATAGTTGAGTTCACAGTCGGGCGTGAATCGCGACGTCATCGGCGCGGGTGGCGCCGGCAACCTGGGCGTGCAAAGCGCCATTGAGACTGCGCGCCGCCATCCAGCCCAGGTGAAATCGCTGGTATTGCTCTCCGGTGAAACTGAGCGGCCGGGGATGGAATTTCTACGTCAGGCATCGCAATTGCCGCAGCTGTACGTAATGGACGACAACGACGAATATCCACCGACGCAGGAAGAGATGAAGATGCTCTACATCATCGCCTCGAGCCCCATAAAACAACTGGTGCATTACTCGCTGGCCGAAGACGCGCCCTGGTTGTGGTACGAGACTTTTCTTGATAGCGGCAAAGTTCCGGCCAAGGGCGGCCATGGAACCGACATGTTCAAGCCCCATCCGGAGCTCCCGGGGATCGTCGTTGATTGGTTTAAGAGGACGCTGCTGAAGACACCGGTACCACCAATGGCGGATACTTTGGCCTCGGCGGAGGTGCTGAATCAGCTCAGCTTCGGCGGCATCGCCGGCATCGGGCAAGTCAAGCAGCAACTGCTCGAAGCCCGGAAGAAAGATCCGCAGGCGCAGTTGTTTCCCGAAGTTACGGCCGACAGTATCGGCGAAGATTATCAACGGGACGGCGATGCAAAAACCGCGCTTGAAGTTTTCAAGCTGCTGGAGATCGCATATCCGCAATCGGCGGACGTGCAAAACGATCTAGCGGACGCTTACCTGGCCAACGGCCAGAAAGACATGGCGCGCGAGCATGCGCAGCGAGTTTTGTCGTTGCTCGATTCGCATGCCGCGCCTGCATCTTCGTGGTCCGATACCGAACAGAGGCGCAGCGAAATCCGCAAGTCGGCGGAGGAAACGCTGAAAAAATCGAGCGGGAAGCAATAGTCAGAAGTCAGTTGTTTCTCAATCCTTCTTTCTCGTTTTCTCGAAGTTGGGTTAGTCGTGATTCCGCGCGGGCGAGCCGAAGTCAGCAGTCGAGGTCTTGAAGCTCGTCCTATTTGCTTATCCCGAATCCATCGCGTGTGCGGCGTACACGCTCGGAAGACGCGATGGAATCGCCGGCGTCATTTAGCGTCAGCGAATCCGCTAATTGAAAGTAAGCGGTTCACCGGATAGCTCGGAGCGGGAATGAACCCGCCCCGGGCGATGCAGCGCCGTTGCGACCGCCGATTCCGCTACAACCTTAAGCCTAAACCAGCTTTAATAAGCTGGCGCAGTTTGCACCACGCGCTGAGGCACCGTTTGCGCCGGCGGCGCGGAAGATGGCGCCAGGGGCAGCGTTATACCTGTGCTGGTGCGTACCACTTGGAGGATGATACCGTGGTCGATGAGCCTGTTAGGATCAGTATACCGGCCGACGATCTCGTTCGATCTGTTGATTCCATTGAGCGAAGTAAACGTCGCGCCCGGTTGATCATAGACTAGGAAACGATTCGGCGGCACGAAAAGAATGCCGTGCGTCGCGCCCCCTGCATCGCTGTAACGCCCCACCATGAAATTCCTGTCGTTATTGCCGAATAGGATCGTGCCAGTCGAGCCCACCGGATCGATCGGTGCGTGAATCGTGCCGTCGCTATCGCGCCAGTACCCATGAGTCACCCCGCCGGAGTCGATGTAATAACCACAGCTCTGGTTTGTCCTATTAAGCTGATAAGCGAGAGTCGCCGTCGCGTTCGGCACTGTGAACTCCGTCACGTTGCCGCCGATACTTAGGAAGCCCGACTGTATTCCACTGCTCGGGATGACCGACCCGACAAAATCCGCCGCATTATTCACCCCCAGAACAATCGTAAACGTCGGTTCGATGTCGTAATTGGTGAAGGTGCCGTGCGAGAAGAAAAACCCCTCGAAAGCCCCCGTCGAATCGGTATAATCGCCGCACACCAGGCGGGAGTCATTGATCCCGCGTCCCTCGGTGAAGTTGCTCGTAGCGTTCGGGTCCGCTATCGGCGGGCTAAAGTTCCCATTGCCAAACCTGACGAAGCCGAACGACGCCCCGCTGGTATCCACAAAGACCCCTGCGATATCGCCCGTACTGTTAATCTTCTGCGGCCGCGTCTGATTCCCCGTGCCCGGATAATCAAACTGGCTCACGAATTGAATACTAAAGGCCGCCGGCGACTCTGGTGACTGCGCCACCGCTCCCGTCAAAGCAAGGGCCGCCAAGCCCGCTGCACAACCAATTAAGCGTAGTGATATTTTCATAGTTAATGATCCTTTCAAAAAACAATCGCCGCGCAGAGATTTTCTGGACTTATTGATTTTTGGGCGGCCGTGGAAAGCGACGAGCGGCGTCCCTTTATGTCGAACCAGAGATGTTCGGTCAGTGATTTCATTCGCTGACGAATGCTGAAGCGCTGAGGGATCGCCCGTTAGCGAACGCGCAGAAGTATCATGCCTTCATCTGGAATAGTAGCAGGGGATTGACAGATCTTGGCACGCTGGGGGCGACACGAGTTATGCACTTGGTATTAACGACAGTGGCGAAGTGGTGGGCTATTCATACCTGGCCGATAATGTTACCAGTCACGCTTTCACTTGGACCGCATCTGGCGGAATGGTCGATCTCGGGACACTGCCCAGCGGTCAGAACACGTGTCATATCTGATCTGACACGTTTTTCAGGCACTGCCTGACTTTGATTTGGATTGACCTTTTGCGCTCCGAGTTTCGTAGTCGCGACCAATCTCTAACGCGAATAAACCCAGCGAATTCCGCGGCTTCGCGGGAGCAAAAGAAGGAAGACAAACCGTGAAAACAATGCAGATGGTCATCATTGCTTGCGGCAGCCTGGTGCTGGCGCCGTTAGCGAACGCGCAGAAGTATCTTGCCTTCATCTGGAATAGTAGCAGCGGATTGACAGATCTTGGCACGCTGGGGGGCGACACGAGTTATGCGCTTGGTATTAACGACAGTGGAGAAGTGGTGGGCTATTCGTACCTCGCCGACAATGTCACCCGCCATGCTTTCATTTGGACAGCCTCCGACGGAATGGTCGATCTCGGGACGCTGCCCGGTGGCGCTTGGTCCGAAGGCCAGAAGATCAATGCCTCCGGCGAGATTTGCGGAGAGGGGCTCGATGCAAATGGCAGACAGGTCCCGTTTTTTTGGTCGGCCAGCACCGGCTTTATCAGCGCGCCAGAGAGCCACGGAGATTCGAGGAATTACGGTTGGAGCATCAACAACGCCGGTAACGTTACGGGACAGGTTTACACCGGCAGCGTTGTAAACGCGATCTTCTGGAAGCCGACCGCCCGGCAGATCATGTACCTTCCGGCTCTGTATGGCGGACTCATCGTGGGTTATGACATCAATAACCACAACCATATCACCGGTAACAGCTTTACCTCGACTGGCCTCTGGGACGCATTCGTTTGGACGGCGGCCAGAGGCACCGTGGACATCGGCAGCGTTTCGGGCGCCTCCACCACCCTGGCACACGCCATTAACGATAACGACGAAGTGACCGGCATCGGATATTTCGCCTCCACCACCAGCGCCTTCTATTGGAAACACGGAACAGGTATCGTGGTGATGCAAACTCTGGGTGGCAGCATTGGGGCGGGGCTCGATATCAACCTCGCGGGAGCGATCGTCGGCTGGAGCAGTACCGCCTCGGAACAAACTCACGCGGCTCTGTGGAGTAACTACACCAGTCTGCCGCAGGATCTCGGGACCCTTCCCGGCGGCACCACCAGTTACGCCTACGGGATTGATAGTTCGGGACAAGTCGTCGGCTTCTCGACGGTCCCCTGATTCGGAAAGAGCCTATGCGAAGTGCCGATAGATCGGCAGTTTCGTCTGCGTATCGAAACTCAGGCGCTAGATCTCTTAGGAATGGAGCGAACGGGATGAGCGACATAGAAGGTAAAGCTGCGAGGTAGCAGCGACCCAGTGTGGGCAACGACGGAGTTTCAATTAAGAAGCGAGTGAGCGAAGCAGGAGTTACCTACGCCTGTTCGCACTGAAGAGAAGCGTGGCGAGACCGAGGCACAGCCATATCACGCCGTAGATGTACCAAAGAACGATGAGCGCCACGCCGGAGAACAGCGGAAAAATCAACCCGGCGCCAATGGTATTAACCGTGGCGTGAAAGAGCATCGGCAGAAAGACGCTGCCATTGGTGTGGTTGAAAAGCCACGTCAG
>QHOX01000411.1 GCA_003219465.1 Verrucomicrobiota bacterium | reverse complement strand
CCAGCCAATCGCATAATGAGGGAACGTGCTCGGGTCGCCCCAATTGTCGAGATGCGGCATGTTGATCTCGGCGGTGTTAATGATTCCATTCAGAGCCATCATCTCGTTGTAAGCGCCTTCCGGTCCGCCTTCCGCGCTGGCACCGTTATCGCCCACGATGTAAATGAACAAAGTGTTGTCCAGTACGCCCATCTCCTGAAGGGCATCCACCAGTCGTCCCACCTGTTCATCGGTATGCTCCGCAAAACCGGCGAAA
>QHOX01000410.1 GCA_003219465.1 Verrucomicrobiota bacterium | reverse complement strand
AATGGTAATTGGGATCGTGCGGCGGCTCTACTCGGATTGTTCCGTCGAAAATGGCAGGCGCCCACTGATTGGTCTCGCCACCGATGAAACCGTAAAATTTGTCGAAACCGGAATGCGTCGGCCAACGATCTAGTGGTCCGGAAACCGAAACCTCCCACGGCGGCGTTTCGTGATACTTGCCGAAAGCGGCCGTGCTGTATCCACTGAGTCGCAAGATCTCCGCGAGCGGTGAAACACTTTGCGGACGGATTCCGGTATTGCCAGGAAATCCGGTGGCGAGTTCCATGATTGCGCCCGCGTTGTTGACGTGATGATTACGTCCCGCCCGTTAGCAACGCGGTGCGAGTCGGCGAACAGAGCGCCGTAGTGTGAAAATTGTTCAGGCGCAGCCCGCCGGCGGCGAGTTTGTCGAGCGCAGGCATCTTGCACGGCCCGCCAAAGGCGCTCGATTGCCCGAAGCCAATGTCATCGAGCAAAACGACGACAACATTTGGCGCTCCCTTTGGTGCTTTGACTTCAAAGCGTGGCGGCCCCTTGGCGTTGCGCGCGTCAAGCTCCGTGATGGTAGGCGGCTTAGGCTCGGGGACCGGAAGGACAGTTCGATCGATCTGCTGCGCCGCCAACGAGAACGGTAGCATGATCGAGATGGCGACCAGCGACCGTATCACTGGTGAGTTCTTCTGCTGCATTTCTGATTTCATGGTGGTTGTTGCTTTCGCTTTTTGGTTCACTCCCGTAATATTTGGTTTCCGTTTGTTTTTCACCCAACGGCTAGTTTGCACCTTCTGCGGTAAGCCGTTCTTGAGTTGGA
>QHOX01000209.1 GCA_003219465.1 Verrucomicrobiota bacterium | reverse complement strand
CGAAAAGCGCATGGCAATGCAGCCAGTGATCAAAAAGGTTGTGAAGGGGGGTGAGGCTCACCTTCCATCTCTGGTTGGCCATACTTACTGCTACCGGATGGCGCCTTATCACAATGAAGTAACTGTCAGGAAACACTGCTTGCAAAAAACGTGTCTTCAGAAGATTGCCCGGAGTCTTTTCTACGAAAATGGTCTTGCTATTGTCCCAGTATGCGTGCCAGCTCTTCCGAAGCCGTGCCGCATTTGCAGGGGTGAACAAGACTGACGTTTCCGTGAGGTGCGCGCGGGAATCGAACCCGAATCTGCCTGCACCGCCATAGGTCATGGCCGTGGGATAAACGTCCTGCAGAAATTGGCCCTCATCCTCGATTACGCCAGTATCCTTGAAGCCGGTGCAGTTTTCCATCCTGGCGATGTTGCGACCAAGCAGGCTGGTTCCGCTTCGGTGCAGACCGCAAATAAACACATATCTGCGTCCGGTATGATTGCGCTTCTGAACGTTCCTCATTCCTGTTGTTGCGATCTTTATGCTGATTGAGAATGCAATATTCAGAGGTCAATGGCCGTTCACCGTCCCAAGTGCTGCCTTTGCGTGCTGCTGCCTGAGTAACGCGTTCTGACGAGTCCGTCTGATTATGTCGAGGGCAAATTGTGGCAGGAGCTTCTTAACTGATCGCTTCAGATAGCCCTTTGTCCGTAGCGCAGACCGCCGCAGAAGCGCGGCGACATCCGCCGCAAGACAATACATCGGACCCAAAACAGCAGAAACCTTGCTATTCCGCCCGAGCATCTCCTCATTCTCCATGAACCCTTTGATCAATGAATAACCATATTTGGCAAATTCCGGTTCGTACTTTCGGGCAATATACTGGTAGTATCCTCTAAAAGGCGACTTCGTTAGGAAATACGACCACCGGTCAAAGTACTTTTTGTTGTAAGTTGCGCTTGGGATCTCCATCGTGCGCTCGGGAACGCGCAAACCCAAAGGACGCCATTGCTGCAGCACAATGCGAAAGGTGTCTTCCTTTGGTGGCTCGGGAACCCGTGTGCCGATAAATGCAGCAATCTCCTGGTTGTACTTATCCGGATTTTCGACGTAATCTTCGTACCTCAGCTCATAAATGTTCTTAAGGTATTTCTTATCTTGTTCAAAGATGCTATAGCAATGCAGCCAATGCTGGAACATCCTATTAAGCGAGGTTATGTTTACTCTCCATTTTTGGCCGCCTATGCTTACCGGCACTGGGTGCCGTTTTATCACCACAAAATACGAGTCGGGAAAAGCAACTTGCAAAAATCGCGTCATCAGGAAGTTTTCCGGAGTTTTTTCCACAAAGATGGTTTTGGTGTTGTCCCAGTAGGCATGCCAGCAAGCGTGCAGCCTTCGTATATTCTCCGGTTTCAGGAGCTGCGACGTTTCCGTTCGGTGGATGCGCGGATCGAAGCCGCATCTGCTTGAGCCACCATACTCAGAAGCAACTGCGTAAACATCCTGGAGAAATTGTCCCTCGTCTTCAAACACCCCGGTATTTTCTAAGCCGGTACAATCCTTCAGTCTTGCGATGTTACGACCTAGCAGGCTAGTTCCGCTTCGCGGCGAACCACCTACAAAGACATACTTGCGGCGACTTTGATCGCCGTCAGGTTGGTTCGAATTTTCATCCATCGGTTCTACGCAACTCCTGTACAGTCTCGAGTAAGTGTACTGCTATCTTTCGCTGCGGCGGAAACATCAAGATGATGGCGCTGCCAATAACGACTCCAATAGGCGCGCAGATGAGCAATTGAGTCAAAGGGCGTAAATCTGCGACTGTGGTGCGCATCAACCAAGTCGCGACGAACATAAGTATCCAAAGCGGCAAATGCCGCAGAGACCTCACCCACAGGTCTGACGTGCTTACCGGGCCACGCCGTCCGACTATATAAAACAAAATCGGGAGCCGAACCAGAGGACCCGTAGCAGAAAAGGCAATCGCCACACCCAAAGGTCCAAATGGCAAACCAACTATGAAGGAGGCGAGCATCAGTACGGCATTGATGGAAGCAACACGGAAAATATCTTTGCCTCGTCCCTGGCTAGTGAGCAGCCAATTGGCAGCATTAGCAAGGGGCAGGTGAATCGCCATAAATGTGAAACCTGCAAAGATGGCACTCACCTGGTGCCACCTTGGTCCCAACAATACCAAAGTTACCGGCGTGGCCAGAGCAAGCAGCAAACTCGAGAAAAAGAATACGCTCATAGCGATCGTTTCGTAAAGCCGGAGAAATGTCGAACGGTAACGTTGTGGGTGAGATTGTAGCCGGGACAAAGTTGGCACGAAGACTGCCTCGATCGGCAACAGGGACTGTTCCATCGGCCGAATGACCAAGGCTGCTCCGCGCGAATAAAGACCGACCGCAGCAGGTCCGTAAAAGCGGCCGATTAAAAGATTGTCGCATCCTCTAGCCAAGCTGAATATAAAACTGCCAGCAGTTTGATGCGCTCCGAATGACACCAAAGGGCCCATTCCACTGCCTCTACTAGGCAACCGCGGTCGCCAGCGAGATACTAGACCTGTTAGTAGAAACCCCGCGATCTCCATCGCAAGGCTCAAACCGACTAAAGACCAATACCGGTAGCGCAAGAGTGCCATGATAACACCCACAAGAACGCCAGTTGCCATCGAACCCACTTCAATCATTGCAATAGCCTTAAAACGCATCTGTCGCTTCAGCAGTGCCAGATGTTGGACCCTAAAACCACCTATCAGAAAAGTAGTTGAAAGAACAAGGGTGATATATGTTATTCGAGAGTCGTGGTAGAACCGTGCTATGATCGGCGACAAAGCGGCCAGAATAAGCGCGCACAAGGCGCTTACGCCGAGATTTGTCCAAAACAGATTGGACACCTGGGCGTGCGTGAGGTGTTCGCGTTGCACAGTGGGTGTAGCCAAGCCCGCATGCCGAAACATAGCCAGGAATCCCGTGACTGCCGTCACCATCGCCACAAGCCCGAAATCGCCTGGTGTTAGCAGGCGCGCCAGGATGACTGTAGAGACGAGGTTCAATCCGAACTTCGCCGCTTGCGCTGACACCGTAACCACCCCACCGGAGATTGTACGCCGCTTGAGGTCAGGCAAGAGATGATCGGTTTTGATGTGCTCCTGATTGCGCTCCTCTTCCTCTACCTCGGCCGAGCGGATTGTTACATCGCCAGTAAGTAGTCCCGTCTCGCTGGTCAACACACGACTAGGCTCTGGTTGATTCATGAAAACTAGGGAACTACGCGCGCACTCGTGACCGTAAGCAGGAATTGAGCAATCGTGGCCACGACGAGATCAGATGGCTCAACACCATTGCAGCGAAAATTTTTAGGAAGCTCAAACCGCGGAGTTCGTGCCGAAGCTCGCAGGTGTCACGGCCAGGTTTCCGCCCTCCAGGCGAAACAGGGCCTTGTCCCAAGATCTCATCACGGACGATTTATAGTGGTTCCAGCGCTGGCTGGCCCGTTTCGCCACGACAAAGCCGAAGAGCCTTTGAATCCACAGGTATTTCCAGGATAGTCTTGGGATTTCCAAGCGACCGCCTAGCATTGCGGCAAGTTGTTGCGCTTCCCGCATCAAGTCCGGGCGTTCCGGGTAGAAATTGCGGTACCAGGTCTGAATGTACGCCAGGCAAGCGTTGCGAACACGTTCGCTGTCTTCAAGGGAGCGAAGGTACTGAATGTGCAATTTCATCGTAAGCAGAAGCGAATCCTTCTTCTTATCTGAATTGCCAATGAAACTTACCGAGTTCGCGCCGCTAGCGCGATAGTAAATCCCGGTGCGGGGTACGAACCGTGTACCTTCGGATGCCAAGACCACACGGCAAAAATATTCGCCGTCTTGATCGAAATGAAGGCGAGTATCCCAGGGCCCTGCCGCCTTCGCCAGCTGTCGGCTGACCAGCCAGGTTGCGTTTTGCATGTGGAGGTTTTCGCGCATCGCCCTCGAGAGCCAGTCGACCGGCGAAAGATCTTGCCACAGTGAGTTGCGGACAAAGCAGGCATGGCGGACTCGGTAGTAGAATGGGGCCCACGGAGAGGAAAGCAGTATTCGTCTGCTATCACATTCGCGCAGCGCCGCAAGCTGCCGCTCGATTTTGTCCGGCGCTAAAAGATCGTCCGCGTCCAAATACTGGATGTAATCGCCCTGACTGAGCGGAAAGGCATTGTTCTGGGCGCCTGACAGGCCGTAGTTCTCTGTGGATACTACCCTGACCTCTTTGAATCCCCTTGCCACTTCA
>QHOX01000194.1 GCA_003219465.1 Verrucomicrobiota bacterium | reverse complement strand
GACGGAATCATCCCATCAAACGAAGGCCGCGGTTACGTATTGCGTCGCATCTTGCGTCGTGCAGTTCGCTATGGGCGTTCGTTAGGCTTTCACGAGCCGTTCTTCTTCAAGCTGGTCGATATCGTTGCAAAAACTATGGGCGACATCTTTCCCGAAGTACGGGAAAAATTGAAACAGATCAAGGAAACGATCAAGCGCGAGGAAGAATCGTTTAACAAAACGCTCGACCGCGGGTTAGACCTGCTTGATGAAGCAGTAATCCAGGCGATCAGAGCTCAGGTAAGCGCGACGTCATCGATTGGCACCGTCACTATCAAAGCAGGTACTCACGAATGGTTTTCCACAGGATCACCTGAACTCAAGAAAATTGAAATATTCGCGGACAAAGATAACGGTCCGCTGGTCGATAAGCTGTATAAAGGTCGGCCGGCCATATCCGGACAAGACGCATTTGAGCTTTACGACACATATGGGTTTCCACTCGATTTGACCGAGCTTATCGCGCGAGAACGTGGACTCCGCGTCGATATCGCGTGGTTCGAGAAACTACAGCGCGAGCGCGCGCGCAAAGCTCAGAAAAAAGAGGACATCAGTGTCGAAGAAAGCGAACTCCAAGCCGCGCCAACGAAATTTCTCGGTTACGATTTCTTTGAAGCCGAAGCAGTCGTTGAAACGGTTCTGCCCGGGAAAAAGCCGGACGAAGTAAATATTGTTGTCGATCGCACCCCTTTCTACGCCGAGATGGGCGGTCAGGTCGGCGACCGAGGATTGCTTCACGTTCCGGGCCATGATTGGACGGAAGTTGGTCGGTTGCGCGTCACCGATACCCAGAAGCGCGGCGATGTTTTTATTCACCGCGCGCAGGTTCTGGAAGGTCGCGCGCCAGAGCCAGGCGAGGCGGTGCGGATTTCAGTGGATGCCGATCGGCGCAAATTGATCCAGGGGCATCACACCGTCACCCATTTGTTGCACTGGGCATTGCACGAAGTGGTCTCGTACGATGCTTCGCAAAAGGGGAGCTATGTCGGACCCGACAAATTGACGTTCGACTTTTCAAGTGCACCGCTT
>QHOX01000193.1 GCA_003219465.1 Verrucomicrobiota bacterium | reverse complement strand
CGGTTCGCGTGCTTCAAATCGGCGGAGCGCCTCGGGCGCTTAACGGATATTCAATGGAACTGTGCGGCGGCACCCACGTCAGGTTGACAGGCGAGATTGGACCGTTCCGGATTATCAGAGAAGAAGCAATTGCGGCGGGGACGCGGCGGATTGAAGCAGTGGCAGGCGATGCAGCGCGCGCGTGGGCCAAGCAGGAAGCCACGCGACAGCAAGAGAAGTTTGAGACACTCGCGCGCAAGAAACCAGACATCGCGTCGCTGCCGGCGTTTGAAGATGATGCAGCGACAGCCGAAATGCTGAAACAAATTGACGCGCGCGAGGCGCATCTCGAAAAAGTGGATGCTGACGTTCGTGAATGGGAAAAGAAAACGGCGAAATCTGCGGACGCAGAACTGAAGAGCAGAGCTGCTCAAATTGCCAGCGAACTGGCGCGATCGCATGCTGGAAACAATTCCTGCGTGGCGGAAGTCCCAGATGCGGATGGAAAACTCCTCCAGGCAGTCGCGGATGCTTTGAAGTCCAAATTCAAAGGCCCCATTTTTCTTGCCGGCGCGCGAGACGCATCAGTCGCTTTGGTCGCTCATGTGCCTTCGACGCTGACATCAAAATTTCAGGCAAACAAGGTGATCCAACAAGTCGCACCAATCGTCAGCGGAAAAGGCGGCGGACGCCCGGAAAGCGCGCAAGGCGCTGGGAAAGACGCCAGCAAAGTTAACGAGGCGCTGGCAAAAGCCCGCGAGCTTCTCAGGTAATCGCAGTGCGGAATCTACAAGTCACCCGAAACTGTCATTCTGAGCAAAGCGAAGAATCTCGGATCAATTCTGAATCGTCCTGCGGGAACCGATCAGAGATGTTGGAAAGCCTGGCCTTATGCTTCGCATTTCGTTGCAGCGCTTCGCTCAACATGACATTGCTGGTTAGGAGGTAAGCGCTACTGCGCGCTCGCGCTCGGCGTTCGCGCCTGTTTCACGAGCAGTTTCGGGTTCTCCGCAACAGTCAATTGCTTCATGCATTCGGAGCGCTCACGCTTGGAAAGCGCGCGTTCTTGATCAGGCGTTTCAGGTTTTTCCCGTTAGTGGACATTCGATAAATCGAATCCTCCTTTTCGCCGGCGTCGCGGCTGAGAAAAAGAATGTTGTCGTCGTCGAGCCAAACGCCGTCCCAGCCAAACAATTTTTTCGCCGTGAGCCTGGTCGCCTTTTGCGATTGCACATCGAATGCCCAGAGCGCCGGCAATGGCCCATCCCAATCTTTGCGCCCCGATTCTTCGCCCATGTCGATGCTCAGAAGCAATCGCTTGCCATCACGCGCCACATCGATGCGACCGTCGCCGCTCATGTCGCCGTTCGGCACGATCTTATTGATCTTCCATTGGGCGCGCACCGCGCCGTCGAGGCCGATCTGGTAAATGTTCGCCATGTCTTGGCAAAAAACCGATTGGCCGTCGCGCGCCCAAATCGGCGAGTAACGCGTCACTTCATTTTGCACGCCGGGCTTGAGCACGTGGAAGTTCGTGCCGTCGGAATTCGCCACGACGAGATCCCAGACTTCGTGGGGACGCGTAGTGAAAAGGATTTGTTTTCCGTCAGCTGTCCAACTCGGGTAATAGGAATTACCGCTCGGGACATCTTTGAAAACCTCAATTTTTCCCGTGGCAACGTCGACAACCGCGATATGACGCGCGTACGTCGTGTCGCTTGTTTTCTCCGTTCTGTTAAACGCGACGCGAGTTCCATCCGGCGAGATCGCTGGGAAGATGCCTTCCGCGATCTTTTTCTCACCCGTGCCATCGAGATTGGCTATCCAGACAGCCTGGTCTCGTTCAAACGCGATTTGCCGACCATCGCAAAAAACTGAGGCGGGAGATGCTGCCAAGGCGAGAGCAACGACGGCGCGCACGGAGTGACGGGCCCTACCGAAGATGATTCTTTTCATGGCAATGCGAGTGTGGCGAAAAAGGTGATGGCGAGCGCGGCTAGGAGGACGATCAGATACACAAATCCGCCAAAGAGGAATTTAAAAATACTGAAGAACCAGCCCTGGCGATAAACGTAACGGATTGACAAGAAAATTTGGGTCACGAACGCGATCCACAGGAGCGCGATCAGCCATCCTGCAATTGCACTAGGCGCGAAACGATTAAGCCCAATTGTCGCCAGCACGATCAGCATGATCCCGGCGTAGAAGAAGGTGTGGATATGCAACGCATAGATCAGATGGTCGATATAGAAGAGACGGCGCCGGATGTAGAGAACTTTCAAAACACAAGCGAAGAGCGGGATGCAGCACAGCATCATATAGGGCAGGTTGCGGAACAGGGTGCTGATAAAAAACCCCATTTTCGTTCCGTTTACACCCATCTTCTCTTTGGCCCGAGCTTCGATCCAGAGTTCAAACGGCGTGGTGGATTTCGCATCGTCAAAAGCGACGAACGGTCGCTCGCCTATCTTCCCATATTTCTTTTGTTCATTCGTGCTCTCCACTGGTTGAGGCGAAGCCGCGTTCGATGGGGCCGTCGGAGCAACTGGGGGCGAAGCCTCGTTCGCGAGAGGCGACGGAGCAGGGGAAGGTGAAGATTCCCGTAGTAACTCTTCCAGTTTCTTCCGCGCTTCAGGTGGCAAATCTGCATCCTTCAAATCCGATTCCAGTTCGGCGCGATCTTTTGCATCGAGCTTGCTCGGGTCAAAATGGATTCCTTTCGTTCCATAGTTCACCGCAAAGAAAAACAAGATGCTGGCGAGCAGGTAGAGCCGCAGCGGATTGACATAGCGGACGCGCTTGCCGGCGAGAAACTCATTTGTTAGTCGCCACGGCTTTAAGATGAGAAGCGCGATGGTCGTGAAGAATTTTGAATCCCAATTCAGGAACTCGTTTAGCAGATCAGCGACAACGTACCGGAAAGAACGGCGATACTCGATGGCTGGTTGCCCGCATTGCGCACACCAGTGCCCCTGCAGCTCTGCGCCGCAATTTTCGCAGTGGGTCAGCGGTGGACCTGTGTCTTTTCCTCGGCCGAACCGGCGCCGGCCCGGAGTTCGCTCGAATGCGCTAATCGCCGTGTCACCGAGAATAATTTTTGCCGGTTCATCGGACATACACCAGCGATGCTACAAAACTATTTTGGCCGCGTCGACTCAGGATAAGTACGTGCAGGTTCGCCTTACCTAAAGCTTTGGATTGACCACGCGAACTACCTGATGAGACGATCTCGAACGGTGGCACTTCAACTGTTCAGAACGAAAAGCCCTGATCACCTGATTGCCGAAGCGGCTGCGCCGGACCGACAGATGAAGCGCACACTCGGACCGCTCGCGCTGACCTGTATCGGCATCGGCGCGGTCATTGGCGCGGGAATCTTCTCGCTTACCGGAACCGCTGCGGCCGGCCAGACATTTGCGTCGGGCCTTGAAACGCCAGTCATCAATTTTATTCAAGCCTGGTTCTCCGGAACAGGCGTTGTGCTTGGACGCGCGGGGGCAGGCCCCGCCATTGCCGCTTCGTTTATCGTCGCCGGCATCGCTTGCGCGTTTGCCGCGTTTTGTTATGCCGAACTTGCGTCCATGATCCCTGTCTCAGGATCGGCGTACACGTATTCCTACGCAACGATGGGCGAGTTGATAGCGTGGATCATCGGTTGGGACCTGATTTTGGAATATGCCGTCGGCAACATGGCCGTAGCCGTGAGCTGGTCAGGTTATTTCGTTCAACTCTGCGACAGCCTGTTTCACTTGAAGTTTCCACTCTGGCTGGTGAACGATCATCAAACCGCCACCGATCTGCTCGCCAAAGGAGGCGCGGCGTTGGAAGCGTATTCGTCGACCAGTTTGCCGGTGATTGCCGGCCACTCGATCGCGTTCAATCTGCCGGCCTTGCTCATCGTTGCGGCGGTGACTGTCATTCTGGTTTACGGGATTCGAGAAAGCGCACAAACGAACACGACGATAGTCATTATCAAGGTCGCCGTGGTCGTGTTCGTCATCGCGTTCGGCGCGTTTATGGTGAACCCCACAAACTGGCACCCGTTTATGCCGCATGGCTTTCCGGGTCTGATGAGCGGCGCGGCGATCGTGTTCTTCGCCTTTATCGGCTTCGACGCCGTGTCGACCACAGCTGAAGAAACCCGCAATCCGCAACGTGACATGCCGATCGGGATTATTACCAGTCTGATCATCTGCACCGTGCTCTACGTGCTGATGGCGGCTGTGCTTACCGGAATTAAGAAATACACGGTCTACACCGGCGACGCCGCTGCTGTTGCCACCGCTTTCGCGAGCAAACCGTGGGCCCAGGCGCTCGTGAGCGCGGGCGCCCTCGCAGGCACGACTTCAGTGTTGCTGGTGTTTCAGCTTGGGCAGCCGCGCATTTTTATGGCGATGGCGCGCGACGGTTTGTTGCCCCAATATTTCGCCAGAATTCATCCGCGGTTCCGGACACCGCATATCACGACAATCTGGACTGGAGTTGTCGTCGCCGGCGTGGCGATGGTTACAAATATCGGCGAGCTCGCAGACCTCACGAACATCGGCACGCTCTTCGCGTTTATTTTGGTTTGCCTCGGCGTGAACGTGCTGCGTCGCGTCAACCCGGAACGACCGCGTCCGTTTCGCGTGCCGTTCGTTCCGATTTTCCCAATCCTCGGCGTGGTCATGTGCTTGGCTCTGATGCTTAGCCTGCCAGTGATGACCTGGATTCGTTTTGTCGTGTGGCTCGGAATCGGACTCCTGATTTATTTCCTTTACAGCGTGCGCCACAGCAAACTCCGGCGTGGCATCGACGTCGGGCTGACCGAAGACATTCCTCGGCCGATCATCAAGACGTAGACGTCCGCATTTTAACCGCTACTCATCCAACCAACGGCGCTGTTTTGCGGCGATTCTTATAAGGATGGCGGATGAGTTAGTAATCGAAAGTCAGCAGATTCCCGCGAACAAGCTGAAGGAGGCTGGGAATTGCTCAAGCTTTCGTTCGCAGAGTGGATGGACGACAACACTTTCGAGTTACGCTCGCGTTTTACACAATATTTTCTATCGCGCCCGTGCTGCTCATTGCCGTGGGCGTGGCCAGTTTCTTTCTCGCGCCCGATACGGCCACCGATCAGATCGTCGGTGAGATGGAAAAAATGATCGGCGTGGAGGGGGCGAATGCGGTGCGGCAGGTGATCGAATCGTCCCGCGGATTTGGCAAGGGACTTTGGGCAGTGAGCGTCGGAATTGTCACGCTCATTATGGGCGCGACCGCGGTTTTTGGAGAACTGCAGTCTGCACTGAACAAGATTTGGGACATCAAAGCAAAACCGGACCGTGGAGTCATCACGTCGTTAGTCGTAGATCGGTTGCATTCATTTTCGATCGCCGTTTCCGTGGGATTTCTCCTCTTGGTTTCACTCGTAATCAGCGCGGTCATCAGCGGCCTGCAAAGTTACATGAACAACTGGTTGCCCGGTATCCCGTGGGTTTGGCAAACGGCAAACATTGTCAGCTCGTTCTTCGTGGTCGCCGTTCTTTTTGCCGTGATCTACAAATTGTTGCCCGACGTCGTGATCTCGTGGATAGACGTATGGATCGGAGCGGCTGTGACCGCGCTGCTCTTTAGCGCAGGAAAATACTTGATTGGTATTTATCTCGGACAAACTGCGACGGCCAGCGCGTTTGGCTGCTGTTCTGGGTCTATTACTCTGCGCTGATCAGCTTTTTGGGGGCGGAGTTCATGCAGGTTTACACTCGACGCTATGGTTCTGGGATTCATCCCAAAAAACATGCGGTCCGCGTCGGTCGTAAGAGCGATTCGATCTGATGTCAGAGAGGCTTGCGATTTATTTTCTAAGTGTGCCGCACAGCAAGCTACGCCGCGGACTGGACACGGGGATAACCGAAGACGTTCCGCCGCCGCTGGTGAAACATAGCTCGGCAACGTGTTGTCCCCAACGCAGTAGAAAAAAATGTGCCTTTGACGGCAAACTTTCTGCGGTTAAACGCCGCGAGATCTACGCCGCTTACGGGTTCTCGGGCCGTGGCCCAATCTGCTATGGGACGGCGAACCTCCGAAAAACGTACGGGCGAATGCCCGATTCGACTTTCCTTGCGCGCAGTTCTTGCCATGAGTGACTAGGTCCGAGTATTCTTTGTCTGTGAAAGGGATTCCTGGCACACTCCAGGATAGCAGGGCAGTCTTCGCCACGACCCACTGGAGCGTTGTCGCTGCCTGCAAGGACGGCAGCGAAAAAGCCGACGCAGCCTTGGCACAGCTTTGCCGCGATTACTGGCCGCCTCTCTATAGTTTCGTGCGCCGACGCGGCTATAGTCCAGCCGACGCGCAGGATCTCGTGCAAGGTTTCTTCGCCTATCTGCTGCAGAGCAAGGCCTATGTGTACACAAACCGCAGGAAGGGCAAATTCCGCTCGTTCTTGCTTGCGTCACTCAAGCACTACATCGCGGACGTGTGGGACCGGCAGCAAGCAGTCAAGCGTGGCGGCGATCATGAGTTCGTGCTCTTGGATGAGAAAATTCATGCCGTTGAGACGCTCTACGCGCGCGAAGGCCGAGGCGTCAGGATGACGTTTGACGAGGAGCAACGGTACGAACAAAGCTGGGCGACGTCGCTGGTTGCCCGCGCGCTGGAACGTATCGAGGCGGAGTTCGGCAACGGACATAAGGCGCGCCTCTTCAGCGAACTGAAACCATTTCTTACCGGCGGTGTAGGTTTGCCCAGCCAGGAGGAAGTTGCCACGCGGCTTGATATACCGGTCGAGACGTTGCGCAGTCACCTTTCACGGCTGCGTGCACGTTATCGCGAGCTGTTGCGCGAAGAAGTCGCCCGCACTATTGGCGTTGCCGAAGATGTGGACGAGGAGCTGCACCATCTCTGCGCAATCTTGACCGCTACCTGCTGATTATTGAGGTTTTCAATGTCGATTGCAAAAAATGAGGTTTTGAACTGCGAACAATGCGGCGCGCTGCTTGAAAGCGAAGCGACGGCTTTCGGTTGTTTGAACTGCCTCCTGCTTGGGGGCTTGAGTGAACCGGGTCCCGTGAACCGCCGCTTCCAGCACTATGAAGTTTGCTTGTCCGCAGACGGTATCACCCTCCAGGAGCTTGGGCGCGGCGCCATGGGGACAACGTACCGTGCAGTCGACGTCAACTTGGGTTCTCCCGTGGCGCTCAAGGTCATCAGTGCACGACACTCTGGTAATTCTAACGCACGGGAACGTTTTCGACGTGAAGCGCGAGCGGCTGCGCAACTGCGGCATCCAAACGTGGCGAGCGTTTTTCACTTCGGCGAGACTCCAGCCGGCCAGTGTTTCTACGCAATGGAGCTGGTCGAGGGCGAGACGCTGGACGCGCGTGTGCGTCGTGACGGGCCACTGCCGGTGTCCCTTGCTCTGGACGTCGGCGAACAGGTCGCGCGGGCTCTAATGGCTGCCGAGGCGCATGGGGTGGTGCATCGCGACCTCAAACCGAGCAACCTTATGATTGTTTCGACCTGTGGGGATTCAGCTGATCCGGCAGCTGTCGGATTGGTTGTAAAAGTGATCGATTTCGGACTTGCCAAACCCGGTGCTACGACACCGGATACATTAGACCAAGACTGCGCCGGTTTTTCCGGGACACCAGGGTTTGCTAGCCCGGAGCAACTCGCCATGGATCAATCGACTGCCAGACTGGACGCTCGGTCAGATATCTACTCGTTAGGCGTCACACTGTGGTATTTGCTCTGTGGCCGAACGCCTTTCACTGGGCGCACGCCGAAAGAACTTCGCGAAGAGCAAATCCATGAGCTGCCCGGGAAGCTTTCGGCGCTCGCCGGGAAAGTGCCAGCGCCGTTAATCAGGCTTCTACGTTCGATGCTGGCGACCGACCCGGCTGAACGACCGCAGTCTGCTCGGGAACTCCTCGCTCAATTACGACAGTGTCGCGAAGCGATAGAAGCGAGGCCCCGCCGCCGCAGACTTCTTCAACTGGCAGCGCTTGCGGTTTTGGTTAGCAGCGGTGTCGGCCTAATGAGTTATTTCTGG
The DNA here is from genome assembly GCA_003219465.1 of Verrucomicrobiota bacterium. Lineage (GTDB taxonomy): Bacteria > Verrucomicrobiota > Verrucomicrobiia > Chthoniobacterales > UBA10450 > Udaeobacter. The sequence goes on along the minus strand of QHOX01000193.1, from coordinate 1,186 downwards.
TACCGCCAGCATATCCAGCAAGGCGCCTCAACAGCCACGGCAGCCGCGCCAGAAAAAAGCGTCGCCGTGCTACCGTTTGAGAACCTCAGCAACGATAGAGAGGACGCGTTTTTTGCTGATGGTGTGCAGGACGACGTTTTGACCAAGCTGGCAAACATTGCCGATCTCAAGGTCATCAGCCGCACCAGCGTGATGCAATATCGCGGTGAGCACAATACTCGCCAGATTGGCGATGCGCTTCAGGTCTCGCACGTGCTGGAGGGTAGCGTGCGTAAGACTGGTGCCTGGCTCCACATAAACGCCCAGTTGATCGACACGCGCACGGATTCGCATGTATGGGCGAAGCAATACGATGGCGAGTTAAAAGAGATGTTTACCATTCAGAGCGAGATTGCCCAAAAGGTCGCCGACCAGCTTCACGCCAAAATTTCGGCAGCTGAGAAACTAGCCATCGAGCGGGCACCAACCGCCGATATCAGTGCCTTCGATCTTTACAGCCGCGCCAAAAATCTGGTTTTGGAGTGGAGCTACCGCATGAGCGGCAAAGACAATTTACCGCGAGCGGCTGATCTGCTGAACCAAGCTCTCGCGCATGATCCAACATTTTTCCAGGGGCACTGCCAACTTGCTTGGATTCACGACCAGCTTTACGCGCTTGGCTTCGATCGCACGCCTGGGCGCCTGGAATTAGCAGACGCAGCCATCCAGGCGGCATTTCGCATCCGTCCCGATGCAGGCGAAGCACACCTCGCGCGTGCGGGACATCTTTATCGTGGGTATCGTGATTTTGACGGCGCATTAGCTGAACTGGAAACTGCTGGCAAGACCCTTCCCAATGACGCTCGATTATTCGAACTCAAAGGATACATCGAGCGTCGCCGGCCTGGTGGCAATCAAGAAGAGGTGTTACGCAATTTCGAGCGCGCGATCGACCTCGACCCACGGAACTTCTTACTCCTGCAGCAAACTTCGCTTAGTTACGACCATCTCCGGCGCTATCGCGAGGAAAAGTTAGTCTTCGATCGGATGCTTGCTATCAAGCCGAACGACGCCGAGACGAAAGTCGACCGCACGTTCGTGGAGTTGGACTGGAAAGCCAATACGCGACCGCTGCATCAAATGATCGATTCAATGCGGGTGACAAACCCGTCTACGATGGCGAGTATTGCTGGTAGTCGGCTTCTTT
>QHOX01000045.1 GCA_003219465.1 Verrucomicrobiota bacterium | reverse complement strand
ACGCGGGAAAGCGCCTAACGAGAATAAGATGAGCGACCGCCGCTGAGAGCGAGTGTGACTCGAAGGTAGACAGATTTAATCATCTGAAATGTGAACGCGCACCGGGCGGCGGTTCGCTCCAGCGCTTGGTTAGGTCTCTGGTGTGACATCGCGAAGCGGTATGCTAATCGCTTCTAACGAGAAGTAGACGAAGGTTCGTAAAAAATCACGAAGATTTCTTCGTCTAATTCCGGATTGAAATTTAACAGGCAAATCATTTACGCTCGCGGGGAAATTGGAACCGATTACAACGCAGACCACTGCTGCCGGCAAGCCCAAATTGCTCGATCAGCTCCGCACTTTCATGCGGACGCGGCGCTATAGTTTGCGTACCGAGCAGGCTTATCTGGACTGGATTCGGCGCTTCATTCTTTTCCATGGAAAACGCCACCCTCGTGAGCTCAATGAGAAGCATGTGTCGGAGTTTCTGAGCAGTCTGGCCAGCAACGGGCGTGTGGCCGGAGGCCGAAGAACCCTCAACGTCCAACTCCGTAGATCCTCGCCAGCAGGCGCCCAACGTCGAATGCGAAATTACGCGGGCGCGCCGCCGAGAGCACCGGGGAGAGGCGGGGCGACGTCGGGCGCGAGGACTTGCTTGGGCGGTTTCTCGGGGGCTGGTTTTTTACTCGGTGAGCCACCAACGATCGGCGGCGGATTGATCAGGCGTCCGTGCTCGATAATTTCTTTGATTTGCGAGCCGCCCAGGGTCTCGTACTCGAGCAGTGCTTTCGCGATGGTTTCGAGTATGTCGCGGTTCGCAATCAGCGTGTTCTTTGCCAAATGATAGGCGTCGTCAATGAGTTTGCGTACTTCCTGATCGATTTGTTCCGCGGTCGCTTCGCTGTAATCGCGCGCTCGAGAGATGTCGCGTCCGAGGAAAACGTAATCTTCGTGTTCGCCGTACTCGACCATGCCCATTTTCTCGCTCATGCCCCATTCGCAAACCATCCGGCGCGCTATGGCCGTGGCGCCTTTGATATCGCCGCGAGCGCCGTTGGTGATGTCGCCGAAGATAATTTCTTCCGCGACCCGGCCGCCCATGGCGACGGTGAGACTGGCGAGCAACTCGTTTTTGCGATTGGTGTATTTGTCTTCCTCAGGCAACCACATGGTCGAACCAAGCGATGGTCCACGCGGAATGATCGTGACTTTGTGGAGCGGCTCGGTGTGCGGGAGAAGAACGAGCAACAGCGCATGGCCAGCTTCGTGATACGCGGTGTTCTGTTTTTCTTTCTCGCTTAGCGCAAGGCTCCGGCGTTCTTTGCCCCAGCGATCTTTGTCGCGTGCTTCTTCAAGCTCGGCGAGCGTAATGCCCTTCAGTCCGCGCCGTGCTGCGAGCAACGCCGCCTCGTTGATGACATTGGCAAGCTCCGCGCCGGAATAACCCGGCGTGCCGCGCGCGATGACGGCAAGATCCACGCCCTCGCCGAGCTTCACCTTCTTCGCGTGAACCCGCAGGATTTCCTCGCGGCCTTTGACATCAGGCAGGTTGACGGTGATCTGGCGATCGAAGCGCCCCGGTCGCAGCAATGCCGGGTCGAGAACATCCGGGCGGTTCGTTGCTGCAATGATGATCACGCCTTCCTGCGTGTCGAAGCCGTCCATCTCCACGAGCAGCGCATTTAACGTTTGCTCGCGCTCATCATGGCCGCCACCCACGCCATGGCCGCGGTGACGACCTACCGCGTCGATTTCGTCGATGAAAATGATGCAAGGCGCGGATTTCTTGCCTTGCTCGAACATGTCGCGGACGCGCGAGGCGCCGACGCCGACGAACATCTCAACGAAATCTGAGCCGCTGATCGAAAAGAACGGCACGTCAGCTTCACCCGCGATGGCGCGCGCCAGCAGCGTCTTGCCAGTGCCGGGCGGGCCGACCATCAACACGCCCTTGGGAATGCGGCCACCGAGTTTTTGAAATTTTTTCGGGTCACGCAGGAACTCGACCAGTTCCTGCACTTCATCCTTGGCTTCCTCCACGCCGGCGACATCGCGGAACGTGATCTTGTTCTTGTCACGGGCGAGCATCCGGGCCTTGGATTTACCGAAATTGAGTGCGCCTTTGCCAGCCATCCGGATTTGCTGGCGAAACAGGAAATAGAGCACCAGGAGGAAAAGCGCGATCGGCAGGAAACCCACCACCGTCTGCGCCAGCATGTTTGATTCTGTTTTGATGGCGGGCTGCATGCCGGCATCAGCGAGTTTTTTCTGTAGATCATTGGTGAAATTCAAATAGACGGTTGTGCGGAACGGCACCGGTTGTGAGGGCGCTGCGCCTGCCCCCTGCCGGATGTACGCGCCGCGCAGCGTCTGCGTGGGCCGACCATCCTCGACGACCAACTGGAGAGGATAATTTTTGTCGTTAACGATCTGCTTGTTCTCCAGCAGCTCGAGAAAACGGTTATACGGCACGTCTTCGACCGGTTGCATCCCGCCCCGGTAAAAGAGCATCGCCATTGCGATCAGGCTGAAGGCGATCACGATGAGAACAACGCCGCGCCAGTTAAAATTCGGTTCGCTCCCGCGGTGTTTGTTCTCTTTTTGCGAGTTGCGATCAAGTTGGGGCATAAACTAATTTACGTGGGAAAAAAGTTACCATGAACGAATTCGCAATGCAAAACGACCGGGCCAAGCTGACGTACTAGTGTTCGTGACTTGCCAGTTGGGCGGTTGGGTGATCCGCATCGAGCCATCCGAATGGTGACCGTTTTGGTTCCGCGACGAGTCATTGCTCATCAGCTTCACCATCTGCTATGGGCCTCGTTGGTTTACGCATCCTGTTAAAGTGGATGTTCGGTTAGTTTCCTTTGCCCTGTCCGCGTTCGAAATCACTTAACTTAAGAAACTACGACCCGCTGCCCAACGGTGCGTTATCCACTGCGGGCTACGGCACGGCCTTCGGTTTGGTTACGCTGCAGGCCTGGTGTTTCCATTCACCGAAATTGTGGTGAAGTGATTTGTAACCAGTCGACTACGTCAGTTGCAGCAATGCTTTCTTCAGTTCGGTCACTCCGTCGATTTCCGCTACGACCTGCTGCAATGAGTTCATCGCGGCAGGGATATACTGGAGAAAATGTTTGTGACCTTTGACCAACCCGAGGAATCCGTAAGCACCTAACGCTTGCATCAGGCGTTGCATGCCGCAGAGCTGCAACTTGAGATCGAAATCGCCATTGATTGTGATGCCGTGTTCGAGCTGACGCCCGCGATAGTATGCGGTCAACTCTGCGCGTTCGCTTTCGGGAAGATCGACATACGGATCATAAAGCAGCGACGCGAGATCGTATTCGGCAAGGCCGGGTCGCATTCCCTGAAAATCGATCAGGTACGATTGACTGTTTCGGATGATGATGTTCTGCGATTGAAAGTCGCGGTGCACCAAAACTCTCGGGAATGATGCCAGGCGATCTGCGATTTCCTGTAGGGCAGGCAAGGACGCCAACTGCGCGAGCTTTGTCTTCTCCATCTTGAATATACGGCCGAGGCAATTTTCGAAAAAATAATTCTGTTCCCACAGGTAAAGCTCAGAATTGAACTCGGCCGGCAAATGCTGCTCCATCTCGATGCAAACCGATTCCGGCAACGCGTGCAGCGCCGCGATTTGATCAAGGGCCGATTCGTAGAACGCGCGGCGCACCAGCCAGCTTTCGTCCCGATAACTGTAGAGGTCGCGCTCGCCAAGGTCTTCCAGCCAGATCAAGCCTTCGTCAGCGTCGTGAAAGTAAATCTCCGGCACACGAATTTGGTGCTCGTTAAGAAAACTCGCGATTGTCACGTAGTGGCGATTTTCTTCCCGCTCCAGATTGTATTTTACCAAAATGAGCGCCTGCTCTTCCGAACAACGAATCCGATAGAATTTGCGGTCTGATCCGCCTTTTTGAATTGGCGCGATTTTGATCGCGGCGACATCCAACCGCGGGAAGTGCTTCCGCGTTCGTCGAAGAAGCAGGTCGGTTCTCATAAATTCAGATGTCCAGGTCGCGATGGATGCCGCTCACCTTTTTTCGGGAGCGGACAATACAAGCCTCCAACCGGCTTTGGGAAGCAATTTCTGCATCCGGCCACAAAATTGTGTCCTCCAGAATCGCTTCCGCGCCGACGCGGCAGTTTCGTCCGATCACTGTGCAGCCGCGCAACTGCGCGCCCGAATCGACGATCGCGCTGCTCGCAATGCGCTCAGGCCATTCGCGGGTTTTCACGAAATCCGGTTTCCAATTGTCTCGCAAGATTGTGCGATGCACTTCGAGATATTCAGCGCGCGAAGAGATGTTGAACCATTTTCCGTCATTCATTACCACGCCGCCGATTCTGGCGCCTTGGCCTATCCAATCCCCAATGATCGGAATAAACGAGATCTTTTTGTGCGGCGGAATCCGGTGGAAAATCGCCGAGTTCCAAACCGCGATATTGGCGAAATCGAAATTTCCCGCGACGCCGTAGCGGTTGCTGATGTCCACGACCCGGTGATGACGCAAAGCCACAGCTGAAGCCAAACCGGTGTGACGCAGAGCGAGCGTCACGTCGTTTCCGCGACGGAAATGTTCCTCGATCAAAGGTTGGAGATTGACGTTGGTTAAAATATCGCCGCTGTAGGTTAGGAACGGCTCGTTGCCGAAATGACTTTCAGCGTTTTTGATGCCGCCGCCCGTTTCGAGCAGGTCCGGCTCGTGAACGAGCGTGGTAGGAAAGTCGGCATACTCGCGCGCGGCAAAGAAACTTTGGAACAGTTCCGGATGCCGGTGCGTGTTGATGACGAATCTGTTCACGCGCACGCTTATCAAATGATCGAGCGCGAAAGTAACGAGCGGCTTTTGGAAGATCGGGATGAGCGGCTTCGGCAACTCGTCGGTCAATGGACGCAAGCGCGTGCCAAGACCCGCTGCCAAAACGAATGCCTGAGTGATTTCGTTCACGAGCAGAAAATCGAGAGATTCCTCGACTTCGCTCGGAATGACAAGCGAACTTGTTCCGTACGATTCGCTATCTCAGATAAAGCGTCCGCGTGCCGAAATCGATGATGCCGTGGTGCCGCCGCAGCGTTTCTGCGCCGAGCAGCCCAGCCACGGGCGGAGAACCTTCCAATAGCCCGTCGTGAATGAGTCCTTCCAGATCAATAACGCCGACATCCTTACTGAAAATGTTCACCGAACCTACGGACAGCTTACGAATGTGCGCTACCCGTACGCCGCGCTCCTTCAGGTTCACGGCCGAGGAGCTATACGGCGTCTCGCGAGTAACAATTCGCATCCGCCGCACGAAGGATCGGTGTAACAGCGTGGTGAACGATCCGGTGTCGACCATGAGTTTTGCCGGTGTTCCGTTCACGGACCCGTTCACATAGAGATTGTAACCGTCGCTGACCTGAATTGGAACAGCGCGCAACCCGCGTCGATTGAACCCGGGGAAGCTGCCCAAGGCATTGGGATCAGTCTTGAGAATGAGTAATTGCTTTTCACAATCCAGGACTGCTTGTGTCGGGAAAAGGATGTCTGCTCCAATGATTCCGTCGATCTGCGGCTCGTGTGCCATTCGCGCAGCGCGCGCGGAACCACCAAGGTCGACCGTAACCACTGGCTCGTCGACGAGACTCAAGCCGCCGATTCGGAGTTCGCGCGCGATGGCGACTTTGTTGAATCCGCCGTTGATCTGAACGCGGGCGGGCAAACTTGATTCTGCCGTAATGGGCTTAAGCCGAAAATACTCGCGGCGATTCAGCGCAATCGCGCTCACGGGCGCGCCGCTATCGACCGTCAACCAGGCGGGTCTGCCATTGATGAACGCGCGCAGCAACAAATGATTTTGTCGCGAGCGGACGAGCGGCAATGCTTCGAACTGTGGCGTTGTCCGCGCGAAAGCGCGATGCGGCGTAGCAGCCAATTCGATGACCAAAGCCAGAGCGGCGCAGCAAATCCACAGCAAGCGTCGTGCACGCAGCAGATGATTTGAGGTCATCGGTGGGGGGAAGATTACACGCTTCCTTTTTTGCCGTAAAATGATTTGAACAGCTTTTTGGGATTGCGCGAGACACGCCGTTGATGATTAACTCTCCGCCAAATCCAACGTATTCGATATGGCAACCGCAATTACCGACGCACCTGTAGCCGAAGAAAAACTCGTTAGGGGACTAGGCTTGTTGGACTCCACGATGCTTGTGGCCGGCTCGATGATCGGCTCGGGAATTTTCATCGTCTCGTCGATCATTGCCCGCCAAGTCGGCGCGCCGGGGTGGTTACTCGTTGTTTGGATCGTGACCGGATTATTGACACTGACAGCCGCGCTCTCATATGGCGAGCTCGCGGCGATGATGCCGAAGGCCGGCGGCCAATACGTGTATCTTCGCGAAGCATTCTCTCCGCTTTGGGGATTTCTCTACGGCTGGACGCTTTTCCTTGTGATTCAGACCGGCACAATTGCCGCAGTCGCAGTTGGATTCGCACGCTACACCGGCGTGCTTGTGCCGTGGGTTTCAGAAAGCAACTACATTATCACCCCGATCCGGTTTGGCGGGTACGCGTTATCGCTTTCGACGGCACAACTCGTGGGCTTGGCGCTGATTGGTTTTCTGACATTCACGAACACGCGTGGGTTGGAAGTCGGCAAGCTTATCCAAAATGTCTTTACGACTGCAAAGACCGGCGCGCTGTTCGCGTTGATCGTGCTGGGAATCATTATCGGGTTGAACTCTGGTGCAGGCGCGGAAAACTTCAGGGACTTCTGGACGGTGCGCGGTAATCTGCAGGAGGTCGGAGCAGGTTTAACCGCTGCGGCCGCATTCGGGCTCTTCGTCGGAATCTGCGTGGCACAGACGAATTCTTTGTTCTCTGCTGACGCATGGAACAACATCACTTTTACTGCGGGCGAAGTAGTCAATCCTCGGCGCAACGTGCCGCTTTCCCTCGCATTGGGCACGTTTCTGGTGATCGGACTTTATTTACTCGCAAATGTCGCTTACCTGGCGACGCTGCCATTCAACGCAATCCAGAATGCGCCCAGCGATCGCGTCGCCTCCGAAACGGCCAACGTGATTTTTCCGGGCGCTGGCGCGACAATCATGGCGATCGCAATCATGATCTCGACGTTCGGTTGCAATAACGGGCTGATCCTTGCCGGTGCTCGCGCCTACTATGCCATGGCGAAAGACGGCCTTTTCTTTCGACGGGTCGGCGATTTAAACAAACACCGCGTCCCGGCGTGGGCGCTCGCCATCCAAGGCATCTGGGCCGGCGCACTCGTTCTGCCACGCACGGTCAAAACCGATGCAGCCGGCAACGTGACTGGCTACGGCAATCTCTATGGCAATTTGCTCGACTATGTTATTTCAGCCGCGTTGATCTTTTACGTCTTAACAATCATTGGCATTTTCCTGCTGCGTAAAAAACAGCCGAATGTGGAACGACCCTATAAGGCATTCGGCTATCCAGTCGTCCCCGCTCTGTACATTATAGGCGCGACGGTAATTCTCGTTGTGCTTTTCGTTTATCAAACTGCCACAACGTGGCCAGGACTGATCATTGTGTTGACCGGCGTTCCGGTTTATTTCTTCTGGAAATTCTTCGGGAAAAAATCAACGTCGGCTTGACTTCACGGGTCGATCCCGATTAGCACAACGCAAAGCCAATTTCGCTCATGAACCTGTTTCGACGGAAAAGCGTCACGCAACTTCAAGCGGAGGCGCTGACGGACCAACGCTTGAAACGCGCCCTCGGAGCGACAAACCTGACAATGCTGGGGATTGGCGCGATCATCGGCACCGGCATTTTCGTGCTGACGGGCACAGTCGCGGCGCAGAACGCGGGGCCTGCTGTGATTCTGTCATTTGTTCTGGCGGGCGTAGCCTCAATTTTCGCGGCGCTCTGCTATAGCGAGTTCGCCTCACTGGTGCCGATGGCCGGTAGCGCGTACACTTACGGTTACGCGACGCTCGGCGAGCTTTTCGCCTGGATCATAGGCTGGGACTTGATTCTCGAATACGCTTTGGGCGCGGTCACCGTTTCTATCGGTTGGTCCGGCTACGTCGTGTCGTTTCTACGAGACGTTGGCATTCACATTCCTGCCCAATTATCGGCCGCGCGCGGGACGCTCGTTACTTTGGCGGATGGAACGCAGGTCACCGCCATCTTCAATCTGCCAGCGGTCATTATTATCGCGATCGTGACGTTTCTGCTGGTAGTCGGGATTCGCGAGTCGGCGAACGTCAACAACGTCATTGTGTTTGTAAAAGTAGCAGTCGTGCTGCTCTTCATCGTCGGCGCGGCTCACGCCGTGAATCCCGCTAACTGGCATCCGTTCATTCCGCCGAGCACTGGCACGCGCGGACATTTCGGCTGGGACGGCGTAATGCAGGGCGCAGGGATCGTATTTTTCGCGTACATCGGGTTCGATGCTGTCAGCACAGCAGCGCAGGAAGCAAAGAATCCGAAGCGCGACATGCCTATTAGCATCATCGGTTCCCTGTTGATCTGCACGGTACTCTACATCGCGGTATCAGCAGTGGCGACGGGGATCGTGCCGTACCTGCAATTAGACGTACCGGACCCGATCGCTGTGGCGGCCGATCACGCTGGTGTCGGCTGGATGGCTTCCATAATCAAATTGGGCGCCATCGCCGGCCTCAGTTCGGTAATTCTGGTAATGCTTTTAGGCCAGTCGCGAATCTTCTGGACAATGGCTGACGACGGTTTGTTGCCGAAATTTGTCAGCAGGGTTCATCCAAAATTCCAGACCCCATGGATCACAACGATAGTGACGGGAGTTGTTGTCGCCTGCTTCGCTGCAATTTTCACGGTGCGCGAAGCTGGTAGCCTCGTTTCCATCGGCACGTTGCTGGCGTTTGTGATCGTCTCGATAGGCGTTCTTGTGCTGCGAATTCGCGAGCCGAACTTGCCTCGCACATTCAAGACGCCGGCCGTCTGGTTCGTCGCGCCGATGGGTGTGATATCGGCCGGTTATCTCATGATTTCGCTGCCGTGGCTTACTTGGGAGCGGCTGATTTATTGGTTTGCGTTCGGGATCGTCATTTTCTTCGGCTACAGCGTTTACAATTCCAAACTCGGGCCGCGGAAAATCGCGGGCGAAACCGGGTGGTCTCGTGCCCTGAAAATTGCCGGGGTGATCTGGATCGTATTTGGCTCGCTTGGCTCTATCCTCTGGCTGGCGCGTTATCGTACGGAATATATCCCAGGACCGCTTGGCATTGTCATCGGACTTGCGGGGTTCGTGCTCGCGTGGAGTTTGGGCGCGCTGTTGAACTTGGTTGCCCAAGTTTCCGACCATACGCATGCACGTCACTTGATGATGGAATCGCCGGCCAGCGCGGAGAAATAGCGAACGCAGAAGAGCGGGGTCACGAGCCGGGGTTCGCTTCGAATCCGCGCGCTGGACTGGTCGCAGCGAATCGAAGCATTGCGCGAGCGCGCCGCGCGAGCTTTTCGGTATCGGTCTTTTTAAAATCGCGCGCGGCTGCTGCTATGTCAGACAGCGACAGGTTCAGCTTGCGCAGAATTTGTACCTCGGACGGTGTTGCCTCATCAGGGTTGTTAGCGCTCGATACGCGCTTTTGAAATTCCGAGACTACCCTTGCTACCGCAGTGTTGTTAGCGGGTCCGAACAAATCAGCAAGCTGTTGGAAACTGAGGTGAAACGGAATGGTTGCTAAATCCACATCAGCAAGCCTGACGCTCCCGGGCGGCGGCATTTCAACCTCATCCGACGTCGCGACGGAGTGCCAGATGTCGAGTGGTTGAAAATAACCGATCTCCACACGGTATGAGTCATACAAACCGGATATCGTCAGGTAGTGCATTGCGCCCATGGGTTCGACGGCAGCTCGCGTTTCAATGACACCGTCCCGGCCAATCACCCGAAGATGGACTTGTCGATCCGCGGGCATTGTCTTTTCAAAAACGGATCGCCAATCAATATTCCAGCTGACGAAGATAGTGCGTGCATCACGTGCGATGGCGAACAGGAATGGCTCGCGATGCACACGCGTCAGGCTCATGCGATCACGGGCATCGGATATTGGTCCGTCTTCGAAGAGATGCACCATGGGATCCTTGCAGATTTTGAAGCCGTGACTGGCCTGCGATCTTCGCCCGTTGCGTTTCGTTTTTCTTTTCGCCATCTTGGAAGACCGTCGCGCAAATCAGTTAAAGGCCAACTGCGATTGAGCCACAATCTCAAAATTATTGGGAAAAGATGTATCCAAAAATCGTCAAGCTTGAGGAACTTTCCGATCGTTGCCAGAAGCTGCGGTCGGCCGGGAGGAAGATTGTAGCCACCAACGGATGTTTTGATCTGCTGCACGTTGGCCATGTTCGGTATTTGCAGGCGGCGCGAGCGCTCGGCGATCTTCTGGTTGTCGGATTGAATGGTGACGGTTCCGTCCACGAGCTAAAAGGAGCAGGGCGCCCGATCACAACCCAAAGTGATCGCGCGGAGATTCTCGCGGCCTTGGAATGCGTGGATCTAGTCACGATTTTTCCAGAAATTCGGGCCACGAAGTTTCTCGCTGCGGTCCGCCCCGCCGTTTATGTCAAAGGCGGTGATTACACGTCGGGGACGTTGGATGAAGAAGAGGGTGCAATATTAAAAGAAATTGAAGCGTCGATTCGCCTCATCCCATTTGAAACAGGGTATTCAACTTCCGGATTACTCGAGCAAATATGTAAGAGCAGGAGTTGAGGAAACTAAGCGACTTAGATGACACGCCTGCCAATTGCAATTCTCGGATCGGGTAAAGGAAGCAACTGCCGGGCGATTTTAGAGCGCATCCGGTCAGGCGATCTCGCTGCGGAAGCGCGCTTAGTCGTTTCGGATGTGCTGGATGCACCGATACTTGATATCGCGCGGGAGTTCGGTGTTGCGAACGCGTATTTGCCGCCGGGCAGATTTCGCACGCGCTTGGAGCCGGCAATAGAAGAGCAGCTCGTGCAAATGTTGCGCAATGCCAATATCGAACTTGTCGTTCTCGCCGGTTTCATGCGCGTCTTGCATGAACCGATGCTAAAGGCGTTCCCCCGTCGCATTATCAACATTCACCCATCGCTTCTGCCTAAATTCCCAGGACTTGAAGCGTGGAAACAGGCTCTCGTCTCGGGAGAAACAGTGACCGGCTGCACAGCGCACTACGTCGACGAACGGATCGATCACGGGCAAATCCTTGCAAAGCGAGAGGTAAGAATCTTGCCTAACGATACTGCGGAGAGCCTGCATGCTCGGATTCAAGTTGTTGAGCACGAACTATACCCCGCCGTTATCGCCGAATTCTGCGAGAGATATGGTGATGCAACCGAGCAAGTTGAAGGTTGGCCGGATAGATAAATCCTTGAAGCTGCGTGGCTATGCTTGTTCAGGCTTCGGCTCGCGCTTCAGCAGTTCTTCCAAGGCAACAGCAGGCTCTTTCTGCTGATATAAGATCGAGTACACTTGATCGGTAATAGGCGTGGCAATATTCAAGCGCTGCGCGCATTCCCAAGCGCTACGCGCGGTCGGGATACCTTCGGCGACCATTTTCATAGAGGTTGTGATTTCCGGCAAAAGTTCACCTCGCCCGAGCCGTTTCCCGACGCGGTGATTGCGGCTGTGCTCGCTGTAGCAAGTCAATATCAGATCACCCGCGCCGCTCAGTCCATAAAAAGCATTCACCGTCCCGCCCATGGCAACTCCGAGCCGAACCAGCTCAGCCAATGACCGAGCGACAAGTGCTGCTTTGGCGTTGTCGCCAAGTCCAAGCCCGTCACTGATTCCCGCAGCGATAGCGAACACGTTTTTCAATGCACCACCCAGCTCAATCGAGGCGACATCCAGGCTGGTGTAAATGCGAAACCGTGGGCTTCCCAGCGTCGCCTGTAGAGTTCCGGCGCAATCGCCGTTGTCACAGGCAATGACGGTGGCGGTCGGAAGAGCTCTGGCGACTTCGGTGGCGAGATTTGGACCGGATAACACCGCGATTTTATTCTGCGGGAAAGTCTCGCGTAGGATCTCCGTCATCCGCATCCCGCTGCCGTGTTCGATCCCTTTTATGCAACTCAGCAATACCGCATCAGTAAGGCCAATCACTTTCGCCAGGTGCGCCACAATGTTGCGCAATGCGGTCGAAGGCGTCGCAAGCACGATCAGATCGGCATCGGCGCAATCGCCAAGTTCCGAGGTAATGTGCACTGAATCAGGAAGCTGGCGTCCGGGAAGATAATCGCTGTTTTCGCGGGTCTTTTGCATACGCGCGATCCGATCAGTGTTGTGGCCCCAGAGAACAACGTGTCGACCATCCTTTGCCCACAACCCAGCTAACGCCGTTCCCCAACCGCCGGCACCTATGATTGCCGTGTTCACGATTCTCATTTTCGAGTAAAGCGCGGTTCGGTGCCGCGCATCAGCCGGGAAACATTTGACCGATGACGCCAAATGACAACGACCGCGACACAAGCGGAAGCATAAACTAACAGTTTCCCCTTGTTTTGATCCCGTGAACTAACCACGAGAATCACGATCGGTAAGACAATCGCAGCTGTGATGGAAGCCAATGAAACGTAACGGGTCAGCCAGAACACAATTATCCAAATGGCAACGCCTATGAGCGTTGCTACCTGCGTCAACGCCAAGAGTGCTCCGGCGGAAGTCGCAACGCCCTTTCCTCCCTTGAACTTAAGCCACGGCGGATACAAGTGCCCGAGAACGCTAGACACGGCCGCGAGGATCCCAAACATCTGCGGCGAATTCCACTCCGGTGGCCGGCCGGGCGCCATCAGCATCGCGATCTTTACGGCCGCGAACCCCTTTAAAACGTCGAGCGCAAATACTGGGTAGCCATATCCCTTGCCAAGGACGCGCACCACGTTGGTCGCCCCAACGTTACCACTGCCGGCCTGTCGGATATCGATTCCTACGAGTCGGCCAGCTAAATAGCCGAAAGGGATCGATCCGAGGAGATAGCTGCCAACTAAGAGCACGGCGAAGGTGATCATCGCGGCGCAGCTATGTTAGCTGCTGAGCATTCACATGTCCATCACGTAAGCCTCTCCGATTAAGCCAAATGTGAAGAATTGAAATATCGGATGGAGTGATTCCGCTTATACGTGCCGCCTGGCCTAACGAGGTCGGTCTCAAACTTGATAGCTTCTGTTTGGTTTCTGATCGCAGCCCAACAATTTTGTCGTATTCGAGGCCATCTGGAATCTTCTGATCTCGTTTGCGGTCGAGCCGATGATTCTGCTCAGACTGGCGTACTGCGTATCCTTCATATCTGAAGTCTGTTTGAAGCAGCTCCCAGATTGACAGCGGTACGCACGATAACATGTCATGAGGCAAGGTTCTCACATCAAAATCGGGCCGCTTGAGGAGACGAGAAACAGGGGTTCCGTTTAATTTGTTCCCGTCAGCTATGACGCCGGCTTGGTTCAGAAGGTGCATTTTCTCTTCGAACCTGTGAAGTCTAGCCTCACTGACCAATCCTGCGCTAAATGCACGACGGGTCAAACGCTGATCGGCGTTGTCGTGTCGCAAGGACAATCGATCTTCAGCGCGGCTGGTGAACATGCGATATGGTTCTTCTGTCCCTTTACAAACAAGATCATCAATGAGGACGCCGATATAAGCTTCTTTCCTACTCAACACCAAGGGCGGACGGTTTTTGATCTTTAAAGCGGCGTTAGCTCCGGCGATCAATCCTTGAGCCGCCGCCTCTTCATACCCCGAGGTGCCATTAACTTGGCCGGCAAAGTAGAGCCCGCTGATTACCTTCGCTTCTAGTGTCGGCAGAACCTGTGTCGGCGGGAAGTAGTCATATTCAACGGCGTAACCAGGCCGCATGATCTCGGCTTGCTCCAGGCCTGGGATCGTATGCAAAAATGCGAGCTGAACTTCATATGGTAGGCTGGTGGAGACTCCGTTTACGTAGTACTCGCTGGTATGGCGTCCTTCCGGTTCGAGGAACAACTGATGTGAAGGTTTATCCGGGAATTTAACTACCTTGTCTTCAATGGACGGGCAGTATCGCGGCCCTACGCCCTGAATTCTCCCCGCATACAGTGGTGACCTGTGCAAGTTAGCTCGGATGATTTCGTGCGTCTCTTGGGTGGTGTGCGTAATCCAGCAGGGCAATTGTTCCACGTGGAACTTACCGTCACGAACGCTGTTCAGCGTAAAGATTTCGCCGGCGCCAGTGCCGATCTCCTCCGGATTGAAGGCGAATCCGGAGGGCGGTTCATCACCGGGCTGGATCAAGCAACGTGTAAAGTCAATCGATCGCGCATTCAGCCGACAAGGCGTGCCCGTCTTGAATCGGCCTACTTGAAAACCTAGCTCCCGTAGATTTGAGCTCAGGCTTGAACTGGCGTCCGCCATTCGTCCGCCCGGTTTACTATTCTCGCCGACATGCAATAGCCCTCGCAAGAATGTCCCGGAGGTGATCACAACGGTGCGAGCGGCAATCGCCACGCCGATGTCAGTCGCGACGCCAATTACCGCTCCAGCCTTCTCAATGACGCGCAATACGGTCCCTTGTTTAACGTCAAGGTTCTGCGCCTGCTCCAAAATGGCCTTCATCCGAAACTGGTACGCCTTTTTGTCGCATTGAACCCGAGGAGCACGCACCGATGGGCCCTTTCTCTGGTTCAGCATTCGAAACTGGATTCCAGTCGCATCAGCGTTAAGCCCCATCGCTCCGCCCATCGCGTCGATTTCGCGAACAATATGTCCTTTTGCCAGTCCGCCGATTGCAGGGTTGCACGACATCTGCCCGATAGTGTCGAGATTCTGGGTCAACATCAGTGTGCGGCAGCCGATTCGGGCGGCTGCCAGTGCCGCTTCGATTCCGGCGTGTCCGCTACCTACTACAACTACGTCGTAATCGGTTGGTAACTTAAACATAACTAATTTAATACGAAGTTGTTATATCCACAGTGTACGATGCTCTAAGCGATCCTTTGGTGGCCTTCCTGACTCTTGTTCCGGTGCCGTTTGAATTGCCCGATGCGCGGCTCGCCCAAACACAACCAATAACAACACCGTCGTGATAAACGCGCCGCCCCAAATCCAATATTCAACTGTCCTGGGGTAACTTTTGCCGCGCATGATGCGCACTGCAAGTTGCCCAAGCGTTCCTATGTACGCGTAGAAGAAAAGGCCAGGCATACGCCCAATCGAGGCCCAAAACATGTAGGTGCTAAACCGAATTCGCGTCAGCCCATAAAAGTAATTCAGCAGGCTGGTGGGAAACAGCGGATGCAGCTGGCTCAAGAGAATGATCTTCCAGCTCTCGCGTTCCACGGCAGGACCAAGCGCCATCAACGTCGGGTTAGCTAGGAGCTTTCGCCGAAACCACCGCTTGGCGACGAAGCGACTCAGCGCAAACGAAATCGCCGTCGAAATGATGTTGCCTGCAAACACGATCAAAAATCCCCACCATAGCCCGAAGAAGAAACCGCCTCCCACAGCGAGGAAGCCTCCCGGCAGCAGAAGGATATTACAAGCTGCAAACAGCAATGGATAGAAAATCCCGGCCCAAGCGCCCCAGTTCATCACCCGCTCTTGCAACGCTTCAACAAAAGTGACAACTGGAAAGAAATGGGAAAGCGCAATCGCGAGGGCAATCGCAAACGCGACAGCTATAGCTTGCCAGAAAATCACGCGGCGGATCCTCAGCATCCTCAAAGTGTGCGCACGCCACCCAGTCTGCGCAAATGTTCGCGGCTTCGTGTAAACGGCTCGAATCATGCACAAAAGGCACGCGCGCCGGCGAGAGTGCGGCCGAATCGACTGCCCCAGCTAAACGCGCGAAGGTTGCAGGTTTCGATGACGCGGAATGCTGAGGCCGTCGAAAATCGTCCGGGTAGCATCCGACCGGTTGAGCGTGTAGAAATGAACACCGGCAACATCATTAGCCGTAAGATCATGGCATTGCTCCAACGCGTATTGAATGCCAACGCGCCTGACCATCTCGGGATTATCTTGGCAAGACTGCAGAGCACGTAATAGCTTCGCGGGAAAGCGCGCGCCGCCTGCCAGCTCGGCCATGCGTTTCAGTCCGCCGATAGATGTAATCGGCATGATGCCGGCGATAATTGGGATGTGAACGCCCGCGAGCGCACAGCGTTCCCGGAAATCGAGAAAGTCGTGATTATCGAAAAACAGTTGTGTGACGATGTAATCAGCGCCGGCATCCACTTTTGCTTTGAAATGATCCATCTCAACCAATCTATTTGGGGTAGCGGGATGTCCCTCGGGGAAACCAGCAACTCCGATCCCGAAACCGCGGCGGTCAGGATGGGCGCCGGATTCGTTGAAGCGGCGAACAAATTTTACCAGGTCGATCGCGTGTTGGAACGAGTCGCGCGATTTATCGTAACTCATTTCAGCCGGTCGATCGCCGCCGAGCGCGAGAATGTTTCCAATGGCGGACTTCGCGTATCGGCGCAGAATCGCTTGGATTTCCTCTTCGTTGTGGCAG
The DNA here is from genome assembly GCA_003219465.1 of Verrucomicrobiota bacterium. Taxonomy (GTDB): domain Bacteria; phylum Verrucomicrobiota; class Verrucomicrobiia; order Chthoniobacterales; family UBA10450; genus Udaeobacter. The sequence continues at coordinate 19,357 of QHOX01000045.1, read as the reverse complement.
ACACAGGTAAGATGCGGGATCGGGTTCAGTTTTGTTGTGTGTTGAATGCGCTCGACGAGGTCATGGGTCAACTCACGCGTCGAGCCACCGGCGCCATAAGTCACGCTAACAAAGTCCGGCATGTATGATTCAAGATCACGAATCGTCTGATAGAGCGTCTCGGCTGCTTCCGGCGTTTTTGGAGGAAAAAATTCAAAGGAAAACGTGGGATACTCTCCTCGCATGATGTCGGTGATGTGCATGATTCAACGGCTAGCATCGTTTCTATCGCGACTTTCCGTCAACTCATCAGTGGCTTCTTCGGCGCGAAAGTTTAGAGCCGTCAATTCCGATTCGGCTGGCTGCTTAGGCAGCATCTAACGCGCGGGGTGTGTAGACTTAGCTCTTCCTAAAACTCGAGCCAACGATGGCGCCATGGATTTTATCTCCATTCATCGAATGCGCACCGAGTCAGACTAGCGACTTTCTGCGCGTATTCGCGCTCATCTTCCGTCTCTGGGCCGAAAAAGAATCTCGATTGCGTGCCACGTCAGAATGTCCCTGCCTGGGTCGTTGCCGTTATGGTAAAGACAAACAGTCGGGCAAGGTTGCAATCACTGTTTGTCACGGCGGAAAGAACGAGGTCTTGTCGGCGCCGGGCAACCGTCAGGCAGGCCAGTGACGATTTCAGTTCGACGGATGTCTGGCGGGTTTATGCCAACGCGCGCACGCAAAGCCAAGCTCATCGTCGAGGCTTTAGTGGTCCAAAAGAGCGAATCAGGCAGCGGACTGATTTACCAGGACGGAAAAATTACAAGTGGCAAGAGAACGGCGACTGAGTTCGCGTTCCGGTAGCGAGGCGTGCTTCTTGCAACGGGCCTAGAGCTTTGATAAGCCTACGATCACTTAGGCGAGCGCATATTCGCATGCGTTTTGACTCCGCGCCTTTGCTTTTCCACGACGCGGCGCAGTTCGCGCTCCATCGTTTTGAATGCGTCATGAATTACCTTTTTTAGCAGTTCATGGGTGCCGTTATTCATCTGCTTTTCATCGACCACCAGCTCGTGACGCGGCGCCACAGTTACGTCGATACGGCAGCGGTAAGGATTTCCTTTGTGGTGGGTGTGATTGGTCTGCTCGATGGCGACATCGCAGCGGTTAATGTGATCGCAAAATTTCTCGAGTCGTGCTGCATAATCCAAAACGAGATTGTCAATCTGGTCAGCTTTTTCCAGACCTCGATACGATATCTTAACAGGCAGTTGCATAATTACTGAATACTACGGCGCTTTTCGCCATTGAGGGAACAAAAATCTCGATTCCGCGTCAGGCCTTCAAATCTGCTGCAATGAGCGAAAATGGCTGATCAATCTTGCTGGTTCCACTTTTACTAAATCCGATTTCACATGTTCGACGATTCGTTGCCGCACGGTGGAAGGCAAGAAATCCAGGATCGCCGCATGTATTTCCGCAGGAGCGGCAAAGGACCAGCCTTCCTTCCCGTTTTGCGAAACAACTTTCGTGATTTGGTCGGCCAACTCTTTTTGAATTCGCCTGTCCATTTCCGTAGCTAGCTGCGTGCGCTCCGCGATTGACGTGGGGCCGCGGTGAGCGCCCGCGCCTTCGGTTACCGGGAAACGCCCAGCCAAATCGCTCACCTTATCGATGAATCTTCCGTGCGCGTCGGTCATGTTAAATGCTTGCACGAGCTGCAGTCTCGGTCCGCGCGTCGGCGTTTCGTTTACCCGATAGGCTTTTAAGCTGCCGCGATCAGTGACGATCACAAGAGAACTCGGTGTCATGGCAAATCACTGGCGGCGCGCGCGACCGCGCAACTGTCTGCAATTCCTATAAATAAAATCGTTGGCCGTTGCAAGATCGCGCTTACTCAAAACTTGTGTGCTCCCCAAATGCGAAGCACATGGATTAGCCACTGCGTCCCGCGCGTTCTTCCTCGGCGGTGAACCGGGGAAAGTCGACATGCCGCTTTTTCCAGGATTCCTCTCGCGCCTGAGCTTGCGTGCCGCCGACGAGTTGCAGCAAACAACAAACTCGCCCTCCGAGATCGACATCGTCACCGGAAGCAAATTTTTTGGGCTCTGCCAGAAAACCAGCTGCGTCGCTTGTGTCGAGAATCAATTGCCATTCGAGATGTTCCCGGCCAGGTAAGACAAAGGCGATGGACTCATAATGCGCGTTGATCAGGAGCAGAAACGTTTCGTCACGCACTGATTCGCCCTGGGAGTTGAGCGCATCGGTTGCATCGCCACTCAGCAGCATCCCGAGGCAGCGTACGAACGGCGACGCCCATTCTTTTTCTGTCATCTGGTTGCCGCCGGGATTGAACCACATCACATCCCGAACATCGGACCCGGGAATGCGGCGACCTTTCAAAAACTTCGGGCGCCGAAAAACTGGGTGCTCTTTTCGCAGTTGGATCAATTTTCGGGTGAACTCAAGGAACTGCTTCTGTTTTCCCTCACGCTCCCAGTTGAACCAGCTGATCTCGTTGTCCTGGCAATAAGCGTTGTTGTTGCCGTTTTGAGTCCGGCCCCACTCGTCTCCGCCACAAAGCATCGGCACGCCTTGGGAAAGAAATAAAGTGGTAAGAAAATTCCGGCGCTGCCGATCGCGCAAGGCGTTTATCTGCGGATTATCGGTCGGTCCTTCCACGCCGCAATTCCAGGACTGATTATTGTTATCACCGTCGCGGTTGTCGTCGCCGTTCAGTTCGTTGTGTTTTTCGTTGTAGCTGACCAAATCGGCCAGCGTGAATCCGTCATGGGCTATAACGAAATTGATGCTCGCATAAGGCCGCCGGCCATCATGTTCATAGAGATCGGGGCTCCCTGTNNNCCCTGTCAGTCGATAGGCCATCTCGCCAACCCGGCCTTCGTCCCCCTTCCAAAAGCTGCGGACCGAGTCGCGATATTTGCCATTCCATTCCGACCAGAACACGGGAAAATTGCCGACCTGATAACCGCCTTCACCGACATCCCACGGTTCTGCAATTAATTTCACCTGCGAGAGCACCGGGTCCTGCTGGATGACTTGGAAAAACGGATGCAGCTTGGTGAATCCCGAGTCGGTTCGCGCCAGCGTGGACGCGAGATCGAATCGAAATCCGTCCACGTGCATCTCCAGCACCCAGTAACGCAAGCTGTCGGTCACCAGTTGAAGCGTGCGCGGATGAAGCAGATTGAAAGTGTTGCCAGTGCCGGTGAAATCGAGATAGAAGCGCGGATTCTCCGGACGCAACCAGTAGTAGACGAGATTGTCGATCCCGCGGAAACATAGCGTCGGTCCGAGATGATTTCCTTCCCCGGTATGATTGTAAACCACATCGAGAATCACTTCGATGCCCGCTGCGTGCAGGTTGCGAACCATGGCCTTGAACTCGGCGACCTGTTGGCCCGTTTGCCCACTGCTGGAGTACTCTCCGTGTGGCGCGAAGAAGCCGATCGTGTTATAGCCCCAGTAGTTCGTTAGGCCGCGATCGACCAAAAGTTTGTCCTCGATGTGCGCGTGCACAGGGAGCAGCTCCACCGCGGTCACACCGAGTTTTTGGAAATAGTCAATTGCGGGCGGGCTACCCAGGCCCGCATAGGTGCCGCGCAATTCCTCAGGCAATTCACGCCAAAGTTTGCTGAATCCCTTCACATGGACTTCGTAGATCACGGACTCGTGCAGCGGAATGACCGGTCTTTTGTCATCCTGCCAGTCAAATCCGGTATCGATCACTACAGATTTCGGCACGCCCCACGCGTCGTCACGAAAGTCTTGCGTCAAATCTTCCTTCTTATCGCCGATCACGTAACCAAACATTTCATCTGCCCAGCTCACCTCTCCCGCGATAGCTTTCGCGTACGGATCAAGCAGAAGCTTCGAGCTGTTGAAACGCAAGCCGCGCTCCGGATCGTATGGACCGGAAACGCGGAACCCGTACAACTGTCCCGGCCGCGCGTCGGGCAGGAACACGTGCCAGATCTGATCAGTTTGTTCGTTGACCGGAATGCGAACGTTTTCTTCAGTCGCTTCGATGCTGTCGAGCAAACAGAGCTCAACGCCGGCAGCGTGCTGCGAGAAAATTGCGAAGTTGACGCCCTTCCCCGTCCAAGTGGCACCCAGCGGATACGGAAAACCGAGAAACGTCCTTACCGCAGTCATAAACGCGCCGCGCATTTATCCGGCATTGACCACATATTAGCAATGACGAATGGCGGGACCCGATGAATCCTTGAGGCGGTTGCTTTCTTGATTAAGCCCGCCGCAGCCGAATTACCGTGAAACGAAAGATCTTGCTCGCCACCTTTGCCGTGATTTGCGCTTTTGCGCTCTACTTCTATGCGCATCACAATTGGAATCCGTTACCAGCCGGCACGACTATTGATCGCATTGTCGTGGAAAAATCAGCGAGGAGATTGTCAATCCTTTTCGATGGCAAACAGATGAAGACCTACCGAATCGCTTTGGGTCGGAGCCCGGCAGGCCCGAAGCAGCAAGAAGGCGACATGAAAACGCCCGAAGGAATCTACAAGATCGATGGCCGAAATCAGCAAAGCAGTTTCCATCTCGCGCTGCACATTTCTTATCCATCGGATGAGGACTACAAGCGTGCGTCTGCACACGGAGTTTCGGCTGGTTCTGACATCATGATCCACGGAATTCAAAACGGACGCGGCTGGATTGGCGCGTTTCATCGCTGGAACGATTGGACCGCCGGTTGTATCGCAGTTTCCGACGAAGAGATCGAGGAACTCTGGCGGGTCACACCGGACGGCACCACAATCGAGATTCGCCCATGAGCGACCGAGCGAGCCCAACGATTTTCCTAAAGCCCTTCGAGCACGCGTCGCGCTTTTTCGACATCTGATGGCCGCAGAATGATCAGACCTCTGTCCGCTTCGCGGCCCGCGGCGAGATAGGTGTATTCAATGTTCACTTCGGCTTCCGCGAGGCGCTCCGCGATTTTAGCCAGAACACCGGGCTCGCTAGCGGTCTCGATGGAGAGCACGTCCGTTTCAAGCGCGAGCACTCCGGCTTCGCCTAACAGCATGAGCGCCTTGGTGGGATCACTCACGACCATCCGCACAACGGTGTGATCGACAGTGTCGGAGGTAGCGAGCGCGTAAATGTTGATCCCGGCTTTGGCCAGCGCGTCACACACGCGCGCAAGTGCGCCAGGCCGATTAGCAAGGAAAACAGCGAGTTGGGTGGCCGTTTCGACCGAAAGCTTGGGATGTGTGTTCATGCTACGTCAAACTGATGCCTGGAACCGCTTCTGACAACTGAGGAAAACCGGTTGTGTAATATTGAGCGAAGCGCTGCAACGAAATGCGAAGCATGAGGCCAGGCTTTCAAACATCTCTGGCTTTTGCTCAAAAGCGCTGGTGAAAGATAGACCATAGATTCTTCGCTTCGCTCAGAATGACAAAAGACTTTTTCGCGAATCATGAAATCGAATGCGACGGTTGATGGATCGATGAAGACCATCACTCAGCATGTTCCTGCGAAACCTGCCGCTGCTCCGAAGCGCACCGTCGGTTTCGTCACCGCCTGCTCCATCGTGATCGCCAACATCATCGGCACGGGCATCTTCACGAGCCTTGGCCTTCAATTAAATGATATTCAGTCTGGATTCGCGCTGCTTATGCTCTGGGTCGTCGGCGGAATCGCCGCGCTATGCGGCGCGCTATGTTACGGGGAACTCGCCGCAGCGCTGCCGCGTTCCGGAGGCGAGTACCATTTTCTCTCGAAAATTTATCATCCGGCGCTCGGGTTCATGGCCGGATTCGTGTCTGCTACGGTTGGATTTGCGGCGCCCATTGCACTCGCCGCTATGGCGTTTGGGCAATATTTCAACGGAGTTTTCAGCGTCGGTTCGCCGGTTGTTCTGTCGTTCGTGGTTGTTTGGATCGTCACGGTGTTTCACCTGGGGAATCTGCAAGTCGGAAGCGCGTTCCAGAATGTTTCGACGCTCGTGAAATTGCTTCTTATCTGCGCGCTGATTGGGGCGGGCTTCTTTGTGCCATCAAGACAGCCGATTAGTTTCTTGCCGGCACCCGGCGACGACGCCTCGATTCTGAGCGGAGCATTCGCGGTCGCACTGGTTTACGTGATGTATTCCTACTCTGGCTGGAATGCGTCAGCGTACATCAGCAGCGAGATCAAGCGACCTGAGAAAAACGTACCGCGCTCACTGGTCGCCGGCACCGGCGTGGTGATCGTGATTTATGTGCTGCTCAACGGGGTATTTCTCGCGACCACGTCTGCTGAGGAATTGAAAGGCCAGCTCGAAGTCGCATTGATCGCAGGTAAGCACATCTTTGGCGAAAGCGGTGGGCGATTTGCCGGCGGTGTCATTTGTCTGGGTCTGGTTGCTGCCATCAGTTCGATGACGTGGATTGGGCCACGCGTGACGATGTCGATGGGCGAAGATCACTGGTTGCTGCGTTTGCTCGGCCGCAAGAACGAAAATGGTATCCCTACAAACGCCATTCTCGTGCAACTGCTCATCGTCAATTTGCTTTTGCTGACCCAAAGCTTCCAAGACGTGGTCCGCTACACGCAATTTAGTTTGCTGCTTTGCTCGTTGTTGGCTGTGCTGGGCGTGATAGTGCTTCGTTTCACGCGTCCCGAAATTGCGCGACCATACCGGGTTTGGCTTTACCCCATTCCTCCTGTTGTGTTTTCGATAATCACGATTTGGATGATGTTTTATCTATTGCGTTCGCACACTGCGGAATCGCTGGCAGGTCTGGCAACGGCGTTGTTGGGCCTGCTGCTCTATTTCTGCGCGCGAAAGCGCCGTGATCACTCGCGATGAAAGCAAATTGCACCGCTCTATCGATAGTTCTTGGGCTTGTGAGTGCGCTGACGGTTTCCGCGCAGGAAAATCCGGAAGTTGCGCCGCGCGCAATTCCGGTAAACGCCGGTCCGAATGATGTTGCACGCTTTCTCGCCGGAATGTCGGTGCCGGAGAACTCGCCGCTCGCGCCGCTGACGCGCGATCCGGCGTGGCAGGCGCATGCTGCGTTTTTCGAAGAGCAGTTCTCAAAACTTCATCTTCGGCAGCTCGAAAAATTGCACGCGTGGCAACAGACGTCGTTCCCCGAATCACTTAACCCGTTTCCCGTAGTGTTTTACATGTTCAGCGGGCCGGATTTTTTGTACGTGGACCAATTCTTTCCAAGGGCGGCGGTGTACGTGCTCTGCGGAAAAGAAGCTCTCGGCCCGCCGCCGGACCCGTTGCGCATCGCGAATTTGCCCGGCGCGCTGGGAAACTTGGAGAACGCGATGAAGTCCTCACTGAACACCACGTATTTCATCACCAAAGACATGAAAGTCGATCTGCACGAGCAGAACTTGAACGGCGTGCTGCCGATTCTCTACGCTTACATGGCTCGCGCAGATAAATCGATCACTAACGTCGCGTTCGGATCGCTCAACAGCAGCGGCGTATTTGAAGAAGCAGCGCCGGGAAAAAAAGGCGGGAGCACTCCCGGTGTGCGCATCCGTTACTCCGACAATCAATCAGGCAACGCACAGACGCTGTATTATTTCACCACAGATGTTTCTGACGGCGGCATCAAAGCGACTCCCGGTTTCTTGAAATTTTGCCAGCGCCTCGGCACCGGCGCCAGTTTTCTCAAGTCGTCGTCGTATCTCATGTTCGAGAGTGGTTTTGCCTCGATTCGCAATTTCGTTCTCGATCACAGTAACATGATCGTGCAGGACGATTCGGGCATTCCACTCGCTTACTTCGACCCCAACAAGTGGACCGTGCATTTCTTTGGTGCTTATCTCGGCCCGATCGAACTGTTCAAACAGCATTACCAGCCCCGGCTGCGCGAACTATTCGAACAAACCAATCCGCCGCCGCTCGACTTCGGATTCGGTTATCGCTGGAATTACAAGGAAGCGAATCTGATTGTCGCGACACGCAAGTAATTGCTTTTTGTCGAGCGCGTAGAGTCACCGTCAGAACCTACGGAACCACGAATACGGAAAATCGTCGCCCGGGCAATCGGTCGGCCATCGCGGCGGATTCATTTCACGGTGTGGCTTCACAGGAATGGCGCCCCTCTCGGTCTTGCCGCAGCGATCGCGCAGGTAACGAATGAGTTCCTCACACGCATCTAGCTGTGCGCGCGTCGGCTGGTCGCGGTTGAAGTCGCCTACCAAACAAATGCCGAGCGAAATATTGTTCAAATAATCGCTGTGCACGTGGCCGCCGTTGATCTGACGGCGCCAGCGGTCGCCGACTTCGATCTGGCCATTTCCCGTCGATGTGCCGTTGCCAATCACAAAATGATACGCGAGACCGTTCTGCATTCGACGAACGTGCCGATGGTAATAATCGAAAACGCGCGCATTGCCCTGCCGTGTGCCGCTGTTGTGCACGACAATGAACTGCCACCGGCGCCGTTTCACCGGCGCGCGCCGGATTGCTTCGATGACCGAACTTGTTAGGTAACGGTAGCTGACGGGGCGACTCCACGGCCAGAAACCGAATCGGCGCGGTGGTGGCGACGGCGGAGGCTCGAACCCCTGGTCTTCCTCGATCCCTGATTTTTCGATCACAACCTGACCCTGCCCTTCCGCTGAAACGGCACGCGCAGGCTTAAGTTGTGGCGAAGGCGCTGGCGTTGGCACGGCAATCGCCCGTGGCGGTGGCGATGAGGTTTCGGACGCGGCGCGCGCTTTTTCTACTTGCGGCGCCGGCGTTTTTCGTGGCTTAGGCGTCTCCTCTTTTCGTACCGACTTGGATTTCGCGCTTTTGTTCGTTTTGTCGGATGTTTTTTTCGCGCCCGATTTCTTCTTCGGTGTTTTTGGTTTCGGCGTTGGGGTGTGGCGTCGCTTCGTTTTCGGCGTTGGAGATTTCTTCGGTTTCGGAGTGGACGCGGTGCGTGTCTCGGTTTCCTCGGATTGATCGCGCCGTTTTTCTTCATTGACCTGCGCGCGAAGGAGGCCAGCGACCAATGCGCCAAATGCTAGCGCAGTTGCGAGCCAAATGCGAAAGCGCACCACTGCGACGGAGAGTAACAGAGCGCGCGATGCGATCAACTCCGAAGGCTTTCGCGAGTCAACGCCTACCGCAGTGATTTGTTTAAAAAGTTACAACGCTCGTGAGGATCAATCAGCTCTTCTTGTAACGTAGTAACGGTTCTAAGTTTTAACTCGTCGCTGCAGAGGCGGGCGCGAGACGTGCGGACGCACGCATTCGCTCGCGTTCGCGTCTGAGGATGGCGTTCAATTTGCCTCCCAGCAACAGCAGCAGGCAAGTCAGATACATCCAGGTGAGCAGCACGATGATCGACGCCAGCGCCAGATAAGTCGGGTTGTAGCGATCGTATCTTGCCACGTACAGCTGGAAAAGCTTCGTGGCGACGATCCACCCGAGGGCAAAGAAAATCGCACCTGGCAACGCCTGGCGGATGGTCAAATAATTTTCCGGCGTCAGAACGTAGAGAGCCAGAGCGAGAAGAACCATGAGTAAAGCTGTAAATAACAGACTCAGTCCCGCGATCCATGCTTGCAACGGAAAGGCCAGCTGAAATTCCACTTCCGCCACACCTGCGAGTCTTTCGCCAAAGACAATCGCATTAAAACAAACGAGAATCGTGATCCCAAACCAAAAGAGCATGAAAAATGAGATGATGTATTTTGACCACCAATGGCGATCCTCAACGACTCCATGCATCTGGCTGAGCGCGCGTGAAACTGTGGCAATGAAGATTGTGCCGAAATAAATTCCAAGAATGATGCCGGCGTTCGCCAGAAGGCCGCTCGTGCCTGTCACCACCACACTGGCCATGGCAGAGTCCAGAATGTCCTGCACTTTCGGGTCGGGCGGCATGAAGCTTTTCAAGAGAAGGAACATCCTATGCAACTTGGTGGGATCGGTGCCGAACAGGCCCAGCAGATGCCAGAAAAACAGTGTGCCGGGAGCCAGCGCGAAAAGAAGCAGATACGCCATCTGCGCAGCCATGCCGGTGGTGTTGTCCATTGCTGTTTCCCAAACCAGCCGGCGCATCACGCGCCAAATGAATCTGAGATATTTCATCTCCGCGGGAGTTTACTTTGCCGGGTACAAATATCCATTAAAGTCCGAATGCTTCCGCGAGTGACCTCTGTTTGCTTCTGGCATTGATCGTAGCCTGTGTCGCCTGACGACTGATGAAGAAGAAAATATTGATTCTGACAGCTGGTTTCGGAGAGGGTCACAACAGCGCGGCAAGAGGAGTGCGCGATGGGCTGGCTCGCATCGCTTCGGATCAGACTACAGTGGAACTGCGGGATCTGTTTGCCGAAGCTTACGGGCGGACGAACGAACTGGTACGCCGAAGCTATCTGGCACTTGTAAATTCTGCGCCGCGCGCCTGGGGAGTCGTTTATCGCTGGCTGGACCGCAAAACCGATTACAATACGGAATTTCGTCGGTTGACTCGGCTGAAGGCACAGTTTGCTCCGGTGCTCGACCGATTTCAGCCGGATATCGTCGTCTGCTCTTTCCCCGCCTACGCCAATGTCCTCCAGGATATTTCGGGAGCCGACAGAGTCTGCAAATGTGTGGTCATTGTCACGGACTCGATCACTATTAATGCATCCTGGTATCGGAGTCCGGCCGATTATTTCGTCGTCGCAAACGAGCAAAGCGCGGGCGTGCTGCGGAGCGGCGGTGTCGCGCCCGAAAAAATCAGGATGTTTGGATTTCCGGTCAGTCCGAAGTTTGCGGATTTCGCTGAAGATCGACCATTGCCTTCCACCAATTCCAGTCGGCGGATTTTGTACATGATTCATGCAGCCAGGCGCGGCGCGCCGGAACTGGTGCGTCTGCTCACGAAACTTGGCCTCGATCTTACCGTGACGATCGGCCGCGCTGATGAACTCCGGTCTGAGATCGAAGCGGCCGCAGATGGTCACCCAATAAAGATTGTTGGCTGGACGAACGAACTCCCGCGCATGATGCACGAGAACCATTTGCTCATCGGCAAAGCCGGTGGCGCAACGGTGCAGGAAACCATCGCCGCTAAATGTCCTATGATTATCAACCACGTTGTTGCCGGTCAGGAGGAAGGCAACGCGCGGCTGATCCTCGAAACGAATTCAGGTATGATCGCCCGGTCGCCACGGGAAGTTGTTGCGCAAGTGCAGCGCGCGTTCGATGACGGCGCAAAACAATGGCGCGAGTGGGCCGCCAACATCAGCAAGCTGAGTCGCCCACGTGCAGCGCTCGATATCGCGGAATTTCTGATGTCGCTATAACATGTCAGTAACAACGTGGTTTCAGTCCGGTGAACGATCAGCTGAACCATGCTTGGATCACACCAGTCGCAACATCGGGCTAAAGCCGCGGTTTTAGGCAGACCAGACCTCTCCGCCAGCGACGAAAGTTCGCAGCACTTCTATTTGCGGCGAAAGCACAATCAAATCGGCGTCCCCTCCAACGACAAGGCGACCCTTCGTTTCAAAAGCGACAGCGCGTGCGGGATTTTCCGTTGCCATCACGATCGCTTCATTCAACGAAATATTTACCTCGCGCACGATTATGCGAACGAGGTCGATCATGCGCACGGCGCTACCTGCGAGCGCTGAATGATCAGCCAAGAGACAGACTCCGTTTTCCACGATGCAATCCTTGCCGAAGAGCGCAAACTGCGATCCCGCCGGTAATCCGGCACCAGCGGTTGCATCGGTCACCAGACAAATTCCGTATGGGCCTTTCGCGCGATACAACATTTTCATCAGCGTTGGCGAAACGTGATGAGAGTCGGCGATCAGTTCACAACTGATGTCTGGCTCGCTCAATGCAAACTCGAGCAAACCGGCGACCCGATTAACGCCGCGGCGGCGCGCCGTGGACATGCAGTTAAATGTGTGCGTCACGCTGCGCATACCGCGTTTGAATGCCGCCCGAGCATCTTCATCCCAAGCATCGCTATGTCCGCCGCTCACGCTGATCGCACGCGCACGGAAGACTTCGATCGCTTCAAGTGCTCCATGCAGTTCGGGCGCGATAGTGACGCGTTTGATCACATCCGCCTGTTCGAGCAGCTGCTGTACAGCCGCCGGTGATGGGTCCTGAATGAATTCGGCGCGTTGGGCTCCAGGTTTCGCTTTGGAAATGAATGGCCCTTCGACATGAACACCGGCAATCAGCCTGATTGCTGATCGACAATCACGAACTGCTTGTAGGACCTTGACGATTTCGTCCAGAGGCGCTGTCGCTGTTGTGAGCAGAAGCGATGTCGTGCCGCCACTGGCGTGGAAATCGCAAACAGAGCGAAACGCTTCAGCCGATGCTTCCATGGTGTCGCGGCCGAGCGCCCCGTGTACATGGAGATCGATAAAACCGGGCGCAAGGTAATTTCCGTTGAGATCAATGACCTCGTGTCTCCCGTGCGCCAAGGTTCGCTCCCGAATCTCCGCGATTTTTCCTTCTTCCACGACAACTTCAAGCCCGTCGCGAATTCCATCGGGAAAAATCAAACGCGCGTTCGTGAAGATCATCTGGTGATGCAGGCAATCCTGCCTGCACGGTGATGGAGGCTCAATCGAAATAGTCGCGGCAGTCGTGGCAATCGCTCGCAGACAGGATTCTCTCCGTGACTCAACGCGCTTGCTCTGGAGCGGTATAAAGGCCATCCTCTTCGAGCGATGAATTTCGATTACGACGTCGTGATCATCGGCGGCGCATTTTCCGGTGCTGCGACCGCGCTAATGCTGAAACGCAAACGGCCCGAAGCGCGCGTCCTGATCGTCGAAAAAACCACTGCATTCGATCGCAAAGTGGGCGAATCGACGACCGAGGTGAGCAGTTGCTATATGACCCGGATTTTGGGTCTCACGCATTATCTCGGCCATCATCAGTTGCCGAAACAGGGATTGCGTCTCTGGTTTTCAAACCGGCCCGATCAACCGTTTGATAATTGCGTCGAGATCGGCACACGGTATCAGAGCCGGTTGCCCGGTTTTCAAGTTGACCGCGCGAAACTCGATTCGCACATGCTCGAACTCGCGTGCCGATCCGGTTGCGATTTATGGCGTCCCGCAAAGGTCACAAGTTTTGAACTAGACGACGGCAGTGGCCATCGAGTCACTGCTGTTGTCGATGGCGCGGATCGCACGGCTACTTGCCGCTGGATCATTGATGCTACAGGCCGCGCGGCCATGTTCGCGCGAAAGCTCGGACATTTTTGCCCAAATAGCGAGCACCCCATCAATGCCGTCTGGGCGCGGTTCAGCGGCGTTAAAGAATGGGACAGCTACGAATGGCGGGAACGTTTTCCGGATTACGCGAACCGTTGTCGCACCGGGCGTGAGTGGGCCACGAACCATCTTTTCGGTCGCGGCTGGTGGGTCTGGATCATTCCGCTGCAAGGCGGCGATGTCAGTGCCGGCATCGTTTACGACAGCCGCATCTTCAAATTTCCAGAGGGACCGACTCTGGGACAACGATTGCACGCGCACATCCTCGGCAACCCCATCGGACGCGAAATCTTCGGCGCGGCAAAGGTGATCGACGGCGACGTGCACGCGCTTTCGATGCTGCCGTATCACAGCGAAAAAGTTTGCGGTAACGGCTGGGCCATGGTGGGAGATGCCGCCGGATTCATCGACCCATTATACAGTCCGGGTCTCGATTTTTGTTCTTACACCTCGTATTACGTGGCGGATTTACTGGCGCGCGGTTTGGCGGGCGAAGATGTTGCAGAGCGCCTTCGCTATTACAACCGGCAATATCCACGCACGTATCGTTCCTGGTTCGAGAGTTTGTACAAGGACAAATACTATTACATGGGCGACGCAGACTTGATGTCAGCGGCGCTGCTGCTCGACGTGAGCAGTTACTACACAGGCCTTGTGCAAGCGGTTTATCGCGATCCGGAATGTGCATTTCTCAACCTGCCCTTCACAGGCACTGCCGGCAGAGTTGCGCGCAATGTCATGCGTTTTTACGGCCGACGTCTCGTGGCACTGGCGAACCGCAGATGGGCGACTGGTTACTACGGAAAAAGAAACACCGGCTGGCGGGAGCTCTACGATGGATTCGTTCCCGACATTCGGCTTCGCAAACATGTTTCACGTGGACTGCTGCGCTGGTGGAAATGCGAGCTAATCAATCTCGTTTTGATGCTGCGCGGACCGAGAGCCACTGTAGCCGGGATCGTTGGCCCCGTCAGCGTTTCCGCCGCAACTGCTTCAACCGGCGCGGGCTCTTCCGCGCTCTCGTAGTCCTGTTCGCCTTGCTCCTGGCCGCGTGGCCAGACGTGAAAGCCGCCTGATTCGCTCGGCAGTTCCCATACTCCCCAGATCCCTTTGCCTTCGCGGAACCCGCGATAGTAAACGTCGTGCGCGCTGACGTAGGTCTTGGTCCAGTAACACTCACCGTTTGTCTCGTCGAAACGCCCGGTAACAAAGAATCGGCCTATATCGTCATTCCCATCACCTGAAATCGCTCGATCAGTGAAAATCAGGACGAGATCCATCCGGTGTTTTCGGATGCTGCTGCCGTAATTGTAAAAACCAGTCCAGGGCCCCGAAGGAAAATCCATCTCTGACACTACTTGTTCGCGATTTGATGTCGTCAACCTCTAACCGCGATGCCGGATTGCGGCGCGATCGCACTACGGGCTGAGCAGTGCGCCGTACCAGTGCAGAACAAGCTCGCCGAAAAATGTCCACGCTACTGCGCCGAAGGCCAGGTAAGGTCCGAAAGGTAATTTAGCGGACCAAACAGGTTTTCGGACGACAAGCGTAATCAAGCCAATGATCGAACCGAGGAGTGATCCGGCGAAAAGACTAAACAACACCGCGCGCCAGCCGAGAAATGCGCCGATCGCAGCGAGAAATTTCAGGTCGCCGCGGCCCATTGCCTCGCGCGGGATCACTAACTCGCGCGCGACGCCGGAAATGTGCGTCACATCGTCGAGCATCAGCACGTGGCCGTCGGCGTTGACGCGATCGTAACGAAAAGCAAGCGCCACGTTTCCATATTCGTGATGGTCGATTCTGACTTCATCGCACTGGAGCAGCAGCCGATCCCTTTCACGGGCAAAGTATTCGCTCCACAGGCTTTCTTCAGTGCCCACGACGAAATCGGCGTCCTCGCCACGCTTCGTCCACGCGAATGGCGTCGGCGCGTCGAACTCGATCCGTTTTCTGCCAAAAGCGATCTTTCCGGCTTCGAGCACGATCCAAAGGATTACGTAGCCGAGCGCAGCCGCGAGCAGCGCGCGAACGCCCGCTGCGACTCGCGAATCCGTTTGCATCAAAGCTGGAACAATCACGCTGCAAGCCACGCCTGCGATCGTTCCGCCGATTGTCACCCGATCGGGAATAATGAAATGCTCGAAATCGATGAACGTCCCGATGATCAGAAAGCAAATGAAAATCCAGTACACGATCGCCACCTGCCACGGGAAGCGTTGCCAGATCGCAACGAACAGCACTGCGGTAACCAGTTCCACGGCGAAATAGCGAAACGCAATTTTTGCCCCGCAATTTGCGCACCGGCCGCCAAGCGCCAGCCAGCTGATCAACGGTAAATTTTGATACCAGGAGATCGGTTGCTTGCAATTCGGGCAAAACGAGCGACGCGGCCGATGGATCGATAGATCGACCGGCCAGCGATAAATACAAACGTTCAAGAACGAGCCGACCGCCGCGCCCAGCACAAACGCAAACGCGCCAAAGAGGAAATCGTAAGTCGGACGGTGCACGCGGATTAACTGGCGTTCCGTTTCGATGCACGGCGTTCCATCAGCCACGCAATCCAGATGCAGCTTTCGTAGAGGAGACACATCGGCAACGCCATGGCGATCAAGGTCAGAATGTCAGGTGTCGGCGTGATGATGGTCGCCAGAACAAAGATCAGCACGAGCGCGTAGGGACGCGTGCGCGCCATGAAGCGGTAGGTAATCAATCCGAATCGGACCAGCGCCAGCACGACCACCGGAAGTTCGAATGCTAGTCCAAAGCCGATGGTGAAACGCGTCACGAACGAGTAATACTGCTGAACAGTCCATGTCGGCGCCCAGCCGAGCGACTCGGTGTCACGAAAGAAAAAGAGAATCGTTTTTGGCAGCAGCCAAAAATAGCAAACCAGCACACCGAGTAGAAATAGCGCGAAACTGACGCCGATGGCTGGAATCAAAAAACGCTTCTCCACGGCGGTGAGTGCCGGCAAAACAAATTCCGCAAGAAAATACAGAAGCAGCGGGAACGAGAGAACTATCCCGGCGTAAAACGCCAGATGAAATGAAATCACGATCGAATCTGTGATGCCGAGCGCCTTGAGCGTTCCGATCTGTGACCCGAGATGATGGAGCGGAGCCTGAATCACGCGGACGAGCGTTGTACGAAACGCAAAACAGGCAATCATCGCGATCCCGAGCGTGATCGCCATCTTCACGATCGTCCAGCGCAGGTCCTCCAAATGCTCGAGAAACGGCTTGGAGGTTTCGCTCTCCGGCGGATCGCGAAATTTGAAAATGTCTCGCAGTGCCATCGGATCGAAAGCTCAGCTCGGCGCGAGCGACAAAAGACCGCGAGTAGCGAGCGTGGCGCAAATCCCAAGCGTGTTGGCGTCGCGAATTTCATTGTCCGCGATCATGCGACGAATTTCCGCCACACTAAATTCGCGGCAATCGACAATCGATTCGCCTTCATCCCGGTGCGGGCCCTCTGCACAGGGTTGAACCGGACGCGCCAGAAAGAAATAGCCCCGCTCGTCGGTAAACCCTGGTGAAGAGAAATAAAAGCCTAACGAAATGAGCTCGCCGTGTGGGGTTAGCTCGTAGCCGGTTTCTTCGCGAACTTCCCGCAAAGCTGTGTCCTTTATTGTATCTTCGTCAGGATTGTGATCGTCGATCTGACCTGATGGCATTTCCCAAATTGCCTGCCTGATCGGGATCCGTTCCTGATGAATAAGAATGATTTTGCCATCGCGTGTCATTGGTGCGACGACGACCGCCGGTTTGCGATGCACAATCGTCCAAGGCCGCGGGTCTGGACGGGCGGGTGTCTGCACACGATCCCTCACAACTTCGAGATTCCGATTGGCGAAGTGCTGCTCGCTTGAGATCGTTTTCCAGTTGCCGGCTTTCATCTGGCAATTGTAGTGGCCGCTCTCTTCACCGGCAAACGTTGTAGAGGCGTTTGCGTTTTGCCATTCTGTCCAAGGCGACGGGTTTAACTGCGACCCGTTATATTTGAATACCGCCGCCAATTCCCAGTGCGGCCGTTTCCTGCATGCGCAAATGGGTGAGGGCGATCGCCAGCGCGTCCGCGGCATCGGCCTCCGGCGTTTCCGTTAGCCCGAGAAGCGCGCGCACCATGAACGCCACCTGGTTTTTTCCGGCTGCACCGCGCCCAACGGTGGATTGTTTAATTCGCCTCGGTGAATACTCGAATACCGGCAACCCGTTTTCGGCCGCAGCCAGAATGGCCGCGCCGCGCGCTGCGCCAAGGATGATCGCCGTCTTATAGCTTTGCACATAGATGACCGATTCGAGCGCACAACAATCGGGTTCGTGCTCGCGAATTAATTCGACTAGCCGATCGCGAATGCAAACCAGACAAGATGAGGGACGCAACGTACTTTTGTTGTGAATCGTTCCAAAATAAAGCGGACGCGGTTTGCCGTTATTTGCATCGACGATTGCCACACCGGTGTTGCGCAACGAGGCGTCAATCGCAAGTACGCGCATTGGGGAATGTTAAAATCGCTTCTCGCGCATTCAACTCGGAAAGACCTGGATCGACAAATTCGAATGCAGTGGGGTTTACTCGCCCCGTCAGGCAAATGCACGCGACAAGAGACGAAATGATCAAGCTAGTCGTTGCGATGACAGTGACAACGTGCGCGATATTCGCTGGCGTGCCCCTCATGTTTCGGCACAACAACAAGATTGGGCCAGATCGTGACCGCGTCTGTGGGAGGCGGCAGAAAATCGAAGCCATGGCTTCCAAAAAATGCGTCGAGCACGTCGCCGAGTAAAATGAGACCGTGGCCGGAAGCTCGAAAGCTCAACGAAGTCGCATTAGTGCCGGCCTTCTCATGTTCCGGCGCAGGAGAAACGAACTAGAAGTTCTTCTTGCGCACCCGGGCGGACCATTTTTCGTCCGCAAAGACGACGGCGCATGGACAATTCCAAAAGGCGAAGCAGCTCCCGGAGAAGATTTACTGACGCGCGCTCAAATTGAGTTTGAAGAGGAAGTCGGATTGCATCCCAAAAACAACGGCGAATGGATTCAGCTCGGCTGGATCAAGCAAAAAGGCGGTAAAATTGTGCACGCTTGGGCGTTTGAAGGAGATTTGCCCGAAGCGTTTCAGTGCAAATCAAATCTGTTCGAACTGGAATGGCCTCCGCGATCGGGGAAGTATGAGAAATTTCCAGAGGTCGATCAGGCATGCTTTTTTTCGGACGACGCGGCCAGACGCAAGTTGAAGCCTACGCAGGTGCCGTTTCTTGATCGTTTGCGAGCTGCGCTTAACGAACGAATTACGGATCCAACCTGGGCGCAACGGACGATTTGATTAGAGGTCGCGCGCTCGACCGTCCCTACCTTGCCGTCGCGGCGAGCACGAGAAACGCGCAGCCAAACACGCCGAACACCAGGCTCACAACCCAGAATGAGCGCTTCCTTGTGAGCGCAGAGATCGCAGCGATGGCAATTGCGATTTGGAACATGGTCACGCCGCGGGCGAACACTTCGTGTTTGTGAAAATATGATTTCGCTGCGGCTTGCTTCTGCTCCGCTTCCGACTTTATCTCTTCCTGTTCTTTCTCGTACCGGACACGTTTCGATTGGTCTTCTCCATCAGGTGCGCCGGTGAACGCTGTTTTCGCATCGAGTACCGCGGCCTTGATGCTTTTCGACTGGTAATAACTCCACTGGTCAGCAGCTTCGATCTGGCTCATCACCGCTTCGTTCGCGTGTTCGCCCGAGAGCAGGCTGGCGATGGCAGCCAGAACAGCCAGGATCGCGGTGCTCAATGCCACCCAAGAAATCCAGGTTTCGCCACTGTGTTTCGCCGTTTCGTGTGTTTGTTCGTGCAGATGCTCGAGAGGGACTTCCGGTTCTTCCATGCGAGAAGGTGTGAGTTTGCCATCAGATATTCAAGTCGATTGACGATAGAATCGACAAGCGGCGCAGAACCAGATTAAATCGGCAGCGGATTCCGATGAGTACTACGCCACTCGTCTGTCAGGTTTGTAAAAAGCCGAAGTCGCCGCACAACGGAATGATCGCCGACTTGATTCGGCCGTCGCTTCTCGAGTTCGCCAAAAAGAAGGTGTCCGACCTCGACAGCAAAGCGTTTATCTGTTTCGAAGATCTGGGCAATTTCCGAAAGGATTACGTCAAGGAA